>JAFVBX010000041.1 GCA_017479675.1 Prevotella sp.
CAGGAGAAAAGGTAGAGAGAAACTACGACGAGCATTGCGACATGATGTAAAACTTTTTAAGCAAAAAGTCCAGAAAACATTTGGCGGTTTGCAAAAAAAGTAGTACCTTTGCAACCGCATTTGAGAAATCGGATGTTTTGCGGGGTGTAGCGCAGTTGGTAGCGTTCCTGGTTTGGGACCAGGCTGTCGCAGGTTCGAGTCCTGTCACCCCGACAGGAAGGAAGGAGCATCTTGGTGCTCCTTTTTTGATTTAAGAGAGTCATACATATTAAATAATAGAACAATGAAACTGAATATCGCAGTTCTGGCTGGTGACGGCATCGGACCAGAGATTATGGAGCAGGGCGTGGCTGTGATGTCTGCCGTAGCAGAGAAGTTCGGCCACGAGGTAAGTTACACCGAGGCACTATGTGGTGCCCACGCCATCGACGAAGTTGGCGACCCGTTCCCTGAGGAGACCTTCAAGGTGTGCGAGGCAGCTGACGCTGTGCTCTTCGCATCTGTCGGCGACCCCAAGTTTGACAACAACCCATCAGCAAAGGTACGCCCAGAGCAGGGCTTGCTCGCCATGCGTAAGAAGCTGGGACTGTTTGCCAACATACGTCCAGTGACAACCTTCGATTGCCTGGTGCACAAGTCACCACTGAAAGACGAGATAGTGAAGGGTGCCGACTTCATCTGCATCCGTGAGCTGACAGGCGGCATGTACTTCGGCAAGAAGCAGGAGCCGTCAATCAACGCCGATGGCGTAGAGGACGCTCTCGATACCAACTACTACTCACGCCCAGAGGTGGAGCGCATCCTGAAGGTTGGCTACCAGTATGCACGCCAGCGCCGCAAGCACCTCACCGTCGTTGACAAGGCTAACGTGCTTGCATCTTCACGTCTTTGGCGTAAGGTGGCACAGGAGCTGGCACCGCAGTACCCTGACGTTGAGACCGACTTCATGTATGTTGACAATGCCGCTATGCGCATGATACAGGAGCCAAAGTTCTTCGACGTTATGGTGACAGAGAACACCTTCGGCGACATCCTTACCGATGAAGGCTCATGCATCACAGGCTCTATGGGCTTGCTCCCATCAGCCTCTACAGGTTCTTCTACCCCAGTCTTCGAGCCTATCCACGGCTCATGGCCTCAGGGCAAGGGACTCAACATCGCCAACCCACTGGCGCAGATACTTTCCGTTGCCATGCTCTATGAATACTTCGACCTGAAGGAAGAGGGCGCGCTCATCCGCAAGGCTGTCGATGCTTCGCTCGACCAGAACGTGCGCACGCCAGAGATACAGGTAGAGGGCGGCGCCAAGTACGGCACCAAGGAAGTCGGCGCATGGATCGTTGACTACATCAAGAAGGCATAAGCCACAGCAAACACTCTATCATATCCCCTCCCCTTGCACCATCCACGTGCAAGGGGCTTTTTGTTTTTCAAGTGGCAATACATTTATATACCTCCAAAGCATCCTGCATGATTTCCTCATGGTCAAAAGCCAGCTGAGGCAATGATGAGATGGGGAACCACTCAGCCTTGGCAGCATCATCCTGACCTTTAGTATCCACAGGAGCATCGATGATTGCCAGATAAGCCACAGTCACCGTTCTTCCTCGTGGATCACGGTCAACCTTGGAGTAAGCGCCAATCTGATGTATGTCTGACACCCTGAGTCCCGTCTCTTCCTCCAGTTCACGAATAGCACATTGCTCAGTTGTCTCATCCATATTCATGAAACCACCTGGGAAAGCCCAACACCCCTTGAAGGGCTCGTTTCCTCTTTGGATGAGCAGCACCTTGTGCGTAGTCTCTTTAGTGACGACCACACAATCCGCAGTCAGAGCAGGCCTTGGATATTTGTATGTATATGCCATCTAACTTATCTTTTGGTAAAACTTTGTAACAACTTGTTTCATTTCATCGGTGAGGTATTTCATTGCCTCGATTTTGAAGTCCTCTGGTATTCCCCATATAGCTTCAGCTATACTGCCAACGATGGCACCAAGCGTATCCGCATCTGCTCCAAGGCTGACAGCCTTGCGGATTGCATCTTCAAAACTATTACTCTGACTGATACTCCAAAGAGCGACAGGCACAGTTCCTTGGCAAGTTTCATCAAACTTGTTTTCTACATCCTCTTGCCTGATATTTATGTCATAGCCTGAAAAATCCACACATTCTTGTAGTATCTCCTCTATATGGTTTGATGGATCTTTACCATCTCTTTTTATTTGCAAAGCCTTGAAGATAGCCTGCGCTACCGTCTGCGCACCCTTTATGCCCTCCTCATGATTATGAGAGGGCAGAGCTGTGGCAGCAGCTGCATCAAGCATTTCGTTCAAGTCGTCATACCAATGCGCTACAGGACTTACTCTCATGGCACTTCCATTTCCGAAACTCCCGTACGGTTGTGGATTGTCACTTTGCACCCATTGCGCAAACCTTCCACCATAGCCTCCCGTAGGATAAGGGTAGCGACGGCACCAGTCATGAATGCTATCACCAAAGTCTCGTCCCTTCAGCAGAGCATCAGCCACAGCAATAGTGCAGATGCTATCATCCGTGAAACCACACTCACCAGTAAACAACTCAAAGTCGTAATCATTCGTAGGGTTGAATTCAAACCTACTGCCAGCTATGTCACCAATTATTGCTCCTAACATTGTAAGTAATCTTTTTTTCTTTTCTTCCACTATCCTGCGTTCCTCGTCAGTCAGTCCGTAGGTCGAAGACTCGCGGGTCTTTTTTACATCTTTCTTTTTACAACGTCACCCTTCCTTTCAAGAAATTCAACTGAAATTACATCTTCGAGGCGAAGTGCCCATTAAGAGTCACACTCTATGTGTTCTAACCCCTTATCATATAGGAGGGCATAGGGATATACCCTTCTCTCCTCATTCGGGAATTGTATGTTTTCTAAATACAACATTACTTCGTCATTTCCTTATACATCTTGAATAGCTCTGCTACGCATTGGCTTTCTGTCATGGTTTTTACGTCGAAGCCGTAGGCTTGCATCACGGCGCGGTCATTGTCCTGATGTGCCTTGCGCAGCTCTGCTGGCATGGTCAGTTCGTCGTATAGGTCGGCAAGTGAACTTTCTGGGTATTTCGCTCTTGCATCGAGGATTGCCTGTGCCGTCTGCTCTATCTTTGCCTTTTGTGCGTCTGTAGGGGTGCACCAAGGAAAGCTGTTATATACTATGTTAGCTGAATAGCGATAATCACTCTTCAATCTTCCGCAAACCACTCGCATCCAAGCCATGTGAACATTGGATGTCAACACTCCGAAATGATATAATGAAGCATCTGGAACGAACTGTACGGCATTATTTGGAATAACCTCTTTATTAACGTAGCCGATAGGAATATATCGTCTTCGTTCTGAGGAAGTAGCGGGAATAAGCAGATAATCACTCATGGGAGCTTTTATTTCCATGAAGAGAGAGGGAGTGTCCGCACATTTTCTTGTTGCCTCCTTTGTGCTGTTCTGACGAAATTCCTTTACTGCTAATATTCTTTTCATCAGTTCTGGAGAATGTTTTATCTCAGTTGGACTCACCCCTACCAACCACAAACAATAGCGTTTCTTGTTGTTGATAAAATCATCACCGCTCGTAAATGGACGTATATATTGCGAAAGATTAGGCTCACTTTTTTCTATGTGCTCTTTTTCTTCTGAAGACAAAATGAGGAAACCGCCTTCTACAGGTTTTCCTCCACTTCTCATTTGTGGCACATCGCATATTGGTTTTGAGCGTGTATCAATAAACACATCTGGTGCATCTATCAGATAAGCATTGATGTTAGTGGCTGCCTTTTGGGTTTCATTATCGTATAGAACTTTTGGTACAATTACGTTACTAAAGCCGATAATGACGCAATGGACATGAGCCTTAGATGAAGACTCGCTATCCCAGCGGAATGTCTTGTATGCGAAGTCTAAATGAACACCAAACAGTTCCTTCAGTGGCTTCCATATTGCAGCTACCTGTTCGCCTTGAATTATACTATTGGTTGACACAAGTGCAGCGCGAGTGTCCTTGTTGGTACGCATTAATTGTGCAGCTTTGTAGTACCAGCCTGCCACATAGTCTATCTTGCCTGCTGACTTGTATGGTTTTCCTTTGTAGTCAACAAAAACATTCATAATGTCATCCTTCTGCTCCTTTGTCTGCAAGGAATATCCCACAAAAGGAGGGTTGCCCATAATGTAGTCATAGTGTACTTGATAACGTTGTGTGTCTGGCTTAATGTCACCATCAAAACGTGGGGTTACGATGTTAACCTCGTCATACTCGGCTGTAGCTTCGCTTGCCATAGCCGATTCAGGTTCTAATATCAGATGAACATTCTTTGCATAAATAGTAGGAATGTCGGTTTTCCTCTCAATTACGTCCCAATCCATACGCAAGGCGTTGCCCTCACGTATGTTAGTGTATGACTTGAGAGGCAGGAAGTCGATGTCGTGCTTTATGATGCGTTCCGTCTCGGCAAGCATCTGTGCCTCGCTTATCCACAGGGCTGTAGTGGCTACGGTGACGGCAAAATCGTTTATCTCTATGCCATAGAACTGTTGGATGTTGACCTTGATGGGGTTGAGAAACTCGCCCATCATGGTCTGTCCGTGATAGCGCTCGCGGATTGCCTCATTTTCCAGACGGCGAAGCGATATGTAAGTCTCCGTCAAGAAGTTGCCAGAGCCACAGGCAGGGTCAAGGAAAGTAAGCGAGGCAAGGCGGCTTTGGTATTCGTCGAGTTTCCGCTCTCGCTTGCGTTCAACTTTCTCTTCGAGTATAAGGTCGAGTTCCTTTCTGAGGTCGTTGAGAAACAGAGGATCGATAACCTTGTGGATATTCTCTATTGAGGTATAGTGCATACCTCCAGAGCGCCGCGTCTCAGGGTTCAATGTACTCTCGAACACGGCGCCGAAGATGGTGGGAGAGATTTCGCTCCAGTTGAAGTCAAGGCTTGCATTCTGTAGGAGTGTCGCCTTGAGTTCATCCGTAAACTGAGGTATCTCGATTTCCTCTGCAAATAGTCCGCCGTTGGTATATGGAAAAGCCTTCAGGTCGTCTTTCAGGTATTTGCTTCGCTTGTCCTGCGGAGTATTCAGCACCTCAAACAGTCGCATAAGGGCATTACGCAAATCGTCAGCCCCGTAGCTTGCAAGGTAGTTGTGGAACTGGTCATGGGCAAATACACCTGCATCCTCGGCATAAAGGCAGAATACTATCCTGACACAAAGTATGTTGAGCCATCGCAGGGCTTCGGCTGAGCTGTCGTCGTACTGTTTCAGAAGTGCATCATATATCTTGCCCACTATCTCGCCAGCCTGCATGGACACCTCCATCTCCTTGGTGAGGTGTTCGCTCTTCTTATCTACGAGGAACTGTAAGCGGTAGTATTCCTTGCCGAGGTTTTCAAGCAACACCTGTTCAGGTTCACCGTTTGGTTGTTCCATGTCATAGATAAGGAACTCAGCAAAGTTGCATGTGACAATCCAGCGAGGACGCTCCGAGTATTTCAGTTCGGCAGCATAGCGCTTCGCCTGCTGGAAGGGATTGAGCACCGAGCCGTCACTCTGCACTATGCCCTTCCTAAGGTCTTTGCCCAAGGACTTCTGCTCTATCAGTACTTTTGTGGAGGGTATATGTCCGTCGATGAAATTTGTCTTGTCAACCTTTACCTGTTCTTCATAGCGAATGAATGTGCTGGGGTTATCTATTCCATATACTTCTGTGAGGAGTTCTGTCCAGAACACCTGCGAGTCGCCTTTCTCATATCCGCGTCCCTTCCAGCGTTCTGCAAACTCCGCAGCAGCTATGGCAATCTGTTTGTCAGTCTTCATATAAATTTAAGTCTTAGTCTAACCGTGTAACTAAGCACAAAAGTACAAAGAATTTCTGAAACGAACAAAAAAGAAGGGGGAAATATGTTTGCGGTCATGAATTTTGAAGAATTTCGCAAACTAACCCCACATACCCACTTGCTCCTCGTGAAGCCGCATGGTTGCTGGGCTGAAGCAAGTGGGGTGTATATGTCGGCATCCCACTTAGACCTCACTATATCCTACGGCTATAATGGCATCAAGGGAGTAGAACTGTGTTTGGTATTTTTTTCCGTCGGAAGCAGTATGTGCAATTTTTGCACATACTCGCTCGTTTATAAGTTCGCCAGACTCAAATATATTATTCAAATGCTTTGTTATTACGCTTCTGTCACAGTCAAACAATGTTGACATAGCTTTCTGCGTACACCATACATTCTCATCCTTATAATATACCTCTACGCCTTGTTCCCTCCCCTCTGCCTGAAAAATGAGGAACTCCGCTGTACTATTTCTTATTTCTCTTTTCTCTGCCATACGGTATCAATAGCATTCCTGGATTTAGTAAATGCAAATTTAAGCAAAATTTGTGAAACGAACAAAAAAAGAAGAAAAAAATGGCGGGCGCTTGCAAACGTCGGAATAATTTTGTATCTTTGCAAAGCAATAGGGAAGCATAACTATGATGACACTAAAGCTAAGTTATCAATAAAGAGATGGTAAGCTACGGCGTTGAATTCGGTACCGAATTGGACGGATTCGGTACGGAATTGGCTGAATTCGGTACCGAATTGAAACAAGAAGCATAGCTTCAATGTAGCTGAAGCTATGCTTCAATGTGGCAGAAGCTATGGGTTAATGGTATAAAGGCTATGAGATAAAGTATTAAAAACATAAAAGGAAAGAGGATTATGATATTACAATTAAAGAAAGGTACGCACCCACGCGTGAGCTCATACGGCAAATACGTGGCGAGAGTGATGCACTTCAACACCATCACTCCTGAGGACTTAGAGAGGGAGATAGAGCACAACTGCTCGGCAACGGCTGCTGACGTGCAGCTGGTTACGAGACAGTTGTATGCCACCATCATACGCCACCTGCAGGATGGCGACAGGGTGGAGATACCCAACATGGGGACGATGAAGCTGGAGGTGAAGAGCAAGGCGGTGGACGAGGCGAAGGATTTCGACCCTGCACGGCACATCAGCTCGTACAACCTGCACTTCATCCCAAAGTCTAAGCAAGGCAAGCCGGAGTTGTATCAGGGCATAAAAATCGACAGGATAATTAGGGACGGCAAGCTGTAGAAGTGGTAAAGACGGCGATGGTTTGGCGATGATTTATCGTGCGTTTTATCTTTTTTGCTGTCTTTTATTTGCATAATTCGAAAAGTTTTGCTAATTTTGCATGCGCAATAAGCAAGAGTGCCGATATGGCTCAGTTGGTAGAGCAACGCATTCGTAATGCGTGGGTCACGAGTTCGAGTCTCGTTATCGGCTCTTCAGGGAACCAGGGCTTTGCTCTGGTTCTCTTTATATTATATAATAAGGTGTAGCATACCCTGCCCCACTCTTATGCGGTAATAGCTCAGTTGGTAGAGCAGCGGCTTCCCAAGCCGCAGGTCGCGGGTTCGAGCCCCGTTTACCGCTCTGCGAAACTTCTCTCACCCACGACCTACGGTCACGGGCTATTCGGCTAAAGCCTCATCATGTGCATGTCGAGCCCCCGTTTACCGCTCAAGGGTTGTAAAGCGACTAACGAAACGCTACGCTACGAAACGGACTTTCAGTCCTACGAAACGCCTGAGGCTACGAAAACGAAAAACACAACACAAACGATAACAATACAACTTCTAAACAAATGCAAAAAGGGTGTTAATAAACCGTTAACACATTGACATATATCAACAAAAAGCAGTTGTGTGCGCACACAGTTTGATTTTTCCTTGCACAGTATTGTAATTCGACGTAACTTTGCACTCGAAAAGAACGAAACGCAGGAAACCCTGCTACGAAAACGAAACGTCATCTATGATGACTACGAAAACTTAATTAAATAACAAAAAGAAGAAAGGATTGCATTATGATTAAGAATGTATTGATTTGGATGGTAGAGCATACCCCAATCACGGAGTTCTATGCTGAGGCATAAGCCAAGGAACACGAAGTGACGAACTTAGCGAGTAATGCACAGCATATAGTTAGAAATTTGTTAGATTAGGAAAGGATTGTATTATGATTAAGAAAGTGTTAATTTGGATGGCATCTCATACGCCCATCACAGAGTTCTATGCTGAGGCATAGCAAGAGAGTGCAGATTAATGCAAAGTAATCAACCCCTTAAAAAAGGAGAAGTCCTTCCCACGATGAGTGGGGAGGACTTCTCCTTTTTGGCTATCTTGCTTCTAACAGCACCACGTTTTCTACGTGGGGAGTATGGGGGAACATATCGACAGGCTGCACCTTGACGACCTTATAGTCAGTGTCGAGCAGTTGCAGGTCACGTGCCTGGGTAGCGGGATTGCAGCTGACATAGACGATGCGCCTTGGGTGAGCATTCATAATGACCTTGATAACGTCAGGATGCATGCCTGCACGAGGCGGGTCAGTGATGATGACGTCAGGTCGCCCATGTTGAGCAATGAAGTCGGCTGTGAGTATGTCCTTCATGTCACCTGCATAGAAGAGGGTGTTGCTGATGCCATTCACCTCGGAGTTTATCTTGGCATCTTCTATGGCGTCTTCAACATACTCTATGCCAATAACTTGCCTTGCCCTGCGAGCAACGAAGTTTGCTATGGTGCCTGTGCCAGTATAGAGGTCATAGACGAGTTCGGAGCCTGTGAGACCTGCGAAGTCTCGCGCCACCTCATAGAGGTGCAGAGCCTGTTCGGTATTGGTCTGGTAGAAGGATTTGGGGCGAACCTTAAACTTGAGGTCTTCCATCTGGAGGAAGATGTGGTCATCGCCCTTGAAGAGTTCTACGGGGAGGTCGCCGAAGGTATCGTTGCACTTGGGGTTATATACCCACATTAGCGAGGTAATCTGCGGAAACTTGTCTGCAACATATTGCAGCAAAGCCATCGATGCTTCCTTGTCGAAATGCTTCTGCTCTGTGAGTTCTCTTTCGAGCCATTCCTTTGCTGCCTGCTTCGTCTCAGCATTGCCCCTGCGATTGTCGCCTCGCATGGGGATGGAGTCTGTATCTGCACTTGGACCAAACTGCACCAACACCATCCATGCACCTGTGTTGCTACACCTTATTATAATATCGCGCAAGAGACCTGTCTGCGCACGCAGGTCGAAGAACGACAGTCCTTTGTCCTTGGCATACTGGTAGATGGAGTTGCGAATGTCGTTATGCAGGTCGTCCATGAGCCAGCATTTCTCTATCGGCAGAATTTTGTCGAAGGCGCCAGTAATATGAAAGCCTATGCCTGGTTCCAACAGTCCCCCACCCTCTGGCAACTGGCGCAGTTGCTCCCTGGTGTACCAGCGTTTGTTGCAACATCCGAAGTCGAGTTTGTTGCGATATTCGAGCGTCTTCACACTTCCCATGATAGGCTCGAACTCAGGGAGCTCTATCTTGCCGATGCGGGTGAGCTGGTCGAACACCTGTTGCTGTTTGAAGGCGAGCTGTTCCTCGTATGGCATATTCTGCCACTTGCATCCGCCACAGACGCCGAAATGCTGACATACGGGGGCTATACGCTTGGGACTGGGCTGTACAAGTCGCACCACCTCACCTTCGGCGAAGGAATGTTTCTTGCGTGTTATCTGCACATCGACAACATCGCCAGGCACGCAAAAGGGTACAAAGACCACCAGCGAAGGATGTTGCTCGGACGCTGTTGACATGTGGAAGAGACACTTGCCTTCAGCGGCAACAGCCTCTATGGTGACATTCTGTAAAAGGGGAAGTTTCTTTTTCATGTTCCATTCGTTGAAACGAATTTGGTGCAAAGGTACGAATAAAAATTAAGAATTAAGAATCAAGAATTAAGAAATACAGAGCAAAAGCAAAAAAAACTTAATTCTTCACTTCTTTCAACTTTCAACTTTCAACTTTCAACCTTTATTTGTACCTTTGCGTTTGCTGACGTTACAGAAACGCAGCGACACCCACTATTAAAACCCTAATCAATATATAAAAAACAACTTAAACAACAATGTCACAAAAAAGAGTTTACACCTTCGGAAACGGACAAGCAGAAGGAAACGCGCAGATGCGTGAGCAACTTGGTGGTAAGGGAGCAAACCTTGCAGAGATGAACCTCATCGGAGTGCCAGTGCCTCCAGGCTTCACTATCACTACTGATACATGTAACGAATACTACAAGGTAGGTCAGGAGAAAATCGTTGAACTGCTGCAGGACGAAGTCAACGCAGCTGTCAAGCACGTGGAAACACTCATGAACTGCCAGTTCGGCTCAGTAGAAAACCCTCTGCTCGTCAGCGTACGCTCAGGTGCACGTGCATCCATGCCAGGCATGATGGACACCATCCTCAACCTCGGTCTCAACGATGCAGTAGCCGAGGGTATGGTGAAGAAGACCGGCAACCCACACTTCGTTTATGACTCATACCGCCGCTTCGTACAGATGTACGGCGACGTGGTGCTGGGCATGAAGCCTGTCAACAAGACAGACATAGACCCATTCGAGAAGATAATAGAAGAGGTGAAGGCTGAGCAGGGCGTAGAGCTCGACAAGGACCTCAGCGTAGAGTCACTGAAGAAACTCGTGGAGCTGTTCAAGAAAGCCATCAAGGAGCAGACAGGCAGCGACTTCCCAGAGAACCCTATCACACAATTGTGGGGCGCTATATGCGCCGTGTTCCGTTCTTGGATGAACGAGCGCGCCATCCTCTACCGTAAGATGGAAGGCATACCTGACGAATGGGGTACAGCGGTATCTGTCATGGCGATGGTATTCGGCAACATGGGCGACACAAGTGCTACGGGCGTTTGCTTCTCACGTGACGCTGGCAATGGCGAGAACCTCTTCAACGGCGAGTACCTCATCAACGCACAGGGCGAGGACGTGGTAGCAGGCATACGCACACCACAGCAGATCACGAAGATAGGTTCTCAGCGCTGGGCTGAGCGTGCAGGCATCTCTGAGGAAGAGCGTGTAGCTAAGTATCCTTCTATGGAGGAGGCTATGCCTGAGCTGTATGCAGAACTCGACGCACTGCAGGACAAGCTGGAGCACCACTACCACGACATGCAGGATATGGAGTTCACCGTGCAGGAGGGCAAGCTATGGTTCCTCCAGACACGTAACGGCAAGCGCACAGGTACGGCAATGGTAAAGATTGCGATGGACCTCGTGAAGGAAGGTCTCATAGACGAGAAGACAGCCATCATGCGTTGTGAGCCTCAGAAGCTTGACGAACTGCTCCACCCTGTATTCGACAAGGAAGCGCTCTCCAAGGCAAAGGCTATCACACAGGGCCTGCCTGCATCACCTGGTGCAGCTCGCGGACAGATAGTATTCCACGCTGACGATGCCCAGGAGTGGGCTGAGAACGGTCACAAGGTGGTGATGGTACGTATCGAGACATCGCCGGAAGACCTCGCCGGTATGGCTTGCGCCGAGGGTATCTTGACAGCTCGTGGCGGCATGACGTCACACGCTGCCGTCGTGGCTCGTGGCATGGGTAAGTGCTGTGTATCAGGTGCCGGCGCCATCAATGTTGACTACAAGGCAAAGACCGTAGAGATTGAAGGCGTAGTATATAAAGAAGGTGACTACATATCACTCAACGGTACGACAGGTCAGGTATATGCAGGCGAGATAAAGACCAAGGCAGCTGAGCTGTCAGGTGACTTCAAGGCACTGATGGACCTATGCGACAAATACACCAAGATGCAGGTGCGCACCAATGCCGACACGCCAAAGGACGCACAGATAGCACGTGAGTTTGGTGCCAAGGGTATCGGTCTGACACGTACAGAGCACATGTTCTTCGAGGATCAGAAGATTGTGGCAATGCGTGAGATGATTCTTGCCGACACCGTAGCAGGACGCGAGAAGGCTCTCGCCAAGCTCCTGCCATACCAAAAGAACGACTTCTACGGCATACTGAAGGCTATGGACGGACTGCACGTGAACATCCGTCTGCTCGACCCACCACTCCATGAGTTCGTACCACACGACCTTGCAGGTCAGCAGACTATGGCAAACGAGATGGGCGTAAGCATTGCCGAGATACAGAAGCGCGTCAACTCTCTTGCCGAGAACAACCCTATGCTTGGTCATCGCGGTTGCCGTCTGGGCATCACCTTCCCAGAGATAACAGCCATGCAGACTCGCGCCATACTGGGTGCAGCATGCCAGCTGAAGAAGGAAGGCTACGACCCACATCCTGAAATAATGGTACCACTGATTGGTTCGGTAGCAGAGTTGAAGCAGCAGAAGGAGGTAATCAAGAAGACTGCCGAGGAGGTATTTGCCGAGGCTGGCGTATCGCTCGAGTTCGAGATTGGTACGATGATTGAGATACCTCGTGCCGCCCTCACTGCTGCACAGATAGCAGAGGAGGCAGAATACTTCTCATTCGGCACGAACGACTTGACGCAGATGACCTACGGATATTCCCGTGACGACATAGCAAGCTTCCTGCCTGTTTACCTCGACAAGAAGAAACTGAAGGTTGACCCGTTCCAGGTTCTTGACCAGGAGGGTGTAGGTCAGCTCATAGAGATGGCTGTAAAGAACGGTCGCGCCGTTCGTCCTAACCTGCGCACAGGTATCTGCGGCGAGCACGGCGGTGAACCAAGTTCTGTCAAGTTCTGCGCAAAGGTAGGCATGAACTACGCTTCTTGTTCTCCATTCCGCGTGCCTATAGCACGTCTGGCTGCCGCCCAGGCTGCTGTGGAGGAAGAGGCATAAGCTAAACATAACATAAACAGATAATCCCCCGCTCCATCACAATGGAATGGGGGATTTAAAGGAAATCTTATGGAAATAAAGGACAAAAACATCATTGCGTATGCTCTCGTAGCACTGAGTATCGTGGCGCTGGGATGGTTTATCAAGGCTGGTATTGATGATTTCGCCAACAAGGACCGTCGGGTAGTAGTAAAAGGACTATCAGAGAAAGAAGTCAATGCCGACAAGGTGACATGGCCTATTGTATCAAAGGAAGTAGGCAACGACCTCCCTACCATATATGACCGCATAGGCGCTACACAGGGAAAGATCAAGGCATTCCTCCTTGCTAACGGCATAAAGGAGGCAGAGATGAGCGTCAACGCACCACAGATGGTAGACCTCAACGCCAGAGAGTATGGTGACAACAAGCAGCCATATCGCTACATCGTAACAAGCGTCATCACCGTGACATCGAAGAATGTGGCACAGGTGAGAAAGATTATTTCTCGCCAGGGTGACCTTCTCAAGGAGGGTGTGGCAATAGTCGAGGGTGGCTATGATAATCCTGTAAAGTATGAGTACATCTCGTTCAAAGAGATGAAACCCAAGATGATGCAGGAAGCCATAGAGAATGCTGAGAAGACAGCAGAACAGTTTGCTGAAAATTCTCACTCCAAACTCGATAAGATTGTCAATGCCGACCAAGGACAATTCAGCATCGATGACAGAGACAGCAACACCCCTTGGATAAAGAAGGTACGCGTAGTAACAACAGTAACCTACTCACTAAAAGACTAACAGGTATGGAAGTAATACAGAGTTTCACCATCGACCACACCAAACTAAAGCCTGGCATATACGTATCACGTCAGGACAAAGGCTTCACCACCTTTGACCTACGAATTACCGAACCCAACAAGGAGCCCGCCGTAGCACCTGCTGCCATGCACAGCATAGAGCACCTCATGGCAACATGGTTTCGCAATTCATCAGCCAAGGACGACGTTGTGTATGTAGGACCTATGGGATGTCTCACAGGTATGTACATCGTTATGACAGGCGACTATAACGTGCAGAGTATCAGAGAACTTACCATAGAATGTTTAGAGTGGATTCTAATGCAAAACGAAGTGCCTGCCACCCAACCTGAGACTTGCGGCAACTACCTGCTACACGACCTGCCCATGTGCCACTGGGAGTGCAAACGATACTTGGAGAGACTGAAAAACGACTTCCACTGTGAGTATGAGAAACTTCAGGTGACACTGGAAGACGGCAAAGTTTTTGCTGACGCATAAAAAAAGTGCTAACAAGGCAGTGATATTAGGAAAAAAGTTAGTAACTTTGTAGGCAGTTTGCTAAGAACGACGATAAGATATAACCTAAATACGTATTTAAGAAAAAGATGAAAAAGAAATTGACGAAAGTTTTGGTACTCGGTTCCGGAGCCCTGAAGATAGGACAGGCAGGCGAGTTTGACTATTCCGGCTCCCAGGCTCTGAAGGCTCTGCGCGAGGAGGGCATCAGTTCTGTGTTGGTAAACCCTAACATCGCTACGATACAGACCTCTGAAGGCATTGCCGACAAGGTGTATTTCCAGCCTGTCACCCCCCACTTCGTAACTGAGATTATAAAGAAGGAGCGCCCTGACGGCATACTGCTCGCATTCGGCGGACAGACAGCCCTCAACTGCGGTACGGAGCTCTACCAGAAGGGAATCCTCAAAGAGTATGGCGTAGAAGTGCTGGGCACATCTGTTGAAGCCATCATGCACACTGAGGACCGCGACCTTTTCGTCAAGAAACTCGATGAGATACAGCTCAAGACTCCTGTGAGCCATGCGGTAGAGTCTATGGACGATGCCCTCAAGGCTGCACATGAGATAGGCTTCCCTATCATGATACGTTCTGCCTACGCCCTCGGCGGTCTGGGTTCTGGTATATGTAAAGACGAGGCAGCCTTCATCGAACTTGCTGAGAGTGCCTTCACCTTTGCTCCCCAGATATTGGTTGAGGAATCGCTGAAGGGATGGAAGGAGATAGAGTTTGAGTGCATCCGCGATGCCAACGACCACTGTTTCACCGTCGCTTCAATGGAGAACTTCGACCCACTGGGCATCCATACAGGTGAGTCTATCGTTGTGGCTCCAACCTGTTCGCTCACTGAGGAACAGGTAAAGATGCTGCAAGACATCACGATACGTTGCGTGCGACACCTTAATATAGTAGGTGAGTGTAACATCCAGTTTGCCTTCAATGCCGTAACCAACGACTACCGCATCATTGAGATTAACGCACGTCTGTCACGTTCTTCTGCCCTCGCATCCAAGGCAACAGGCTATCCCCTCGCCTTCGTGGCAGCAAAGATAGCTCTCGGCTATACCCTCGATCAGATTGGTGAGATGGGCACCACGTCTTCAGCATACGTAGCTCCAAGTCTCGACTACATGATATGTAAGATTCCTCGTTGGGACTTGACAAAATTTGCAGGCGTTTCACGTCTCATTGGTTCTTCAATGAAGTCTGTCGGCGAGATTATGTCCATCGGACGTTCTTTCGAAGAGATGATACAGAAGGGACTGCGCATGATAGGTCAGGGTATGCACGGCTTCGTGGGTAACGACCACATACATTTCGACAACGTAGAGGAAGAACTCGCCAACCCTACCGACCTGCGTATCTTTGCCATAGCACAGGCTTTAGAGGCTGGCTATAGCGTAGAGCGCATAGAGGAACTTACCAAAATTGACGTATGGTTCCTTGAGCGTCTGAAGCACATCGTTGACCTTAAACTCGAACTGAAGAAGTACAACTCTCTTGAGGAACTGCCTGACGCCCTGCTGCTCGAAGCAAAGCAGTGCGGATTCAGCGATTTCCAGATAGGTCGCTTCGTACTGAAACCACAGGGTGGTAACATGGAGAAGGAGAACCTTGCAGTACGTCAGGCACGTAAGGCGAAGGGCATCCTGCCATCTGTGAAGCGCATACCTACCGTAGCGTCAGAGCATCCTGAACTGACCAACTACCTCTACTTCACTTACACCCACACGCCAGCCTTCCAAGACGAGTTTACGAAGTCTTTGGAGCGAGCCAAGAAGTTCTTCGATATAAATGTCAGCTTTAAGGTTGGTCTTGGCTACAAGCCAGCTCATGACATCAACTACTTCAAGAACGAGAAGTCTGTCATCGTGCTCGGCTCTGGTGCTTACCGCATCGGTTCAAGCGTAGAGTTCGACTGGTGTTCTGTCAATGCCATCAATACGGCTCGCAAGTTGGGTTACAAGTCTATCATGATAAACTACAACCCCGAGACCGTTTCTACCGACTACGATATGTGTGACCGTCTCTATTTCGACGAGTTGTCAATGGAGCGCGTGCTTGACGTCATAGAACTTGAAGAGCCACGCGGCGTCATCGTCTCTGTGGGTGGTCAGATACCTAATAACCTCGCAATGAAACTTTATCGCCAGGGCGTTCCTGTACTTGGCACCTCACCTGTTGACATCGACCGTGCCGAGAACCGTGACAAGTTCTCTGCCATGCTCGACAAGCTTGGCATCGACCAGCCGGCATGGCGTGCCCTCACCTCGTTCGATGACATCAAGAGTTTCGTTGACGAAGTCGGCTTCCCTGTTCTTGTCCGTCCGTCATACGTGCTCTCTGGTGCTGCCATGAACGTATGCTACGACTACGAGGAACTGCAGCGCTTCCTTGAAATGGCTACTGAGGTGAGCAAGGAATTCCCTGTCGTGGTTTCACAGTTCATGCAGGAGACCAAGGAGATAGAGTTTGATGCCGTTGCCGACAAGGGTGAGGTAGTAGAATATGCCATATCAGAGCACGTGGAGTATGCAGGTGTCCACTCAGGTGACGCCACCATGATATTCCCTGCACAGCACATATACTTCTCTACTGTAAGACAGATAAAGAAGATTTCTCAGAAGATTGCCAAAGAGCTGAATATCTCTGGTCCGTTCAACATACAGTTCCTTGCCAAGAACCGTGAACTGAAGGTGATAGAGTGTAACCTCCGTGCCTCTCGCTCGTTCCCGTTTGTCAGCAAGATACTGAAGCGCAACTTTATCGAGACAGCAACAAAGATAATGCTCGACGCACACTACGAGCGTCCAAGCAAGTTCGAGTTCGACATCGACCGCATCGGCGTCAAGGCGAGCCAGTTCTCATTCGCACGTCTGCAGAATGCTGACCCTGTACTCGGTGTTGACATGTCGTCAACTGGTGAGGTGGGCTGTCTGGGCGACGACCTCAACGAGGCAATGCTCAATGCCCTCATCGCAACAGGCTACCGTCTGCCAAAGCAGAGCGTACTCATCTCTTCTGGTGCAGTAAAGGGTAAGGTGGCACTGCTCGAACCTGCAAAGCAACTTGTACAGAAGGGTTACAAGGTGTATGCTACGGCAGGCACGGCGAAGTTCCTCAACGAGAACGGTGTTGAGGTGACGGCAGTCTCTTGGCCAGACGAGGATGGTGAGAACAAGGTGCTCGACATGATTGCCGACCACAAGTTCGACCTCATCATCAATGTGCCTAAGAACCACAGCAAGCGTGAGCTTACCAACGGTTACCGCATACGCCGTGGTGCCATAGACCACAACATTCCGCTGATGACCAACGTACGTCTTGCCAAGGCATTCATCGAAGCCTTCTGCGCCCTCAAGGAAGAAGACATCAAGATAAAGAGCTGGCAGGAGTACAACTCATAAAAAATAACCACATTACCAATCTAATAACTAATAGTAAAAATGGAAGAAAAAGACCTAAAGCAACTCCAAGCTAAAGGTATCAGCGAGGAGAAGTTCAATCAGCAGTTGAGTGAGTTCAAGACTGGTTTCCCATTCCTAAAACTGGAGGGCTCTGCCACCATCGGCGCAGGCATCGTAGCTCCTACGGCTGAGGAGGTGAAGCAATATGTCAAGGTGTGGAACGACTATAAGGCTGAGGGCAAGAAGATTGTCAAGTTTGTGCCTGCATCAGGCGCAGCAAGCCGTATGTTTAAGGATATGTTTGCATTTGTCGATGCCGACTACGACGTGCCTACCCCCGACTTCGAGAAGAAATATTTCGACAACATCGAGAAGTTCGCTTTCTACGACGCTCTTGATGCTCTACTCAAAGAGCAGAAGGGCAAGGGCATCAAGGAACTCATTGCCGAGGGTGATTATAAATCTGTTGCCAAGGGCATGCTCTCCAAGGAAGGTCTCAACTACGGTCAGTTGCCAAAGGGCATGTTGCTGTTCCACAGCTACGAAGACGGTGCACGCACTCCGATGGAGGAGCACCTTGTGGAGGGCGCACTCTACGCTGCATCCAACGGCGAGGCAAATGTTCACTTCACTGTTTCTCATGAGCACCTCGACTACTTCAAGGCAAAGGTGGCAGAGAAGGCTGACGGCTATGCACAGAAGTTTGGAGTGAAATACGACATCTCTTTCTCTGAGCAGAAGCCATCTACAGACACTGTAGCAGCAAACCCTGACGGCACACCGTTCCGTAATGAAGACGGCACACTGCTGTTCCGCCCAGGTGGTCACGGCGCTCTCATTGAGAACCTCAACGAGATTGCTGCCGATGTCTTCTTCGTGAAGAATATCGACAACGTAGTGCCAGACCGTCTGAAGCCTGAGACCGTAGAGTGGAAGCAGGTTATCGCCGGCATACTTGTCACTTTGCAGAAGAGAGCGTTTGAGTATCTTGAAGTTCTCGACTCAGGTAAGTATGACCATGACAAGCTCATCGAGATAGCACGTTTCGTGAAGCACGAGCTGTGCTGCGTCAAGCCTGACCTCAAGGAACTGGAAGATACCGACCTCGCCATCTATCTCAAGAAGAAGCTCAACCGTCCGATGCGTGTTGCAGGCATGGTGAAGAACGTCGGCGAGCCTGGCGGCGGTCCGTTCCTCGCTTACAACCAGGACGGCACCTATTCACTGCAAATCCTTGAGTCAAGCCAGATTGACAAGAACAACGAGCAGTACATGAAGTACTTTAAGGAGGGCACACACTTCAACCCTGTTGACCTCGTTTGTGCCGTAAAGGACTACAAGGGCAATGCCTTCAACCTGTCAGAGTATGTTGACCGCACTACGGGCTTCATCTCAAGCAAGTCAAAGAACGGCAAGGAACTTCAGGCACTCGAACTGCCAGGACTGTGGAACGGTGCCATGTCCGACTGGAACACCATCTTCGTTGAGGTACCACTCGGCACATTCAACCCAGTAAAGACAGTTAACGACTTGCTGCGCGACCAGCATCAGTAAACATTTATATAAGGAGCAGGGGCATCAGCCCTCTGCTCCTTTTTAGGTTACTTAAATCTAATCGCTTAATTACATCAACAACAAACATAATGAAAACTTCTTTCTTCTCTCTTTCAGGCATACTGCTATTGACAGCTTGCCAGCAGATAGACCTCGGCGACTACGCAAACATCCCATCCAACGATGACACCTACGAAGTAAACATCACCTCCAAGTCTGGCGTCTCAGGCGTTGACATCCCCTACCCTCTCACTGTCTATGCCGTGAATGACAATGATATCGTGGTGAGTTACATAAAGACTTCTGAAAGCTCTGCAACGAATTCACTGTCACTAAGTTCCGGTGAATACACTCTCTATGCCGTTGCCGGTGCAGACGCTGGTGATTCCGATATACTTGACGAAAATGCTATTACTGCCGAAAACGGCTACTTCGATGCTCCTATTATGCACGGCAAAACAAACATTTCTGTAGAAGAGGACGATGTCGATGCCGATATCTCACTGTCTTACGCTGTTGCAGCAGTAGATGTTACACTTAGCGAAATTCCAACGGATGTAAACACTATAACCGTTACCATAGGCAAGCAGTATCAATCTATGCCACTCGACAAGAACTACACAGGCGAAACGAGTGCCACACTCACACTTACCAAACAGGCTGACGGCACCACATGGAAGAGCAGCACCATATACGTTTTCCCTGGCACAACTTCTAAAACCACCCTTACAATAAACAGCACATCTAACAGCGGCGAATCTTCTTACACCGTAACCTACGGTAGCGCACTCGTTGCAGGCAAACCTTATCACTTTAAAGGAAACTACAAGGAGGCGGAACGCATAATGTCTATCACCTGCAATATAGCAACAGAAGGATGGGATGAAGCAATAGAATCGTCATTCGACTTTGGTGACGGGGCAAATGGCAATCAGGCACCTGCAATCGTAGGAAGTGAATTTAAGGTTGCAGCATTGCCTAATGTTGGTGACATTCTTAACAACCATCTCCTAATTTATGTTGATGCAGAAACTAACAAAGGACTTCTGCTAAGTAAAAAACAATGGTCTGGATTATCTTCCAACGTTGAAGCCCTACAAGCAATTGCGGAAACATATACTGAAGATGATATGACTGGGTGGAGTTTGCCTACACCAGAACAAGCAGCATACATCATCGGAGCTTTTGGAACACCAAAAGAAACTTACAGGCAATTAAATAACATAATGAAGAATGTGTCAGGATGGAATGATCTGCCTTCTAAATCTATATATTTTTTATGTGATGGAGCAGAGAAAAGATATACATTTTATTCAAACGATGCTAACAACGCCATTTCAAATGCAACAAACTCCTCCGATTATTACCTCCGCCTCGTAAAACCCATAACATTCAAGATACAACAATAATGCTGTTGCCACACTATTATACAGGGAAGGTGGAGGCTGGCTGCGACGAAGCTGGCAGGGGATGTCTTGCCGGTCCCGTCTATGCTGCCGCCGTCATACTGCCTGATGACTACCACAACGACGTGCTCAACGACTCCAAGCAACTGACGGAGAAGAAGCGTTACCAGCTGCGCGAGGATATAAAGCGCGATGCCATAGCATGGGCTGTGGGCACCTGCACCGCTGAGGAAATCGACAAGATAAACATCCTCCACGCCTCATACCTCGCCATGCACAGGGCGATAGACCAACTGACGGTGAAGCCCGAGGCACTCATCATCGACGGCAACCGCTTCGATCCCTACTACCCTACAGTTGACCACAGCACGATAGACTGCTACGACAACCTGCCGTTGCTCTACGACTGCCAGCCCCTACCCCACACCACGATAATAAAAGGCGATGGCAAATACCTTGCCATCGCCGCCGCGAGCATTCTCGCCAAGACTTATCGTGATGATTTTATGAATAATCTCGCACTGCAGTTTCCTCAGTACGACTGGCTGTCAAACAAGGGCTATCCCACTCAGAAACACCGTGATGCAATAAAAAAGTACGGCATTACGCCGTACCATCGCAAAACCTTTAAGTTTTAAGCTGACTTCACTTCAAATTAGTTTTGAAGAACTCCGCCATCTTTTCATATGGGATAACTCCCGCCTCATCATCATAAAGATCAACGTGCGAGGCACCGGGGATATTGTAGAGTTCCTTGTTGCCGACTTTCCAGTCAAGCGTCTGTGGCTTCCCGTTTGTTTTTATCGGCTCATTGACTGCAACCTTACTGCCCGTCATTTTTTCAAAAGCGTACTCGCTGAAGTAGCGACTGTGTGCTTTCTCGCCGTGAATGAGTAGCACGGGGTTCTCTATCTCATGCGCCCACGCCAGAAGCGGTTGGTTGAGGAACGACTGACAGCCGATGACGTTCCAGCCGTCGGTCGAGTTGCCGCTGCGCTCATGGTAGCCACGAGGACATTTGTAGTAGGCGTGATAGTCCTTCACAAACTGCGGAACGTCTTCAGGCAACGGGTCGATAACACCACCGGCACGCTTGTAGGTGCCCGTCTTGTAGTCCTCGGTACGCTGAGCAGCGATGGCGCGGCGCTTCGCCATGCGCTGTGCCTGCGTGTCCTCACTTCCAAAGTACCCCTCCACATTTACCTTGCTCATGTCGTACATCGTAGCAGCGACGGTGGCTTTAATACGTGGGTCGATGGCTGCTGCATTGACCGCCATGCCACCGAAACCGCAGATGCCGATGATGCCGATGCGCTCAGCATCAACATTATCAAGGTTAGAGAGGTAATCAACAGCAGCGAGGAAGTCCTCAGTGTTGATGTCGGGCGATGCCATGCGACGTGGCTCGCCGCCACTCTCGCCCGTAAACGACGGGTCGAAGGCGATGGTCAGAAATCCCAGCTCCGCCATGTGCTGCGCATAGAGTCCGCTTGACTGTTCCTTCACGGCTCCGAACGGACCTGAGACTGCAATAGCCGCTAACTTCCCCTGAGCCCCTTTGGGCGTGTACATATCCGCCGCCAGTTC
>JAFVBX010000042.1 GCA_017479675.1 Prevotella sp.
CCGAAGTCGGGGTCGTAGCCTGCCTCGGCGAGGTTGTCGATGGCATCGTCGGTCCAGCGGAGCTCGAAGCCTTGCTGTTCGAGCATGGCGGCAACGCGCTTCATCTGCAGGCGTACCACGTCGGCTATCTCGGACTTGGTGAGCTGACGGAAGTCGATGATTTCGTCGATGCGGTTGAGGAACTCAGGACGGATAGGGGGCTTCACCATGCCGTTGCCGTCGAGGATGGGTGCCTTGCCGTAGAGTTGGTCGTGGGTAAGGTTGGAGGTCATGATGATAATGGTGTTCTTGAAGTTGACCACCCTGCCCTTGGAGTCGGTGAGCCTGCCATCGTCGAGCACCTGCAGGAGGGTGTTGAAGACATCGGGGTGTGCCTTCTCTATCTCGTCGAAGAGCACTACGCTGTAAGGCTTACGGCGTACTGCCTCGGTGAGTTGTCCGCCCTCGTCATAGCCTACGTAGCCCGGAGGGGCTCCGATGAGACGGGTGACGCTGAACTTCTCCTGATACTCGGACATATCGATACGGGTAATCATCTGCTCGTCGTTGAAGAGGTAGTCGGCGAGTGCCTTGGCGAGTTCAGTCTTACCCACGCCGGTGGTGCCGAGGAAGATGAAGCTGGCGATAGGGCGTTTGGGGTCTTGCAGTCCGGCACGTGAGCGGCGCACGGCATCGCTGACGGCTGTGATTGCCTCGTCCTGACCTATGACGCGCTTGTGTAGCTCGTCTTCGAGGTGGAGCAGCTTGTCGCGTTCGCTCTGCATCATGCGTGTAACGGGGATGCCCGTCCAGCGTGATACCACCTCGGCGATGTCGTCGGCGGTGACTTCCTCGCGGACGTAGCGCATGGCGTTCTTGTTCTCGTTCTCGTTCCCGTTAACGTTGAGGGTTTCCTGTACCTTCTTTATATCTTCTTCGAGTTCCTTCAGCTTGCCATAGCGTATCTCTGCCACCTTGCCGTAGTTGCCCTCACGCTCAGCCTTGTCTGCCTCGAAGCGCAGGCGCTCTATCTCCTGCTTGTCCTGCTGTATCTTGTCAACAAGGTTTTTCTCCCTTACCCATTCGGAGCGCATGCGCATCTCCTCGTCTTGCAGGGTGGCGATGGTCTTGCCCAGTTCGGCAAGCTTCTCCTTGTCGTCCTCGCGCTTGATAGCCTCGCGCTCTATCTCGAGTTGCTTGAGGCGACGTGTCAGTTCGTCGAGTTCCTCAGGCACGCTGTCGCGCTCCATGCGCAACTTAGCAGCTGCCTCGTCCATCAGGTCGATAGCCTTGTCGGGCAGGAAGCGGTCGGAGATATAGCGCTCGGAGAGGGTGACGGCGGCTATGCAGGCATCGTCCTGTATGCGGACGCGGTGGTGGTTCTCGTAACGCTCCTTCAGTCCACGGAGGATGGAGATGGCTGAGAGTTCGTCAGGCTCATCGACCATAACGATTTGGAAGCGTCGCTCAAGTGCCTTGTCCTTCTCGAAGTATTTCTGGTACTCATTGAGGGTGGTGGCACCAATGGCACGCAGTTCGCCACGCGCCAAGGCTGGCTTGAGGATGTTTGCCGCATCCATAGCTCCCTCGCCGCCACCTGCACCCACGAGGGTGTGAATCTCGTCGATGAAGAGGATAATCTTGCCTTGTGACTCGATGACGGCGTTGATGACGCCCTTCAGTCGTTCCTCGAACTCGCCCTTGTACTTGGCACCAGCCACCAGTGCACCCATGTCGAGGGTGTATATCTCCTTGTCCTTGAGGTTTTCGGGCACGTCGCCGCGCACTATACGTTGCGCCAGTCCCTCGGCAATGGCTGTCTTACCCGTACCAGGTTCACCTATGAGGATAGGGTTGTTCTTGGTACGTCGTGACAGTATCTGCAGTACGCGTCGTATCTCGTCGTCACGTCCGATGACAGGGTCGAGCTTACCGTTCCTTGCATCGGCTACGAGGTTTTTGCAGAAGCGCTCAAGTGCTTCTTTGCCAGTCATTTGTTGTTCTTGGTTCATCATGATAATTACAGTTTAAAAGTTTACGGTTTAAAAGTTTCTTGCGCTCCGTTGGTGCTCAGGCGAGCAAGCTCGGAGGCCTGTTTAAAAGTTTACGGTTTAATTGTTTAATATGTTCGAGAGTACACTTGTCAACTACTATACCAAGGAAGCGGACGGTGACAATGTGGCATCGTGATATGTCAAAATGTCTAAAAATGCGCGTCAAACTTTGTTAATTAAATAATAATGTGTAACTTTGCAGGTTGTTCTAATAAAAGGGGACTGACGGTAATGAGATTTTGCATCATAACATGTACCTATAACGCTGAAAACCTGATTCAACGCACGCTGGACAGTATAGCAAGCCAGACGTGGGAGGGAATACACCATGTCGTCATCGACGGTGCGTCAACGGACAGGACGGTGGAGACGGTGGAGCGTTTCTACAAGGACGAAAAGAGGGTGGGGCATACCCTCGTCAGCGAACCGGACAAGGGACTGTATGATGCGATGAACAAGGGACTGCAGCGTGCCAAGCCCGACTACGTGCTGTTTCTCAATGCCGGCGATACGCTACATTCGCCGACAACGCTGGAGGAAATAGCGACAAAGGTTAACGGGAACTTGCCTGGCGTGATATACGGCGATACGAACATAGTGGATGCAACAAACCGCTATGTGGGCAAGAGGGAGCACAACCCGCCGGAGGTGCTGACGTGGAGGTCGTTCAAGGACGGTATGCTGGTGTGCCATCAGGCATTCTATGTGAGGACCGATATTGCACGCAAGATACCTTACGACCTGAGATACCGCTTCTCGGCTGACGTGGACTGGTGCATCAGGGTGATGAAGGAAGCGGAGCGGCAACACTTGGAGCTGTTCAACATGCACAGCGTGGTGTGCAACTTCCTGGCAGGAGGGCTGACGATACAGAACCATCGCAGGTCGCTGCATGAGAGGTTCCACATAATGATGAGGCACTACGGACTTCTGACAACGATATGGAAGCATATAGGCTTCGCTATAGGTAAAAGGGAAAAATAAATAATACGGAAAGATTAAGAAAAAATTGAAAAAGGTACTTGTTTTATATGGCTTACTACTGCTTGCCGTCAGTGCGGTGGCACAGGGCGAGGTGTTGACGCTCGACTCATGCCGCAACCGTGCCTTGCGCGCCAACAAGCAGATAGGTATGGCAAGGGCGAAGCACGAGATGGCGGTGAACGTCAGGAAGTCGGCACGCACCAAGTTCTTGCCCCACATAGACCTGACTGGAGGATACATGTATTCTTCGCGCGAGATATCGTTGCTGAGCGATGCACAGAAGAGTGCCATCGGCGGACTGGGAACCAGGACGGCAGGAGTGATGGGGCAGCTGGCAGGCGACTTCGGCACAGGCTTGCAGCAGATGGCACAGGCAGGCATGATAACCCCCACTACGGCAAGGGACCTCGGAACGATAGCGCAGGCTATGGGACCAACGGTGTCGCAGACGCTGGAGGCATACGGCAATGAGTTGGGACAGAGGATAGTGGACGCTTTCTCGACCAATACGCACCATCTGTTCACGGCATCGGCAGTGCTGGTACAGCCAATCTTCATGGGCGGAGCCATAGTGGCAGGAAACAGGATAGCCGACATTGCCGAGCATGTGGCAGAGACGGACATAGAGGCAAAGGAGAGCGACGTGACATACGTGGTGGACAATGCCTACTGGACGGTGGTATCGCTGCGCCACAAGCAGCTGCTGGCTGACGACTACCTCGCCTTGGTGCAGAAACTTGACGACGACGTGCACAAGATGATAAAGGAGGGCGTTGCCACACGTGCCGACGGCCTGAAGGTTGACGTGGCGGTGAACGAGGCTGAGATGACTAAGACAAAGGTCGATAACGCCTTGGCGCTTGCCAAGATGTACCTGTGCCAGCAGTGTGGCATGAACCTCGACAGCGACATAACACTCGAAGACGAGACGAAGACGGAACTGGACATAGTGCCAGAGGAAGATGCAGGCAGGGACTACAGCTACGAGGGACGCCATGAGCTCAGTATGCTCAACGATGCGATAGAGATATCACGTCAGCAGACGAAGATAGCGCGTGCAGCCTACCTGCCGCAGCTGTCGCTGATAGGAGGCGCATTCTTCACTAACCCCAGCGTGTATAACGGTTTCGAGAGAAAGTTCAAGGGTGCGTTCAATGTCGGCGTGATGATGAGGGTGCCTGTGCTCGACTGGGGCGACAACGCCTACAAGATAAGGGCAACGAAATGTGCCACAAACCTTGCACAACTGACATATAACGAGGCGCATGAGCTGATAGAACTGCAGGTATCGCAAAGCAGGTTCAAAGTGAAGGAGGCAGGAAAGAACCTCACCGCAGCCAAGAAGAACATACAGAACGCGGAAGAAAACCTCAGATGTGCCAATGTGGGCTTCAGGGAGGGTGTCATGAGCACCACCGACGTGATGTCGGCACAGACGGCATGGCTCAAGGCAAGGACACAGAAGATAGATGCAGAGATAGACGTTAAGATGAGTGAGATAGCACTCGAAAAAGCATTAGGAAGATATGGAAAATAAAAAGCAACATAGAAGCGTGATGATAGCAGTGGCGGTATTTGCCGCCGTAGTGTGCATCGTAGGACTGATAGGTTTCTTCACCATAGGCAGTGAGGAAGAGATTATCCAAGGTCAGATAGAAGTGGAGGAATACCGTGTGTCGAGCAAGGTGCCATCAAGGGTGCTGAGGCTATTGGTGAAGGAGGGCGACTACGTACACGTGGGCGACACCCTCGCCATCCTTGACGCCCCTGACGTGGAGGCAAAGGCGCAGCAGGCACTCGGTGCCGAGAATGCGGCAGAGGCAATGAGCGACATGGCAAGAGCCGGAGCAAGGAAGGAACAGATACAGGGAGCCTACGAGCTGTGGCAACAGGCAAAGGCAGGACTCGACATAGCCAAGAAATCATACGAAAGGGTGCAGCGGCTCTTCGACGAGGGTGTGGTGAGCGAACAGAAGCGTGACGAGGCCTATGCACAATACAAGGCATACGAGGCACAGGAGAAAGCTGCCAAGAGTCAGTATGACATGGCGCAGAACGGTGCACGCAGAGAGGAAAAGGCAGCAGCCCAGGCACAGGTGAGCAGGGCGCAGGGTGCCGTGAACGAGGTAAACTCTTACCGCAAGGAGACAATACAGATAGCACAGATGGAGGGCGAGGTGAGCACCATATATCCCAAAGTGGGTGAGCTGATAGGTGCCGGCAGTCCTATTATGACCATCTCGATAATAAACGACGTGTGGGGCTCGTTCAACATCCGTGAAGACCAACTCAAGGGCATGAAGAATGGCGATACGTTCAAGGCTTACCTGCCTGCCTTCGACAAGGAGATAGAACTGAAGGTGACATCGATAAAGGACGAAGGCTCATACGCCACGTGGAAGGCTACGAAGTCCAACGGACAGTATGACATGAAGACCTTTGAGGTGAAGGCTAAGCCGACACAGAAGTTTGACGGACTGCGTCCCGGAATGTCAGTAGTAATAAGGTGAAAGAGCTGGTAAGGCGTGAAATAAGAAATCTGTTGCACCATCCTATATATATAATATGTATGGTGGTGCTTCCTTTGTTTGTTGCGGTGTATTTTACATCGATGATGGACGAGGGACAGCCTACGAGCATGCCTATAGGAGTGGTGGACAGGGATAACACCTCGACGACAAGGAAACTTACGAGGACGATAGATGCCTTCCAGAACTCGCACGTGGTAGCCCACTACCCGTCAGTGGACAGGGCTCGAGAGGCGATGCAGCGAAACGAGATATACGGTTTCGTGCTGTTTCCGCAGCACATGACGCAAGACCTGCTCAGCGGACATCAGCCCAAAATGTCGTTCTATTACAGCAACACTTCGCTGACGGCAGGCGCACTGCTCTATAAAGAGATGAAGACCATGTGCATGCTTGCCAGTGCTGCCGTAGGACAGGCAACGATGTCGGCAAGGGGATATACTAAGGAACAGATAATGTCATTCCTGCAACCCATCGGCGTGGATGCCCACATGGTAGGCAATCCGTGGGTAAACTATAACATATACCTGAGTACAATGTTGGTGCCAGGCGTGCTGATGTTGTTCATATTCTTGATGACGGCATACTCGCTTGGCACAGAGATAAAGTTCAACACACAAGGGGAGTGGCTCTCTCTGGCTGGAGGAAATATCTTCAAGGCGATAGCAGGCAAACTGGTGGTGCATACGGCATTGTTCCTCATGGTGTTCTACCTGCTACTGCTGTACCTCTTCGGTGTGTTGCATTTCCCAGCCCCTGGCGGTGTGTTCCGTCTTATGTTGCTTGGACTTCTCGCTGTGCTGGCTTCCCAGGGCTTCGCCTTGTTTATCTTCGGACTGGTACCCTCGCTGAGAATGTCCATGAGCATCTGTTCGTTGTGGGCAGTGCTGAGTTTCTCTATGGTAGGCTCAGCTTTTCCTGTGTTTGCTATGGATGCGCCGTTGCAGACGATGGCATGGCTCTTTCCGTTGCGCCATTACTACATGATATACCAGCTGTGTATTTTTAACACCAACCCATTGGCAGATGCCCTGCCTCATATTGCGATGATGATAGTCTTTGCCCTGTTGCCTCTGCTCGTAGTAAGGAGAATGCACAGGGCGATGAAGGAATACGGTTACCAACCATGAGATTCTTTGATTACATAGTAGAAGAATTCAGGACGATAATGAAGGACGAAGGAGTGCTGCTGTTCTTCATCTTCCTTCCTGTTGCCTATCCGCTGCTGTATTCGTGGGTATATAATAACGAGGTGGTGAGAGAGGTGCCCATTGTGGTTGTCGATGACTCCCATTCGGCTCTTAGCAGGGAGTTTATAAGGAAGTTTGATGCTTCGCCTGACGTCAGTGTGGCTCTGCGTTGCAAGGATATGCATGAGGCAAAGGACAAGATAGGTCACGGCGAGGCATACGGCATACTGTATTTCCCCAGTGATTTAGATATGAAGGTTGGCAGGATGGAGCAAGGGCATGTCAGCGTCTATTGCGACATGAGCTATATGCTGACATACAAGGCGATATACCAGACGGCGACAAATGTCAGCAGCGTAATGGGCTCGGAACTGCAACGCCGGATGTTAGGAAAATATACAGACAGGGAAGAGGAGATAAGCATAAAACCACTTGAATTTGAGGATGTTCCCATATTCAATACTACTGGCGGCTATGGCAACTTCATCCTGCCGGGAGTGTTGGTGCTGATAATACAACAGGCGATGCTTCTCGGCGTGGGTATGCTGGCAGGAACGCGGAGGGAGAAAGCACTCAGGGAAGGTCCTGAACAACAAAGTCTCAATAAGCTGTTCGGCAGGGCAACAACCTACTTCCTGCTTTTTGCCGTCATGCTTGCCTGGATAACGCTGGTAGTACCGCGACTGTTTGGCTTCGTCAGCATGGTTCACGGATGGGATTTGTTGCTTTTCTTCCTGCCATACCTGTTGGCATGCGTATTCTTTGCCATGGTGGCAAGCGAGATGGTGAGATACCGTGAGAGTGTCATGTTGGTAGTGGTGTTTGCTTCCGTTCCGCTGTTATTCCTCAGTGGAGTCAGTTGGCCGCAGAGCAATATCCCAGCCTTCTGGCAGGGAGTGGGCTGCATATTCCCCAGCACATTTGCCATAAGGGGCTTTGTCAGAATGAGTAGTATGGGAGCCCTGCTTGGCGACTGCCTGACAGAGTATGTGGCGCTATGGATACAGTTTGTTGTTTATTTTGTTTTAACACTCGTGATATATGTCAGAAAGAAATCATACAGTTAAGGTTACGATGCTATTGTGCATCGTGACCTTTTTTGCTTCATTGGCTGAGGCAGAGAATGAGTTGAGGCTATGGTATGACAGGCCTGCCAGCTATTGGGAAGAGGCACTGCCGATAGGCAATGGCCGCTTGGGCGCCATGATATCTGGCAGTGTGGAACATGACACCATACAGCTAAACGAAGACACCTTCTGGAGTGGCAGTCCTTATAACAACTATAACGAGAATTGTCTGCCACACTTGCAGGAGATGCGCGACCTGATAGCCCAGGGTACGGATGAAGGATATATCGGAGCACAGAAACTTGCTATGCAAAACATTGTGGCTGATATTACAAAGACAGGACACGGTATGGCGTATGAGTCGGTGGGAAGGATGCTTATTTCCTTGGGACACGGACAATATACCAACTACCGTCGCTGGCTCGACCTTTCGAATGCCACCGTGGGTGTGAGATACGAAAGTGACGGCATAACCTACGAACGCACCTATTTCTCATCTTTCATCGACAAGGTGATATTTATCCGCCTGACGGCAACAAAAGACGGTAAGGTCATCAACCCAATGAAAAACAAGACGTTACTGAAACCCACGATAAAATTCCTGTCGCCGGAAAAGGAAGACATGGTAACGGTTACGGTGGAGAAGGGAGACCCCTCTATGATTGTCGTGAAGAGCACACTCACCAAACCCGCGATGGAGAATGTGCCCAACAAGTTGGAGTGTTACACACTCGTGCGTTCCATAGAGGACGACAAGGGTATCACCATCGTGGTGAGCTGCGGAACGAATTTCAACGGCTATAACAGTGAAGTGGCAGATGCAAAGGCTAAAGCGGCATACTATATGGATGCCTTCTGCAAGAAGGTGACGACGTTCAACTATGGACAGTATCACACCACCTACTATGCCAAGGCGCTTTATGACCATACGTGGAAATACAAGAAGCAGTTTGACCGTGTGACGCTCGACTTAGGCTGTGACTCAGTGCAGGCGGCAAAGGACACGGAGACGAGGATAAGGGAGTTCTCTACGACACAAGACCCATCGCTGGTAGCCCTGTATTTCCAATTCGGACGTTATCTGCTCATATCATCGTCGCAACCCAAGACACAGCCGGCAAACTTGCAGGGGATATGGAATCCTGATGGTAGGCAGTACCCTGCCTGGGACTCCAAATACACCACCAACATCAATGTTGAGATGAACTACTGGCCTGCAGAGGTAACCAACCTCTCGGAGTGCCACGAGCCTTTCTTCGAGATGGTGAAGGATGTGAGCAATACGGGACAAGAGACGGCACGCCGTATGTACGGAGCACGAGGGTGGGTTATGCACCATAACACAGACATTTGGCGTGCCACAGGTGCAGTAGATAACCATATCGCTGCCATCTGGCCTACAGGTGGAGCGTGGTTCTGTTCGCATATATGGGAGCATTACCTATATACCGGCGACAAAGAATTCCTGAAAGAATATTACCCGGTGATGAAGGGAGCTGCGCAGTTCTTTCAGGACTATCTATACAAAGATCCCGTGACGGGATATATGGTGGGAGGTCCCTCTATCTCGCCGGAAAACCATCC
>JAFVBX010000043.1 GCA_017479675.1 Prevotella sp.
CCTTCTGTCACCTTGCCGCTGATAGAGAACGGTCTGCCCAAAGAAGATGTTGCCTCTTCCATGCGTCCGTCGGCAATGACATGGCGCACTTGCGAAGACGACACACGCACTCCCTTCACGTCAACGGGACTTGCCTGTATCACCTTTATGCCCAGCTCTTCACCATAACGGCGGTAGGTCTCGAAATTCTCTTCGCTGTTGCGCTTGCCGAACCTGTTGTCGTAACCCAACAACAATACTTTTACGCCCATTTCATCGCGCAAAAAGTCTTTCATGAAGTCGTATGCCGTTACGTTGGCAAGCTCTCTGTCAAACGACAGAACCTTGACATTTCCCACCTCCTTCTGCAACAGGGCTATCTTCTCTGGTATGGTGGTGATGTATGACGGTTTGAAGTCGGGAAGAAATACTGCACGTGGGTGTTTGTCAAAGGTGATGGCGAGAGGCGCAAGCCCTTCTTTTGCTGCCACCTCTTTTAGTTCGTTAAGGATATAACGGTGCCCCTCGTGCACTCCGTCGAAATTGCCTATGACAGCAGCCTTGCTTTTTAATTGAGGTATCCACTCATTTCCCTGCGGGTCATGTATCGCCTTGATGCCGCATTGGCGTGCTCCTTCACAGTTTCTGGCGGAATCATCGAAGAAAATGATGTCTTCAGCCTTTACACCCGTTGTCTCTATCACGTGTTCATAGATGCGGTGGTCTGGCTTCACCATACCGAGGTCGCATGACAGGAAAACGTGGTCGAAATAGTCTTCTACGGTGAGTCCGTCGATGCCGAAGAAGTCTTTTACGGACTTGTTCCAGTGCATCCAGTTGGTGTTGGAGAGTATCGCTGTCTTGTAGCCGAGGTCGTCGCGCAGATGTTTTATCAGTCGCAGCTTCTCCACGTCAATGCCTGTAAGCAACTCGTTCCATGCCCATATTATTTCCTCGTTGGTTGCCTTGCATGGATGGAACACTCCATCGCTGTCGGTATATGAGGACTGCCGACGTGCCTCGTCGCAGAAAACATCTGTTTCACCGCCTAATTCTATTTCGTGAAACAAGTCTTCCGAGCGGTGTTCATCGACATATCCTGCTATGGCTCCGCACCCTATCTTGTAGAGCGCATCGACACAGCGTTTCTTGTCGAGACCTACGATGACGCATCCGAAGTCGAAGAGGAGGAGTTTCATCTGTTACTTACTAAGCAGGTTTTTAATTTCTGTTTCCAAATCACCGACCTGCTCGCCGCGCTTGTAGAGTGAGTTGGTGCGGTCTATGAGGAAGTAAGAAGGCAGTTGCTGTATGAAGTAACGGCTGAGGTATGATGACTCTATGCCGTCGGCATCGCGCACACAAATCCAAGGCAATGCCGCTGTCTGTGTCTTCCAGAAATGTTCGTTGGAATCGAGCGAAACCTGATATATCTCGAATCCCTGAGCATGATATTTATTGTAAAGCTCACGCAGGAGCATGATGCGTTCGGTACTGTTCTCAGAGGCAAAGACGTGGAAGTCGAGTAATACCACCTGTCCCTTCAGTTCTTTCAGCGAGCGTAGCTTTCCCTTGTTGTCGGGCAGGGGAACGTCGATAATCGAAACTTCTGATACTTTCGAGGCATCAATCTCGTAGGGACGTTCCTTAGCCTTGAGTATGCGCACCTGCTTCATTCCCTCTATGGCTATGTTGTGCAGGTTCTTGCCGCGCAGAGCCTCGGGGTAATAGAGATCCCACGAAGTGGCAACGGCGCCAAAGGTCTTCACGTCCATCTCCGACTCACGAGGGTTGAATATCAGTTGGTCGCCCAAGGTCTGGAAGAGGGCGAAGTAGGCGTACGCCTTGTGTGGCTCCTTGAATATGTAGTTCTTGCGCACGTTGTCCTTATATGCATTGACTATCTTCGTTATGCTGTCGCCTGTCTGCTCTATGCCTAATGACGGATTGTAACTGATGCTTAGAGCCTGTGCCAGCAACCCTTGTTGCAAGAGGGCGAGTTCCTTAATCTTCGTACAGTTGTCGCTGCCGCTTACCTCGTACTGGCTTGACATGGTGGGGTAGGCTGCCTTGACGCGAATTGTCTCGATGGAATCGACAGAAATGTTTATTATGCCGTTGGAGATGCGCAGGCGGTAAAAGTCGGGTGCCTCAGGTCTGTCGCCAGAGAAAGAGAAGGCGCCGTCGGCATCCAGTATGACGGAGTCAACCACTACTGGACCGTCAAGACTCATGTTCTCAAAATAAAGCACAGAGTCCTTTGCCTCCGTGATATTACCCTCTACGTGGAATTTGTCCTTGCTGCATGAGGCAAGCAGGAGGACTGCACAAATCAGCAAATTAGCTAATTGGAAAATTGACAAATTATTATTACCTTTCTTCATCATCATGATTGTTGTTTTGGCTGCAAAGTTACGAAATAATTCACAATTTGCAATCTATAATTCATAATTTTATGAAAAACTTTATACTTTATACTTTATACTTTATACTTTTTTTGTACCTTTGCCGTGTGAAACTACTCTTATCAAATAGCCTGAGGATAATGGCGGCGGTCTGTCTGATGTTGCTGATAGCTACGGGAGCCGATGCGCAGAGCCGAAAGCATAAAAGACCCGAAGACCGTCAGGTGGATATGGACAGCCCCACCTTTGTGCCGATGGTGAGAGTAGGGAAGGTGCTCGACCAGGGTGACAGCATAAAATACGTTGAGATGAACAACGTGTATGTCTTCGGTCCCATGACGTTCAAGAACGAGAAGCAGCGCAGGACCTACGACCGACTGGTCTATAACGTGAAGAAAGTACTGCCGATAGCCAAGGAGGTGAACCGTGCCATCATCGAAACCTACGAATACATGGAGACGCTGCCCAATGACAAGGCACGCCGTGAACACATGAAGGTGGTGGAGAAAAGCGTCAAGGCGGAATACACTCCGCGCATGAAGAAACTGAGCCTGACGCAGGGCAAACTGCTCATAAAACTGATATATCGCGAGACTAATTCTTCGAGCTACGACCTCGTAAAGGCATTTCTCGGTACTACCAAGGCGGTATTCTACCAATCGTTTGCGTGGATGTTTGGTGCTTCGCTGAAAAAAGACTACGATCCTGAAGGCAAGGACAAGCTCACCGAAAGGGTGGTAAGACTCGTGGAATCCGGGCAATTATAACGCGCTGATAATCAATGCGTAGCAAAAGGGCTACGAAAAGCATATCTTTTGGCCCCCCAAAAGGATAGCTTTAGGCTCCTAAAAGGATAGCTTTTAGCCCCTAAAAGGATAGCTTTTCCAAAAGCAATAAAAAGAGAGTAAAAATAAAACCTAAAAAACGATGAAAAGAAAACTGTTTTTTTCGCTGATTATTATGATGGTCAGCATTATGGCAGTCAGTGCTGCCGAGACGCCAATCACAAGTGGTCAGATAGCCTTCCCTGGTGCCGACGGTTATGCTAAGTACACCACTGGCGGCAGAGGTGGCGAAGTATATTATGTCACAAGCCTTGAGGACGGGACGGACAGCGACGTCGGTACCCTGCGTTGGGCTATACGTCACGACAACGGAGGCAAGCCGCGCACCATTCTCTTTAAGGTCGGCGGTACCATCCTGCTGAAGTCAAACCTCACCTTCAACTACGGCGACGTTTCGATACTTGGACAGACGGCACCTGGCGGCGGCATCTGCATAGCAGGCTATAAGTTCTACATCAACAAGGACAACGTGATAGTACGCTACCTTCGCTTCCGTGCCGGTGACCTCGCAGGCTATATGGCAGGCAAGAGCATGGCGTCGCTTGACATGGAAAACTGTAAGAACGTCATCGTTGACCACTGCTCCATCACGTGGTCAATGGAGGAGTGTCTCACGGCATACGACTCAGACTACACCACCGTGCAGTGGAGCATAATCGGCGAGGGACTCTACAACAGCATGAACGCAAAGGGCGAACGCTCATACGCTACACAGTGGGGCGGCGAGCACTCTACCATGCACCACTGCCTCATCACCAACTGCAATAACCGCATGGTACGCTTCAACGGCGTACGCAATGAGTCAAAGATAGGACAGGGCGAGCATACCCACGACGCACAAGTAGAATCGGAGTTTGCCAACAACGTGGTGTTCAACTGGGGCAAGCCAAACTCTGGTTACGGCGGCGAGGACAACAAGAGCATAAACAACGACGGCGAGGGTAACCACCTGGGCTACAACCGCGTATATATGATAAACAACTATTACCGCCCGGGTCCCACCACCAAGACGAATGTAAGCAGCTCACGCTACTTCGTGCAGGGTGACAGCGTAAAGAACATAGCGGGAAGCTACGGTGAGTGGTATCTCAGCGGAAACAAGTTTGAGGAGAACAGCAAGTTTGCAGGAACGGGCTCAGTATGGAGTGCTGCAAACATCGCTGCCGTCAATGCCGACAACCTCTATGGCTTCGCTTCCAATAATAGTGCGCGTGCTTTCAACATGAATGCGCTCACCGCCAAGAAAGCTCCTGACTTCTACGAGCGTTATGTCCTGAAGGAACTTCCTGCCGGTGGTCTCTCTGGTCTGGAGTATGAAACTGCCGATGAGGCTTTCGAGGCAACGTTTGCCGGGGCAGGTGCAAGACTTCCTAAGTTGGATGCTGTGGATGCACGTCTGCTCAAGGAGGCTCACGGCGACATTGACCCTAAGTATTTCGGTCCGTCAACAGCCGGCGGCACTACCCCTGCACGCGGCATAGGCATCATCGATACTCCTAACGATATTGACGTAGCAGAATATGAGGCTGACGGATATGTTACTCTCACAGCAACGGCAAAAGCTGACGGAAGCACCGTTACGAACATATACCCCGACCTTTCAGGCACAAGCACTGTTGTTGATACCGACGGTGACGGTATGCCTGATACTTACGAGGACAACAACGGGTTGGACAAGAACAATGCTGAGGACGGAGCTCTTCCTGCAAACAACGGCTACAGCAACCTCGAAAACTTCCTCAATGCCGTTGTCGATGGCACGGTGAATGCTGACGGCACACCTACTGCAGTAGAGGCTGTCCGCGCTTCACAGCAGGCAGGCAGCGACATGGAGAAGGTAGTCAGCGGCAGCCAGGTAGTGATAAAGAAGAACGGCAAGACATACAACGCCGCAGGTCAGCAGACAAAGTAATATATTATATATATATAAATAAGGTATATAGGGAAAGCAGATAGTCCGAGGGGCTATCTGCTTTTTTCTTCTCTTTTTTTGCTTTTTATTTGTGTACGTGCACAAAAAGTCGTAACTTTGCAGCGCAATCATAAATTTATTATAACTAACTATACCTAACCCAAAAAATGATTTATTCTGATTTCAAGATTGCTTTGCGTAATCTTTTCGTTACCCTGACACTAACAGTGGTTTGCAACATGCAGGCTTCAGCTGCAGTTTCGTTGAAGGCATCCGAAGGTTGGCTTGAGACGGCATGGGTAGAGTGGACCAACATGAGCGGAGCACAGGCATACAATGTCTATGTAAGCCCCGCAGGACAAAACTCTTGGACAAAGCTCGACAAGGAGCTGGTGCGTAACTACGGCTCATACGGCCGTGCCGATGCGGTAGGACTAAAGGCTGGCAACTATCAGTTGAAGGTGGTGCCACTCAGCAGCAAGGGCAGCGAGATGTCAGGCGATGCTTCTACGACGGGCAGCCTTGAGGTACGTGCACACAACCGTCAGGGCTATGCACACTACGGTCGTCCTACCAGCGGATGGACAGAAGGCGTAGGTGCCTACAAGAACGACGGTACGCTGAAGGACAATGCCATAGTGCTCTACATCACTTCGCAGACAGCCAAGAGCGTCACCGTGACATGGCAGAAGACCTCTACGAGCGGCAAGGTGTCTGACATTACCTATACCGGCATACAGGATATTCTCGACGGCTACCGCAAGTGCACCTACTCTGGCGCACTGTCACAGCCATTGTGCATACGTGTGATAGGAACTGTAAAATTCAGCGACCTTGACGATAGTATGTCAAGTCAGGGACTCATGGTAAAGGCGGAAGCACCCGTAACAGAACTTCCTCTCACCATCGAGGGCATAGGCAACGATGCGACGTTCTATAACTTCGGCATGCAGGTGAGCAACTGTGTGGGCACGGAGATTCGCAATCTCGGCATCATGCTGTGTATTGATGACGGCATAGAGATATCACGTGAGAACTCCCACATTTGGGTTCACAACATGGATATGTTCTACGGAGCAGGAGGCAGCGGTGACAAGGTGAAGGGCGACGGAGCCGTTGACACCAAGGCATCCACCTACTGCACCATAGCAGGCAACCACTATTTCGACTGCGGCAAATGCTGTCTCATTGACGCAAAGGCTGCATTGGAGAGCAATACATAAATCAACTATGCAGACTACCTGACATATTGCGACAACTGGTTCGACCATGCCGACCAGCGTCTGCCACGTTGCCGTCACGGACACGCCATCCATGTATATAACAACTATTATGACGGCAACGGACTCTATGGCATAGGTCTTGCATCAGCTTCTTGCGTGCTTGCCGAGAACAACTGGTTCCGCAACTGCCGCTACCCAATCGTTTCATCAGCACAAGGCAGTGACCTGTGGCACGTAGCAGACCTCAAAGCGAAGGGTACAAAGTCAAAAGGTGTGATGAGCGGTGAAGAAGGTGGTGTGTGCAAGGCATACAACAACCACATTGAGGGTGCCACCTCTTACTTCAACCAGAACACTGCCACCACATACGGTATCGATGCGTATGAGGTAAGCACGCGCAGCGAGAAGGTTCCTTCATCGGTTACAGCAACCAACGGCGGTTCTACCTACAGCAATTTCGATACCAACGGCGAACTGTACGACTGCACACCGATAGCTACGGAGAATGTTGTGGCAAGCGTGACAGGACAATATGGTGCTGGTCGTTGCCAGAAGGGTGACTTCTCTTGGACGTTCAACAATGCAACGGAAGATGCAAGCATGGAAATCAATGCAGCCCTGAAGAGTGCCCTCCAGTCATACAAGACAAGCTTTGTAGGTTTCTACACATATCCTACAGCGATAGAAAATGTTGGTGAAACAGCAACCCAAAATAGTGATGTCCGCACTCTCAAAATGGTAAAAGACGGTCGTATAATCATCGAAAAAGGTGCTAAAAACTATAATTTTGCAGGACAGGAGATAAAGTAAAGTTTTATTCCGATTTTATACAGAAAATGGGGTGTATGACGCGAAAATACACCCCATTTTTGCATTTTCCGAGCTTTTTTTACCCCTTTTGCGCATTTTTTTTCTAATTTTTGTGTACGTTTACAAAAAAAGTAGTAACTTTGCATCGACTTCTTATAAGAACAAAAAAACTATACAATCATTTACTACTACTTAAATGAATCTTTCTAATTTAAAACAGAAAATCTACAGCATTGTGTTGTCATGCTTGGTACCCGTTGCAAGTATGGCGGCAACACCTGCTCCACTCAGCCAGTATGACCTTAACCGTCCTATAGGTTGGGGTGCTATACCTGGTTTTGAGGTGACAGGCGGTGAAGGCGGCGCAGAGGTTGTAGTGACAACCGAAGACGAGTTTGATGCTGCCATGAATACCAAAGACCCTGTTACAAAGGAGCGTGACGTACCTCTTATTATATATGTAAAGGGACAAATAGAATTTAAGACTATGCATACTTGGCACGTGAAGAACAAGACAGTTCTCGGCTTGCCAGGTTCACGCATATATAGCAATGACCGCACAAAGAAGAACAGCGGAATACTGAAGTTCTCAAGCGGTAGCGGTGCTGACAGTGAAAACATCATACTGCGTAACCTCACCATACAGGGTGCCGGTGCGTATGACACAGACGGCGATGATGCGTTGCTCTTCCAAGGTGTTCAGCGCGTATGGGTTGACCACTGCACCATAGGTGACGGCGTTGACAGCAGCTTCGACTGTAACCATAACTCCGACTATATCTGTGTCACATGGTGCCACATGATATACAAGATTGCTCCAATGGCTGGAGGCTCAGGCGGTGCAGACGACCACCGTTTCTGCTCTACATGGGGTGCCAGCGACAAGCAGACGGAGAGCATCGGTCACCTTAACACTACCTTCGCCAACAACTGGTGGGACGAGGGCGTGATGGAGCGCGCACCGCGTGTACGTTTCGGTAAGGTGCATATCGTGAACAACTACTACACCAGTACCGACAATCATTACAGCATAGGCTACGGCTACATGTCAAACATCTATGCGGAGAAGTGTTGGTTTGCCGACAGGGTGACACCGACAAAGGACTATACTGATGCAAAACACGGTTACCCCGACTATAACCTGCAGATTTATGACTGTCACGGACAGGCAAACGTAAAGCAGGATGTCGGCGGAGCTACATACTTCGACCCAGACAACTATTACAGCTACGAGGGCTTTGACGTGAGTCTCGTTCCTTCTGTTGTAGGCAATGTAAACACTGGTGCCGGTGCCACGCTGATGGTAGAAGTGGGCAAGGGCGTAACAGGCTATGCCAACGGTGCGACAGCAATCAGCGAAGTCAACACTTCTGCTAACGTTCCCGTTAACAAGACGTTCAACCTTGCCGGTCAGCAGGTAGAAAACGGTTACAAGGGAATCGTAGTGTCTGGAGGCAAAAAGATTATAAGATAATAAACTAACTATAATAACTAGAAAACTAACTGAAAATGAAAAAGTCTATTATTACAATCATCACAATGATGCTGTGCATCAGCACCTATGCACAACTTTCACCGTTCGACGAGAATGCTCCCGTCGGCTGGGCTTCTATCGGTAAGGAATGTACAGGCAGTAACAACCAGAACCCTGTTGTAGTTTCAACAGAGGAGGAACTTCGCGCTGCATTGCAGGGATGTAAGGGAGGCAAGGCTTCCAAGACTATTTATATAAGCGGAGAAATATTCCTTGGAGAGAAGCTGCGCTATGATGGCGTGCAGAACTGCACTATCTATGGCTTGCCTGGCTCACTGCTTTACAACTACAACCATTCTGATGTTGCGGATGCTAATCCTGGATTCTATTGCCAGAAGTGGGATAACTGCATAATACGTAACGTTACCATCAAAGGCCCTGGTGCATACGATATCAGTGGATGTGACAATATCTCACTCGTAACGAGCACCAATATATGGATTGACCATTGCGACCTGCAGGACGGTATGGATGGCAACCTTGACGCAAAGGACGGAGCTGACAATATCACCATTTCATGGTGTAAGTTTGCTTACTACATAGCTCCTTGGGCAAGACCTGGTGAGAGCGATGACCACCGTTGTTCTTCAATGTGGGGTTCAAGCAACAGCCGTGATGAGGAAGGTGACCTTAATTCTACATTCGTAAACTGTTGGTGGTATCATGGTTGCGGACAGCGTTGCCCACGCATACGTTATGGTAATGTGCATATTGCTAACTGCCTGTGGGAGAATGGCACAGAGGATGACCCTGCACAGTATTGCGTTGGCATAGGTCATGGCGCAGACCTGTACATAGAGAACAGTGACTTCACTCATACTGTATTGAAGACTGGTCAGTCTGATATGAGAGGTCATAACAAATATTACCTCACAGAAAAGAAAGTGTATGAGCTGACCATCAAGGGTTGTATAGGTGAAGCTGACGCACAGGAGCAAGGTGCCGGCAACACACATGGTTTCTACAATCCATACGATGATTCTAACTACAAGTGCAAGGTTTATCCAGCTTCTCTCGTGAAAGATATACTCACTGACCCAGAGACAGGCGCAGGTGCAACTCTCGACGAGAACCTGTTGGAGACTCGCGGCAACTCTAACTATGGCAACTACACACCGACAGCTATCAAGGGTATTGCAAGCAACGACGATGCTCAGGTTGTAGGAATACAGTATTATAACGTAAACGGTGCACGCATCGCATCTCCTCAGGAGGGCGTAAACATTATGGAGTTCCAGATGAGCGACGGCACAAAGCGAGTTAGCAAGATTCGTAAGTAAAAGACATTGCCAGTCATGAAAAAAACTATTATTACAATCATAACCCTCTTGGCAACTGTCTGTAATGGTTTTGCACAGCTGTCACCCTACGATGCCAACGAGCCTATAGGCTGGGCAACACTCGGCAACGGCGTTACAGGTGATGAGACAAACACCGTCTATCACGTAACTACATTCGACGAGATGAAGGCTGCTTTCCAAAAGGCAAAGGGAATGGATCATGTGGAAAACCGCACCATCTATTTCGATGCCGACATCTATGTGCCGGAGAAATTCTACGTAGGAGGTGCAAAGAACCTTTCTCTCTACGGCAAACCAGGCACACGCCTCTACAACCGCATACATACGGCAGACCAGGATTCTTCAGGCATCTTCTACTTCAAGGAGTGCGAGAACATCATCATCCGCAACATCGTGATGGAGTGTGCCGGAGCCTTCGACAACAGCTCTGCCGACAATATGCAGCTCGTAACATGTAAGAATGTGTGGGTGGACCACTGCGACTTCATCGACGGCGTGGACGGCTGTCTCGACATCAAGACTGGTACTGACAATGTGAGCATCACATGGTGCCGTTTCCGTTATCTCCTTCCTTACTGGCCTGACGGAAAGGGCGGAGCCAACGACCACCGCTTCCCGTTGCTCATAGGCTCTGGTGACAAGAACACCGAAGACATCGGTCACCTCAACACTACGATAGCATATTGCTGGTTTGACGAAGGTTGCATGGAGCGCACACCACGTGTACGTAAGGGCAACATCCACGTCGTCAACTGCGACTATACCAATGTCGGTGCACACTACCTCGTAGGTCCAGGCTATCTCGCCAATATATATGAAGAGAAGTGTGATATGACGGCGATAGACATGAACCTGCCAAATAACAGCGAATTCACAAAGAACACACAGGACGGCTCCAAGACACTTCAGTGGAAGAACTATGCTACAGAGAAGAACTACAAAGACTTCAACCTCATCATCACTGATGTGCTGGGAGGACAGGACGTTAAGCAGAGTTCTGGTGGTCATGCCTTCTATGACCCGTATAGCGACGGCAGTGCTGTCGGCGTGAAGGCATACGACAAGACACTCGTAAAGGCATTTATAGAAAACGAGCAAACAGGTGCCGGTGCTACACTTGACTACGATCTGCTCGCCACTCGCGGCAACTCACAGCAGCTTGAGGCTACGGCTATAAACTATGTTAACGGTTCCGTTAACGTTCCCGTTAACAAGACATATAACCTTGCAGGTCAGCAAGTGTCTGCTAACTATAGAGGTTTCGTAATTTTTGGTGGAAAGAAAATAATCAAATAAAATATACTAACTAAAAAAATCTTTTAACAATCATGAGAGTAAATCTACAATCTTTCAAAAGAATGGCTGTTGCATCTTGTGCAGCAGTGTTTGCCTTTGCTACAGCATCGGCAACAGACATTCACGTTGCTACTACAGGTAGCGACACTAATGATGGTACAGAGGCAGCTCCTCTTGCTACCATCCACAAGGCTATGGAACTGGTAAAGGCAGGTGACCGCATCCTCGTTCATGAGGGTACCTACACTATCTCTGAGCGTATCAAGATTCCAGAGTTGCCAACCAATGCTGACAAGCGTTGCGAACTGCGTGCTTGGCCAGAGAGTGCAGTAGGCAAGGTAATCATCGACGGTTCTGCCATGAACCACACTACCCAGAATGAGTTTAAGATGGGACGTTGTATCTACGTCAACCACCTCGCTAACTACTGGACCTTCTACGGACTGGTGCTCCAGAATGCAGAAGATAACGGTATGAAGGTGGAGGGTTCTTACAACATCATCGAGCGTTGTACCTTCCGTTGGAACAACGATACTGGTCTGCAGATTGGTATGTTCAAGGACTTCACCATTGAGGAGACAAAGTCATTCCCTATCAGCGGTCAGCCACAGTTCAACCCTGGCTACACATATTGCCGCTACAATAAGGTAATCAACTGTGACTCATACGAGAATGCTGACGCAAGAACATATAACGGTTCTGACGACTACGGCGATGCTGACGGTTTCGCATGTAAGTTGTTCCCTGGACCTGGCACAGAGTTCCACGGATGTCGTGCATGGACAAACTCTGATGACAACTGGGACCTCTACATGGTTTATCACCCAGTAGTAATCGACTCTTGTTGGGCATACAACGCAGGTCGTACTAAGGATGGTAGAGACGTAGGTAACGGTAACGGCTTCAAGCTCGGTGGCGGTGGTACCTCTGGTGGTGCAGCATTCGCACAGTCAACAGGTGCTCACGTTGTTACCAACTGTGTTGCTTTCGGTAACCTCAAGAAAGGTTTTGACCAGAACAATGCATACGAGGGAATGTATATCCTTAACTGTGTAGGATGGGGCAATGACTTCAACTATCGTTTCTCTACAGAGTTCAAGTATGGACTTATGGATATCCACAACTGTATCGGTTGGGGTGCAAAGAGTAATAACCACGAGTTCCTCTCAAGCGGTCCTGAGCACAACACAGATTACAACTCATGGACAACTATTGACGGTTGCGAGCCAATCAAGGATAAGAAGATTAAGACAAAGGACTACAGCGGCGAGTTCCAGTCACTCTCTGTTGCTGACTTCCAGGCAGAGCGTGAGGCAGACGGTTCACTGCCTAACAACGGTTTCGCACGTCTGAAGGAAACAAGCACTGTATTCAAGGACAAGGGTATGCCTATCATAGGTTACACTCCTACACGTAAGATGACTCAGGCAGAGGCAGAAGCTGCAGGCGTGGAGCTTGTTACTGCTGACGATATCTATATCGGTTACAACGATGCAGCACCAGAGTTCGGTGCATTCGAACTTCCTGGCGTGCCATACGAGTTTGAGAGACCTCAACCTATTGAGTTGACTTGTAAGACTGCAAACTCTTCACAGGAGGTTATCGCAGGTTCTGCTATCGAGCCTATCGTATATGAGTGGAACGAAGTAGCAACAAGCGGTGCTGTTACAAACCTCCCTGCTGGTCTGACTTATAACATTGAGGGCAACACACTGACCATCAGCGGTACACCAACAGCTGGCGGTACTTTCACCATCACTGCTTCTGCTGACGCTACAAGCCCTGTTAAGCCTCGCTCAACTACTGGTAGCATCAAGGTTGTTACTCCTTTCCGTGTTCTCACAGGTGACTGGTACAATTGTCAGGATGAGATAACAGCACTTCCAGCTGATTTGCAGGGTGTTCTTTCTCTCGTGATGGCTTCTTCATCTGATACTTACACAAAACTCGACCCTGCATACGTTGAGCCTAAGGACGGCAGCATTCCTGGAGGTTGCACTCAGGGTGCCGTAGTAATGGGACGTAGCGGCGGTGGTGCTAAGTGGACCTTCGCTAATGGTGCTCTCCAGCTGAAGATTAACCTCCACTTCACAGGTGGTCGTGCATTCAAGATTGTATATCAGTTGGAAGGCGAGTCTGAGAAGACCGTTAATATCTCAACAATTACTAAGGGTACCTATTGCGAATGGGACGTACTTGGTGAAGCTGGTCTGACAGAGGCTGAGGCTATGAAGCTGAAGAGCATCCAGTTGACTAACGCGTCAAGCGGTGGCGAGTGCCGTATCTACGATATGTACATCCGCGTACCGCTGACTGAGACAGCTATCAGCAATGTCAACGCTAACGCTAACAAAGCTGTTACAGCTAAGTTTGTTGAGAACGGTCGCATCGTAGTTGTAAAGAACGGCGTTCGTTACGACCTGCTCGGCAGAAAGCTCTAAACACTTTCACACATTATATATAATATATAGATGACAATGAAACGCTTCATATATTCAATGGTCGCACTGGTGCTCTC
>JAFVBX010000044.1 GCA_017479675.1 Prevotella sp.
AGGGAGGACTCCGTGCGTGTGGCTACGGCAATAGCCGATGCCGAGTGGTTTGACCACGTGAAGCTGTACGGGCAATGGAAGGAGGCTTTCGGACTGGAGATAAGCGAAGGGAACACTCCCGAGATATGGAAGCTGATGGAGACGAGCCTCGCCACCACCGACCCCATGCGCAGGGAGACGAAGGCATACTATCATCGTCAGCGCCCCTTCGAGCGTTTCAATGACTCGATGCCGTCGCACGAGGAGGACGACCTGCGCGGTGAGGGCAGCTATCCTTCAGGGCATAGCCTGAGGGGATGGACTGTATCGCTGCTCTTGGCACAGATAGCACCACAGCGTGCCGACGCTATTTACAGACGTGGATGGGACTATTGCAACAGCCGCGTGATAGTGGGTGCCCACTGGCAGAGCGACGTGGACGCCAGCCGTGCCGCTGCCAGCATAGGCTTCTGTGCCTTGCAGGGAAGCAAGGAGTTCGTGCGCCAGATGAAGAGGGCACAGGAGGAGTATGCCAAGAAGACGGCAGATAGCAGCAATAGCAAGCCTGTCACCGTAAGCCCGACGGACCGAAACAGGTTCGTGACATTGGCAGAAGCCGTGCCTGATGCTATTCTTGAGATACGCTACTATAGCACATACAATTTCACGGGCAGCCGCATCAACGGCTATGAGCAGCCAACGGCAATGCTCACTAAGGAGGCAGCAAAGGCACTGAGGGCGGCAAGCGATGAATTGCGTGCAAAGGGCTATCGTCTGAAGATATATGATGCCTACCGTCCGCAAAAGGCTGTTGACCACTTCGTAAGATGGGCTGACGACCTCCCTGACACACTGATGAAGTCATACTTCTATCCAGACCTCGACAAGAGCGTACTCTTCGACCAAGGCTACATAGCAAGCAAAAGCGGACACACACGCGGCTCTACCGTTGACCTTACGCTCTTTGACATGGCTACGGAGAAGGAACTCGACATGGGCGGCACCTTCGATTGGTTCGGGCCGGAGAGCCATCCCGATTTCTGCGGCAACCCAGAGACTGGCGAATATACAGGCGACAACAGCAAGAGCCCAGCCAGCCGCAGCATCACAGCCGAGCAGTTCGACAACCGTATGACACTGCGCCGTGCCATGCTTGCTAATGGTTTTAAACCCATAGATACGGAGTGGTGGCACTTCACTTTGGAGGACGAGCCATACCCTGACACTTACTTTACCTTTCCTGTGAGACAATAAGAAAAACAGTCTGTATGAAGAAAGCAACGACATGGATGCTCACCGCCATGATGTTTTTTTTCGCGACGGTAACAAGAGCGCAGTACGTTCCGCCGACTCCGGACTACTCCGATACGACGATGTGGGTTACCCTGGACGGCGACACGCTGGGCACGGGGGCAGACGTGTTCTACGTGGTATCGACATGGGAGGAAGACTGGACAACGGCAGACGGAAAGGTTTGCCATTATGCTGATGTATGGAACCCCACGCACCGTGCACACATGGCGATAGAGATGAACCGCGCGGCGGCATACATGTCACACGGTAACCGCTTCTATGCACCATTTTACCGCCATACGACGATAGACGCATGGCTGACGCAGAACGAAGACACGCTCAACAACCGGTTGCATCTTGCCATGACCGACGTATGTGATGCCTTCGACCTGTTCCAGAAACAGCGCGACAAGAGCCGTCCGCTCATCATTGCAGGATTCAGCCAGGGAGGCAGGGCGGTGGTGGAACTGCTGAAGCATATCAGCGATGAAACCTACGGACAGTTGGCTGCCGCCTATGTCATGGGGTATAAGGTGACGCCGGGCGATACTGCCTCATGCCATCGCATACGTCCTGCCAAGGGTGAGGGCGATACGGGAGTGACCATCTGCTACAATACGGTAAAGGATGTGAAGTATGTCAAGCCTGTCATCGCCGGCTCATGCTTTGCCATCAATCCTGTAAACTGGCGTACGGACGCTACACCCGCCGTGCTGCATGACAGCATCACCGTCACGCTGTCGCCGGAACATCACGTGCTCGTGGTAAAGGGTTACAGCGGCTCAGAATATCCACCTTATAAGGGTTTTATAAATGTAGGCGACATACACAGTTGCGAGCCGTGGCTATACAGCGAATGTCTTGAGCGCAACTTCGGCGTTAGGGCAAAGGCTTGGATTCGTGCAAGAGGTCAACAGAATATTCGTAATTTAGAATGATGAAACGACTCTGTAAATTCATATCCGACTATATGGGTGTGCTGGTGCTCACGGCAGCAGTAGTGGCACTCATCGTGCCCGGTGCGTTCAGCGGCATCAAGCCGACGGTCATCAATCCGCTGCTGGGCGTCTTAATGTTCGGCATGGGCATGGCGCTCAGGCTGGAGGACTTCCGCATAGTGTTCAGCCGTCCGAAGGACATCATCATCGGCTGCATCGCGCAGTTCACCGTCATGCCGTTGCTGGCACTGGTGCTGTCAAGGCTGTTTGCCCTCGACGATGCGTTGCTGATAGGCGTGGTGCTCGTAGGCTGTTGCCCTGGAGGCACGGCGTCAAACGTCATCACCTATCTGGCGAAAGGCGACCTGGCGCTCAGCGTGGGCATGACGGCAACATCCACGTTGCTGGCTCCCGTGATGACGCCCCTGCTGGTATGGCTCTTGGTAGGCAAGGCTGTCGATGTTGATGTGGCAGGCATGTTGCTGAGCATACTGTGGGTGGTGATACTTCCCATCATAGCGGGATTGACGGTGAAATGGCTGTTTCCGCAGTTTACGGAGCGCGTGAAGGAATATCTGCCTGCCGTGTCATCGCTCGCCATCGCGTTCATAGTGCTTATCATTATATCTGCAAACGCATCGAAACTGCTGCTCGGCGGAATGGTTATCATCGTGGTGGTGATGCTCCATAACCTCTGCGGCCTCGGCATGGGATGGCTCATAGGCAGACTGCTACACCTGCCCGACGCCAAGCGCCGTGCCATCAGCATAGAGGTGGGAATGCAGAACAGCGGACTTGCCTCAAGCCTCGCCACGATACACTTCGCTGCCTATCCCATGGCATCAATCCCTGGCGCCGTCTTCAGCGTGTGGCACAACATCAGCGGTTCCATCGTGGCACGGCTCTACGTGAGGATGGGAAAGGCGCTGATGCTCCTGTGCATCGTAAGTTGTGGAATGGCGAAGGGCTATGCGCAGGACGTTGCTCCCTATGAGACATACGGACTGGAGAAGTCCATGCCGGTGTTCTACAAGCAGCTGAAGGACTCGCTGAAGGCTGACTTGCAAGCGTCACAGGCGCAGGGCGTGACACGTGAACAGGTGTTCGCCACTATGCAGATGGCGCCTCCTGCACCCTTGGACTACAGCTATGAGGTGATAGCCGAGGAACAGCGCGACGGCTACGTGGCGCAGAAGGTTGCCTTTAACATAAACAGGTGGGAGAGGGTGCTGGCATATTTATTGGTGCCAGAGCATAAATCGTCCATGCCTGCCATTCTCCTCCTCCACGACCACGGGGCGCACTTCACCATAGGCAAGGAGAAGATGGTGAAGCCCTTCGGCGTTGACTCCCTCGTGACTGCCGATGCCGAGCAGTGGGTAGGGGCGTGCTACGACGGAGTATATGTAGGCGATGAACTGGCGCGCCAAGGCTATGTGGTGCTGTGCACCGATGCCTTGTTCTGGGGCGACAGGGCACCCTTGTTGAGCGAGAAAGACAAGCAGGGAAAGACCATCAAGGAAATAAACCGCTCTCTCTACGACCGCCAGCAGGCGCTTGCCTCAAACATGTTGCAGATGGGCAGCTCGTGGGGCGCATGGATAACGTGGGACGACATCAGGAGTGCCGCCTTCCTTGCCCACCTGCCTATGGTGAACCCCGAGAAGGTGGGGTGCATCGGTTTCTCTATGGGTGCATACCGCTCATGGATGCTCTCGGCACTGAGCGACGACATCAAGGCGAGTGCCTCCATCTGCTGGATGAACGACACGGAGCACCTCATGACTCTTGAGAATAACCAAAACAAGGGAGGCTCGGCATACTCCATGCTCATCCCCGGCATACGTAACATTGCCGACTATCCGCAGGTGGCTTCACTTGCAGCACCTAAGCCCACGCTGTTCTTCAATGGCAAGCGAGACAAACTGTTCCCCGTTGAAGGTGTGGAGGCATCGTATGACGTGATGCACAAGGCATGGCGAGCTAAGGGAGCAAAGAAGAATCTCATCACCAAACTGTGGGACGAGAAGCATTTCTTCAGCAAGGCTATGCAGCAGGAGGTCTTTGATTTTTTCAAAAAGAATATGAAATGAAAGGTCGCTTTGCCCCGTCTCCCACAGGCAGGATGCACTTAGGCAACGTATTCAGTGCACTGCTATCATGGCTCTCCATAAAGAGCCAAGGGGGTGAATGGCTGTTGCGCATAGAGGACATAGACCCTCAGCGCAGCAAACAGCACTATGCCGACCAGATAATGCGCGACCTGGAATGGCTCGGACTGACATGGGACGAGGGACCTTACTACCAAAGCGAGCGCAGCGACATATACGAGGAACACCTTAGTATATTAAGGAACAAAGGGCTGCTCTACCCCTCATACAAGACAAGGGCGGAACGTCTTGCGGTGAGTGCACCGCAAAGTTCCCTCCCATCCTCCCCCCTTATGGAATGGGAACAGCCTCTCAAGGGTGGGGGAGCAGCTGCTACCTCCCTCCGCGTTTCCGACACCATCATAACCTATACCGACCGCCACTACGGCAAACAGACCATAGACATGAAGAACGACATCGGCGACTTCATCGTGAGGAGGCGCGACGGGGCATGGGCATACCAGCTTGCCGTAGTCGTTGACGATGCGCTGATGGGTATAACGGAAGTAGTGAGGGGGCGCGACCTCTTGCAGAGTGCAGGACAACAGATTTACCTCGGCGAACTGTTCGGTTTCCCACGCATGGAGTATGCTCACCTGCCTCTGTTGTGCAACGAGGCAGGACAACGCCTGTCGAAGCGTGACAAGAGCATGGACTTAGGACAGTTGCAGCAACGTTTCTCAGCAGAAGAAATCATCGGCACCCTCGCCTTTTTCGCCCATTTAATCGACAAAAACGAGCCTTGCCGTCCGCAGGACCTCCTCCCGTTGTTTGACTGGAATAAGGTTCCGCTGGCAGATATTAAGGTTGAAATCGAAAAATCTTAACTCTTTTATTTTGTTGTTTGGAAAAATCTCCGTATATTTGCAAGCAGAAAAAACAAAAACTATGCCTAAGATATTTGAATACTTCGGTTTTATCTTTTATTTCTATTCTAATGAACACGAACCTATTCATGTTCATGTGATACATGGGAGTCAGGAGAGTATCTTTGACCTTGTCCTTATGGATGGGTTGCTGTCTGACATTCTCGTAAGGGAGAAAAAAGGTGCAGAGCCTTTATCTGATAAAGACAAGCGTACGGCAATATCATTTATCGAGAAGTATTATAAGAATATTGTTGACAAATGGGTGAAGTTTTTTGTGATGAAAAAGAGTGTACGTAGTACAAAGATTAACAAGAAATTATAGGGAGGTTAAGACATGGACAAATTGTATATTATTAAAGCAGAGAATGCAGGCAATCTCAGCGTTTGCTTGACTTTCAGTGATAATACGGAACAGACGGTAAATGTTGGTGATTTCATACGTCGCCATCCGCATCCGCAATATAACAAATATCTTGATCCCAAAAAGTTCAACCGCTTTACGATTGAGAACGGAAACATCGTTTGGGGTAAAAACTGGGATTTAATATTCCCTATGGAGCAACTTCATTCGGGAGTAGTTCTTTAACAATACAAATTTCACTAAAACATTATTGCCTATGGAATAATTCACAGACAAAAGACATATAGATAAGAAGCGTTAGCTTTATATTCTTGTTTACCGATAATTGGGGAATTAGAAGTAAAGTCACAAGAGTAAAAGTTGATGCTCACGTCATATAATGGCGTGGGCTTTTACTCGTTAAAGTGACAATGGTTATCCCCAATACCTCGGTAAACGTAGACGAAGTTAAATAGTCCACGTTTTCTTTTTCTGTCTATACTCAAATTATCCTTTTGGACTAACCAAAATAATAATAAGTAACAAACGATAAACAATATTATGAAAAAGTTAATAAGCATTTTTCTGTTCCTCTTTCCTATGCTTGTAAATGCTCAAAGCGATAAAATAACCGAAGTATGTGGTGTAAAACTCGGTTCCTCTTTGACATCTGCTAAGACAATACTTAACGAAAGATTTGGAGAACCTTTTAACGAAACGGATAATTCACTCACATACACATTTGAAAGTTATGGTGGAGTAGATTTCAATTTTCTTAGTTTTGACTTTACAAAAAATGGTTCAAGAACTTATCTAAATGAGGTTTCTCTCTTTTCTATTCATGAAACAAAGGCTGAGGCAGAAAAACATAGAGAGCAGATAGCAGAGGCTGTCAAAAGAAATTACTCATTAACTCAAGATACAGATTCTGATGGCAATCGTAGATATCGTGGTGGAACTAGTCCTTTAAATTCAGAAAAATATGGATTTGTCATTAGTGTGTTTAAAAATAATAATGAAAAGTATCCTTGGACATCAAGACTTAGATATGGTCCATATGGATATGGAGAAAGTTTTTAATCAAAGTATCATCTTTGTGTAAATTTGTATGCAGGGCATGACTAACATTGTCATGTCCTGCTGTTTTTGAGTGTGTGTATAACCTAAAATGCTAAAACAAGAAAATATTAGTTGATTTTCAATTAACATTCTAAAGAATGTCAGAAAAAAGTTGTAACTTTGCAAAGCAAAAACAAACTGAAAATAGACTGAAATGATGAAAATAGGCGACAAGGCACCTGAGGTGCTGGGTAAGGATGAGAACGGAAAAGAAGTGCTGCTGAGCGATTTCAAGGGTAGGAAGCTCGTGTTGTACTTTTATCCTAAAGACAATACAAGCGGTTGCACGGCAGAGGCTTGCAGCCTGAGAGACCATCACCAGCAGTTGCAGGAGGCGGGCTACGAAGTGGTGGGCGTGAGCAAGGACAGTGCTGCATCGCACGTGAAGTTCAAAGAAAAGCACGAACTGCCGTTCCCACTGATAGCCGACATCGACCACACTCTGCTCGAGGCGATGGGTGCATGGGGCGAGAAAAACCTGTATGGCAAGAAGGTGATGGGCACCATTCGCACCACGTTCATCATCAACGAAGAGGGAGTGATAGAGAAAATATTCTCTGGCAAAGAGGTGAAGACAAAGGAGCACGCCCAACAGATACTGGCAGAGTAGTTGAGAGAAAACGACACACCCAAGGATGTCAGAAGGACTGATGTCTTTGCAAAACGAAAGAAAACGAAAAAATAAAAGAAAACATAAATATAACCGAAAATGAAAGAACTTGCACTGAAGTATGGCTGCAACCCAAACCAGAAGCCATCACGCATTTACATGAACGAGGGCGAACTGCCTATCGAAGTACTTAACGGCCGCCCTGGCTACATCAATTTCCTTGATGCACTGAACTCATGGCAGTTGGTGAAGGAGTTGAAGGAGGCAACGGGACTGCCTGCTGCTGCCAGCTTCAAGCACGTAAGCCCTGCCGGCGCCGCAGTAGGTCTGCAGCTGAGCGATACGCTGAAGAAGATTTACTTCGTTGACGACGTGAAACTGCCCCTCACCCCCATAGCATGCGCTTACGCAAGGGCAAGAGGTGCCGACAGAATGTCAAGTTACGGCGATTTCATCGCACTCAGCGACGAGTGCGACGCTGCTACGGCAACGCTCATCAAGCGTGAGGTGAGCGACGGTGTGATAGCTCCTTCATACTCTGATGAGGCTCTCGCAATACTCAAGGACAAGCGCAAGGGTTCTTACAACGTAATCAAGATTGACCCGAGCTACAAGCCTGCCCCTGTGGAGACTAAGCAGTGCTTCGGCGTTACCTTTGAGCAGGGGCGCAACGAGGTGAACCTTGCCGACGACGCACTGTTTGAGAACATACCGACGAAGTCAAAGGACTTCACCTCAGAGGCTAAGCGCGACCTGATGATAGCGCTGATAACGCTGAAATATACCCAGTCAAACTCCGTGTGCTACGTGAAGGACGGACAGGCGATAGGTATCGGTGCAGGTCAGCAGAGCCGCATCCACTGCACGCGCCTGGCTGGCAACAAGGCTGATATATGGTGGCTGCGCCAGTGTCCGAAGGTTATGGCACTGCCGTTCAAGGAGGGCATACGCCGTGCCGACCGCGACAACACCATCGACGTGTATATATCTGACGACTACGAAGATGTACTTGCCGAAGGCACATGGCAGCAGTTCTTCACCGAGAAGCCAGAGCCATTGACACGCGAGGAGAAGAAGGCGTGGATAGCACAGAACACCAAGGTGTCTCTCGGCTCAGATGCTTTCTTCCCATTCGGCGACAACATAGAGCGCGCCCACAAGAGCGGTGTGGAGTTCATAGCACAGGCTGGTGGCTCAGTGCGCGACGACAATGTCATCGAGACCTGCGACAAGTACGGCATCACCATGGCGTTCACCGGTGTACGTCTGTTCCATCATTAAAGCCCCCTCTACCCCCACAATGGGGATAAAAAGACTATGTTATGAGTAAGGAAGACGATTTTCAGTCGATACTGATAAATGGAATCAGTTTCGGCAGAGGCGGCGACAAGCCCAAGCAGGACGACAAGGTCAAGACCAAGGCGAAGAAGAAAAAGTATGTGACGGGAGCACACGGAAGCGGTTCGGCGATGCAAAAAGCGAAGTACCGAAAACAGCGTGCTAACCGTCACAAATAGAGACAGTTACTAAAACATATCCTTTAAGCCCCTAAAAGGATAGCTTTTCCTTGCCAAAAGGATAGCTTTAAGCCCCTAAAAGGATAGCTTTTCCAAAACGGGGTGAAAGGACAAGCAAAAAAAACGGTGCTGAGACCTCGCAAACTCGACATATTCATGCTGAAGCAATTCATGCTTCTTTTCATCGGCGCGTTCTGCATCTGTCTGTTCGTGCTGATGATGCAGTTTGTGTGGCGCTTCATCGACGACCTGATAGGCAAGGGCTTGTCGATGGAGGTGTTGGCACAGTTCTTCTGGTATATGGCGCTGATGCTGGTGCCACAGGCACTGCCCCTCGCCATACTCCTTGCCTCACTCATCACGATGGGCAACCTGGGTGAGAGCATGGAGCTGACAGCCATCAAGGCGGCAGGCATACCACTGATAAAATGTGTCAGGGCACTCATAGCCTTCTCGGTGGTTGTGGCGGCGATGTCGTTCGTCTTCCAGAATGACATAGGTCCGCGTGCCAGCAGCAAACTGCGACAGCTGATGATTGCCATGCGTCAGAAGAGTCCGGAACTGGAGATTCCTGAAGGCATATTCTACTACGGCATACCCAACTGCAACCTCTACGTGCAGAAGAAAAACATGGAGACGGGAGTGCTCTATGGCGTTATGATATACCGCATGACAAACTCCTTTGAGGATGCCGCCATAATACTCGCCGACTCAGGCAGGCTACAGTCAACAGCCGACAAGCTGCACCTGAAGCTCACGCTCTATAACGGCGAGTGGTTTGAAAACCTCCGTTCGCAGGAGACGGGCGGACAGGTCGATGTGCCTTATCGCAGGGAGTCATTCATCTCGAAGGTCATAATACTCAACTTCGACGACGGGCTAAACATGGGCAACAGCGACAACCAGGAGGCAACAGCCCACTCGGTCATGAAGCTCACTGAGCGCATAGACTCCATGCAGCATATTACTGACAGCATGGGAGTGAGCCTCGCTGCCGAGATGAAAGCCGGCGTTTTTGCCACACCGCAGATAAACCGTCGCGACTCGATAGCGTTGGTAGCCAAGGGACAGCAAGGCAACATCGACCTCGACACCATATATACCCACCTGTCGATGGAGAAACAGCGCGACGTGCTGCAAATGGCGAGCAACAACATCGAACGTGTGAAGTCGGACATGGAGTTCAGAGGCTACATATCAAGCGACATGCACCAGCTGCGACGTGAGTTTGCCATAGAACGAGTAAACAAGTTTACGCTGTCGTTCACCGTCATCATATTCTTCTTCATAGGAGCGTCGCTCGGCGCCATCATACGCAAGGGCGGACTCGGCGTGCCCATCATCATCTCCGTGCTGGTGTATATTCTCTTCTTCATACTTGATAATACTGGCTTTAAGATGGCGCGACAGGGCACGTGGACTATAGCTTTCGGCAAGGGGCTGTCGCCGAGTGTGCTGACACCGCTTGCCATCTTCGTTACCTATAAGGCAAACAAAGACTCCATGGTGTTCAACATGGATGCCTACCGCAACTTCTTCATGCACCTGTTCGGTCTGCGTTTCAAACGCCATATATCTTCGAAGGAGGTAATCATCAACGACCCTGACTACAAACGCGATGCC
>JAFVBX010000006.1 GCA_017479675.1 Prevotella sp.
ACCCTTTAGCTATGCTTTTGGCATGGAAAAGTTATCCTTTTCGTAGGCAAAAGCTATCCTTTTAGGGGACGTAACATCGTATATAGTTTTATAAGATTTACCTTAACACTTATTCAAAACTCGAAGCTTTTCTTGATGTTTTGGATAAATTTCTTCATAATTTATTTGGTGTTTAAGAAAAAATGATTACCTTTGCATCGGTAAGAGTCAAAGCTTCGTGCCTGGCTCCAACCTCCACTCGGGGCTCTTTGGGCTCCGTGTTTTTATTTATATACATAGCATCTCGAGCCATGTTTTACTATGATGATCCTTGCTTTGGAAGACTGCTTTAGATAGCCATTGATTGTTTTACTGATAGTGTTTTATAAGATTTACCTTAACACTTATTCAAAACCGAACGCTATCAGAAGATAGGACGTTATCTGTATGGTTATGGTTCTTTTGACTTCAATATGGGACGTACAAAGGACCGTGCATGGAGTGATGTGCTGCGTTCATACGATAGCAACCCATTCATTTCTGGCAGTAACGTGTTTGGTAAGTATGACCATCAGGACTTCACACTCAACGCAAGTCTGAGCACCGTCAAACTGGGTAGCTTTACCTATGGCGCCAATATATTATATAAGGTGGGTGACCTTAGTCGCCTGCGCGACCCACGTTCTCGCATCAACCTGCTCGACTATAAGCTTACACCGTCCGTTACGGCTTCAGTAGGTAGTCATCATACCATTGGCTTTGCCTTCCACTATGAGCGTCGAAAGGAGAAGTTGCCATCGCTTACCACAGTGCAGACAGACCCTAATCTGGCATATTATGTCATGACTGGTTTGGAAAGTGCTACCGGTACCATAGGTGGTTATAAGGGTTATATGCGTGAATACGTGAGTCACAACTTCGGTGGTGAACTGACGTATGGCTATCATAGTGGAGCGTTTAAATCGTTGACTGCATTCTCGCTCGAACGCATACCAGAGTATGTCTATGGCACCAATAAGTACGAGCCAGGCTTCTATGTGGCAAACCGTTATGGCGTTTCCACACAGAACCGTTTGCAGGGCGATTGTCTGCTGCATTCCATTGATGCTTCTCTTACCTACGAAGAGGCTTATGCCGACGAATACCGTCAGGAGCGTATCACGGAGACAAATCCCGACAACGGTCAGACGTCGATACGCTGGAACACCATAATGACATACAAGAAGCGATACCAGCTCAAGAAACTCGACCTTAACGCTCACTATCGCCTCACCTTCACCGATGCCTCTAACGGGCAGAAGGGATATGTGGGAGCTGCCTACAGCCTGAAGAGTGTAAAGACCACACACCTGCTGCCTGTCAGCAAACAGGAGTATGTGGCATCGACGGTAATGGCAGAGGGCGGCGTAACACTCTTTAAACGTCACCTGCTCGTTGATGCACAGTTTGGCGGACACTTCGCTACGAAGGCAGAGCTTAACCTTGCCGATCCCACTACAGACTATGCTGTCAACGTACTCATTCCCGATATGGATATCCTCGATGCCAATTACTGGTTCGGCACCCTTCAGGTGGAATACCAGCACCCCATCAGTATCAAGGGCGTAACGACGCAGTGGTTTGCACGTGCACACGGCAGCTACATTGGAGCGCAGCATAGCCTACACCGCTCCACTATCGGACTGAGCATCGGCTTATACTATTGAGCCACTGGCTCAATAGCTCCTATAGTATCTATAGTCCCTATAGTTCCTATAATAATAATTTAATAATAAAAAGCTTATGAAAAAAATCTCTACTTTAATCAGAAAAGCGCTGATGGTATCATGCGCTTCATTCTTCTGCCTCAACACGACAGCGCAGAATGAAGAGGAATTGGTGGTTACAGTACCAGCTTCTGGTCATCTGGCAATCCACCCCTCACGTAACTTCACTGGTCCTGCAGGAGTTACGGTAACAAGTTTCTTTGGTTCAAACTCAAGTGGCTTGTCAGTAAAGAACATACCTCTTGGCGAGGGCGTGGTAGTGGCATCGGCAGAAAACAGCGGCAGCGGTCTCTTCCTCACCGCAAAGCCTGGCACATACACTCTGACACTGACCGACGCAGAGGTGTCTGCAGATGCTAAGGTGAACTCTACCAGTGTGTCATGGCAGCAGGATGCAGGCACGGCATACAAGAAGAGCCGTGTGCTCTACAAGTTCGTGAACACCGACAGCAAGGTGGGCTTCGAGCGTGACGAGACGTACGCTACGGACAACTATCAGTCATGCACTCTCGCAGAGGGTGAGCACATATTCACTCCTCTTGCTGCCAATAACGTAGCAAAGATTGCCGAGCTGATGGAAACAACGGCGGCAGAACTCGCCTTCATACCTTGGAGCGATGAGTTGTTCGGCTTCCCTGAGAAGGAGGTAACGTTCGACTTCACCAGTGAAACAATCAGCGACCACATAGGAACAGCTCTTGCTGATGCGAATGGCAATATATACAATGAGACATTCACCGCCGACGGTGCGACCTTGCAGGTGACGGGAGGCTCGGCTGCTTCTAAGATATATAAGGACAACAATCGTGGTCAGAACCTTGTGACCTATAAGGAATATGCCACACTTACAATCAAGGCTCCGGAAGGATATTCCATCACAAGACTTGACTTCACTGCCGCTGGCAACAGCAACATTAACAACATGACATTCAGCAGCGGCACAAGGGACGGTATGACATGGACAGGTAATGCCGAGGGCGTTCGTTGCTATCAGGGCGGAACTTCTTATCTGGCAAATATCAAGGCGACTCTCGTTAAGAAGGCAGCAGGCGCAGCAGCTCTGCCTGCCATAGAATATACCGAGGTTGCTAACATTGCAGCGTTCAACGCTCTTGAGAACGGCACATACGCTAAGCTCACCCTTACCGACGCAGAGGTGATAGGCAAGTCTGCCGATGGCTACAGCACCGTGTTCGTTCAGGATGCTACAGGCGGTGCATGGATTCAATACACCTCCCTCAACAACACCCTGAATGAGGGCACGAAGATAAACGGCACGATATACACCGTAAAGCGTGTGGCATCAGGCAATGCACAGATGAAGGAGACTGAGGACACACCAAGCAGTACCATCTCTGCAGAGACTATTTCTGAATATACTACCGTCAGCTGTGCTACCATTGACGAGGTCAATGCTAACCTTGGTCGCGTGGTAAAGATTGAGGGCGCTACGGTAACTATGACCAGTGCTACAGCGGGTACACTGAAAGTAGGTGAGGAGGAGATAGCCCTCAACAATGGTAATGCAACAGCCAACCAGCAGCTGCACAAGATTGATTCTTGGGTTAAGGATGAAGTTAAGGAAAACGTAACAGTGATAGGTATCGTTGCTGCTACGAGCGCTACAAAGAACCAGATACTGCCTATCTCTATAGAGGAGGCTGCTGCTGACTGGGACGTCGCAGTTTCTACCATCGCTGAATTCAACGCTGTCGAGGACGGAAAGGTAGCTAAGCTGACACTTACCGATGCTAAGGTCAACGCTGCCGACTATGGTGTTTACTACGTAGAGGATGCTACGGGCGCAACAGCCATCAAGGGTGTTACCCTCACTCCAGGTACGGCGCTCAACGGTTATATCGTAGGCACTAAGGGCTCTGAAGATAAGGACTTTGTAAACGATCCTTCACAGGGTATGGAGTATTCTCTTACCGTTACCGACGCTTCTCTGTCAAGCTATGAGGCTACGGCTACCGATCTCACAGGTACTGCAATGACCATCACAGAAGCTGCCCAGCAGGCTAACTACGGCAGACTGGTGAAGATAAGCAACGTGACGGTGGCTGATAGAAATAGTGTAAGTAAGAAGATTGTTGATGCCAGCAACAAGCAGATGACACTTCAGGACATCTATGGTGCACTTTCTGAACTGCCAGAAACAGGTTCTGTCATCAATGTCACTGGTATAGTCCTTTACTACTACACTGGTTGGTTCATCATACCTGTTACTGCTGATGCAGTAGAGCTCGTACCTACAGCTATCGACGGTGTCAACGCTGACGCTACTGATGCCGACGCTGCTATCTACAACGTCCAGGGCGTTCGCCTCGGTGGTTTGCAGAAGGGCATCAACATCGTAAACGGCAAAAAAGTTGTTGTAGAATAACATGAAGAAACTCATAATATCTCTCGCTATCGCACTGTTGCAGTTTGGCAGCAGTGCGATAGCTGCTGACAGCGATACGCTGACAGTTCGCATCAAGGCGATGCGCTGTGACGACTGCGCACATAAGGTGATGACGGCACTGACAAAGAACAGTGGGGTAGAGGATGTACAGTTTAATCTGGAGCGTCGCACCGCAAGCATCATATACAACCCCGACGCAGTGACGCCCGACACTCTGTGTACCATCCTCGATGCCACACGCCGCTATAAGGCAAGTCCTTACTCTCCTGATGAGGTGATACGTCGTGGCATAGGTTTCCGCATTGACGATATGCACTGCAAGAAGTGTTCCGACCGTATCACAGGTCGCCTCAACGAGATGCAGGGCATCGACTCCCTCGCTCCCCATCTTGACAAGCATTACATCTTCGTCCGTTATGATGCCAACCGCACCACGAAGGACTCTATACGTACTGCCATCAACGAGTTGGGCTATACTCCAGTCAATTACTACACCAGTGACAACGTCGCCTTCGCTTATTATAATATAAAAGGTAAGATGCCGTCACAGGAGGCAATAGACGAGGTACTCACCATCAGTGCAGTGGAAGATGTCAATGTCAACACTCTTCGCCATACTATGGCGGTGACGTATTTCTCTAAGGAAATATCAGCCGAACGACTCCATAAGGCTATCCGTAAGGCAGGCATCAAGGCTGTCGTGCCGCCTCCACACATCTGTAAAGACTAAACCGTAAACCATAAACCGTAAACCATAAACTGTAAACCGTAAACCATAAACAGTAAACAGTAAACCGTAAACCATAAACCGTTGCGTAAGTTCCTCTCTCTCCTCTTTGCCCTCATGGGCTGCGTTGTCTCCGTCATGTCGCAGGATGTGACGGTGACAGGTCATGTTGTCGATGAAACAGCCAAGAAACCTGTTGAGTTTGCCTCCGTCCTGATGAAGGAAAACGGTAGATGGGCTGTCACCGACAAGAACGGACGCTTCACCATCAAGGGCGTGCCGGCAGGAACGACCGTCCTCACGGTGCAGTGTCTGGGCTACAGTACTCGTACCATTACCATCAACACCACACGTGACATAGGTAATCTCAAGGTGGCGCTGCGTGCCGAGAACCTGCAGCTCGACGAGGTGACGGTGGTGGCAAAGCGTAAGCGCGACGAGGCTACCACGTCATACACCATTGACCGTACGGCACTCGACAACCAGCAGATGGTCAACGTCAGTGACATAGCTACCTTGCTGCCTGGCGGCAAGACGGTCAATCCCACCCTTATGGACGACTCACGCCTCTCACTGCGCAGCGGCAGTCAGGAGCAGGGCAACGCCTCCTTTGGCACTGCTGTAGAGGTTGACGGCGTCCGTTTAGACAACAATGCCATGACGGGCGAGACTGCTGGAGCCTCCACACGTAGCATCAGCACGTCAAACATAGAGAGCGTGGAGATTGTCACAGGCATTCCGTCGGTGGAATATGGTGACCTGTCAAACGGAGTGGTGAAGGTTAACACTCGTAAGGGAAAGTCACCTTTCATCATTGAGGGCAAGCTTAATCAGCATACTCGGCAGATAGCGCTCAACAAAGGTTTTGACCTCGGAGGGGACAAGGGCGTACTGAACACCTCTTTCGAGCATGCCCTGTCATTCTCCAATGCCGCATCGCCTCACACGGCGTACCAGCGTAACATCCTTTCGTTCAACTATATGAACACCTTCATGCGCAGCACTACACCGCTGACGCTCAATGTCGGTGTGACGGGAAACGTGGGAGGATACAGCAACGAGGCAGACCCCGACCGTGAGCTCGACGACTATTCTAAGGTGAAGGACAACTCCCTTCGTGCCAGCTTCGACCTGCATTGGTTGCTCAATAAGTCGTGGATTACCAATGTGTCGTTGTTCGGTTCGCTGTCACTTGCCAACAAGACGACGAAGAACTACACCCACGACAGCAGTGCTGCTACGCGTGCCTATATCCATACCAAGGAGGAAGGCTATTTCATCACTACGCCGTTCGACGACGATCCCTCGGCACCTATCGTGCTCGGTCCTACCGGCGAGTGGCACTATACCCAGTATGTTGACTCCAAGCCGTTGGACTATGCGCTGCGACTGAAAGCCGACTGGGCACGACGTTTCGGCAAGATGCTCAATAAGGTGATGGTGGGCATCAACTATACAGCGGCGCGCAACAACGGTCGCGGCACCTACTATGCCGAACCGCGCTACACCCCCACATGGCGCGAATACCGCTATGATGAGCTGCCTACCATGCACAACCTCGCCCTCTTCGTTGAGGACAAGGTCAGCATGCCTGTGTCCAAGCGCTCCACCTTGGAGGTTACAGCAGGACTGCGCGATGACATTACCCTCATCAGCGGCTCCGACTACGGCACGGTGAGCAGCTTCTCTCCGCGCTTTAACGGCCGCTACATCTTCTGGCGCAAGCAGCGCAAGCGCCTCGTCAGCGACTTCGAGATACATGCAGGATGGGGCAAGAGTGTAAAACTGCCGTCTTTCCAGGTGCTCTATCCTACGCCGTCATATTACGACACGCAGGTGTTCAACTCCCCCTCCACTGCCGACAATACCACCCAGAGCGGCTACTATACACGTCCGTCGAAGGCAGTCTATAATCCTTCCCTGCGTTGGCAATATACCAACCAGACGGACCTCGGCGTGGAGCTGACCATGCTTGGCACGCATATCAACCTCTCCGCCTTCCATCATCGCACGCACAACCCCTATATGGCAACGACGCTCTTCACGCCTTTCAGCTATCAATATACGCCTATCAGCGTACTCCCTGACGGTGCACAGAGCTATGCCATAGACCGTTATACGGGTGCCGTGACGGTAGGAATGGCTGATGGCAGTCAGGTGGTTATTGACAAAGATTACCAGGCGGCAGACGGCTCAAAGCAGTTGACACGACGTACCTACCAGAGCAACACACGCTATGTCAACGGCACACCCATCGATCGCTACGGCGTGGAGTGGATGATAGACTTCACCCCTATCAAGCCCCTTAACACTACCATCCGTTTTGATGGCAACTTCTATTACTACAAGGGACTGAACGACCAGCTCTTTGCCGATATGCCTGCCTCCACCGTCACCATGACTGGAACCAACAACGAGCCATACCGCTATGTGGGTTGGTATCGCGGTACCAACGGCACGGCATCGGCTACGGCATCGGTTTCCAACGGCACCCTGTCAAAGGTCGTAAACCTCAACACCACCATCACTACCCACATACCAAAGATACGTCTCATCGTGGCGCTGCGTCTTGAGGCTACGCTCTATAACTACCGTCGCGCCTTGAGCGAATATGACGATGCCGTGCGTGGCATCGTGCTTGCCGATAAGGGCGACTACTTCGGTACGCCATACGATGGCAATACCGAGAATCGTTACGTCGCTGTCTATCCCGAGTATTACTCTACTTGGGAGAATCCCGACGAGCGCATACCGTTTGCCGAGGCACTGCTCAGCGCGAGGGACAACGATCCTACGCTTTACAACGACCTCTGCAACCTCGTTGTAAAGACCAACTACCCCTACACACTCAATGCCAACCGCATCAGCAGCTATTACTCTGCCAACCTCAGTGTGACGAAGGAGATTGGCGACCATGTCAGCATATCCTTCTACGCCAACAACTTCTTCAACAACATGAAGACCGTCAACCAGTCGCAGACAGGACTCGACACCTCGCTGTTCTCCAGCAGTTATATCCCCAGCTACTATTACGGTCTCTCCCTCAGGCTAAAACTCTGACTATTCCGATGAAGCACTTTTTATTTCTTACTTTTTCCTTTTGCCTTTTCCTCTCTTCTTGCTCCGACAACATCGAGGCTGACCTTGGCAACCTGCAGTTAGGCAGTGTGGCAATAACGCTCACCGACCTCGACGACAGTCAGCGTGAAGGTCTCGACGTGCAGCTGCGCAACACTGTCACCAACACCCTCACCACCGTGCAGACCGATGCCGAGGGTGTCGCATCATTCAGTGTCACGCCGGGCATATACGAGGCTCTTGTGTCGGTAAAGCGTAGCGACAATGGCAAGCTGTACTCCTTCAACGGCACCTCTGGTCAGATAGTGGTGCGTCTCAACGAGGAGGCTGCCACCGAGATAGAGATGAAGAAAGCCATGATAAACCAGGTTGTGATAAAGGAACTTTATTGTGGCGGCTGTATGCGCAACAACGGCGTAGAGACATTCCATTTCGACAAGTCTTTCATCCTGTACAACAACAGCAGCGAGCCTGCCACCCTCAGCAACCTGTGCGTAGGTGCTGCGGCACCGTCAAATGCCCATGCACGTAACGACAACTACACTGGCGGTGGTAAGCTGAACTACGACGGCAAGGGCTTCATACCTGTATGGAACGGCATCTGGTATTTCACCGATGACCTCACAATACAGCCTTATTCTCAGGTAGTGGTCAATGTGCACGGCGCCATTGACAACACCCTCACCGTTAGCCAGTCTGTCAACTATGCCAACCCCGACTACTACTGCATGTATGACCCCGAGAGCGGCTATACGCACTCCAGCTATTACCCTGCACCGTCCGAACTTATCCCTACGTCCCACTATCTCAAGGCTATCCGTGTGGCGCAGGGCAACGGTTGGCCGCTTAGCGTCACCTCACCGGCATTGGTAGTGTTCCAGACTCATGACGTTTCTCCAGCCTCCTATGCGCAGGACAATGCCAACTGGTGGTATGACGGCGGCGGAACGAATATCATCGACCGTTGCGTCAAGGTGCCTAACGAGTGGATAGTGGATGCCGTAGAGGTGTTCTCCACCAACTATCCCACGAGCAACATGAAGCGTCTCACCGCCGATGTCGATGCCGGCTACGTATGGCTTACGCGCTATCAAGGACATTCCCTCTACCGTAATGTCGATAAGGAAGCTACGGAGGCTCTGCCCGAGAATGAGGGCAAGCTTGTCTATAGCTATTCCCTCCGTGCCGACGGCACCGTCAATGCCGATGAAATCGATGCTGAGGCAAGCATCAGGCAGGGTGCCCACATCATATATGCCAATACCGCCAATTCCACTAATGACTTTCACGAACGACAGCAATGCTCACTAAAAGACTGATTATATTTTTAACGATAACGTTAACGGGAACGGGAACCTTAACAGCTTTAGCGCAAGAGGACTCCCTTCTTCTCCGCGACTATACGTTCATCAGCTCTGCTGATCCTTGGCTCACGCACCGCAACGCATCGGCGCTGACGCGTTACAACACGTCAAACATCGCCGAGGCAGAGGTGATGTTCAGCCTTGCAGGCGGCAGGCTTACACCAGCCGACGGCTCGCCGTTGGTGGTGCAGGCAGGCGCTAACGTAGAGTCTTTCTACCGTCTCAGCCCCCGTACTGTGGCTTATGGCGGCATCAGCTACGACAACTGGAGCGGTAACGATATGTCTGGCTCTGCCTTCATCCCTGTAAACGTCCCCCGCCCTTTCGACCTTGTTGAGGCTACTACGGATAATGCTGGGCGCAAGCATCGCGACACATACCGTCTCGAGGGTGCCCTCGGCGTTGATGTGTGGAAAGGCTACAGCGCAGGTGCACGTCTCAGCTACACCTCGGCAAACTACGCCAAGTACAAGGACTTGCGCCATAAGAACAAACTTATGAACCTGCAATTCTCCGTAGGAGGCTATGCCCCCGTGCTGCCTTGGATGAGCGTGGGAGCCGACTACACATACTATAGGCAGACGGAGAGCGTCACCTTTAGCGTCAACGGCAAGGCAGACAAGGTTTACAAGACCTTCATAGACTACGGTGCAGGACTTGGCTTGGAGGAACAGTTTGGCAACGAAGGCTTTACTGACAGCAGCCGTGAACTGCCTTTCTTTGAGGATCGTCACGGCGGCAGTGTGCAGGTAGAGCTGCGTCCTTTCCGCGCCCTCTCCCTCTTTGCGCAGGCATCTTTGAGTCATGGCACAGGCTATTATGGCAGTGAGTCGCCCTATACCATCACCTATACCAATCATAAGCGCGACATCGCCGAGGTTACGGGACGTGTCACCTACGTCCCTGGTAGTGGTACCGTGAGGCATTATCTCGACCTCGTTTTTGCCGATGAAATGGTGCATAATTACGCCAACACCTATGTCGCACGTACCAATGAAGAGAATGGTGCCACCTACTACGAGTACTATGACCCCACAGAGACGGGCAGCAAGCAGTTGCATACCTTGTCAGCACGCTACACCCTCCATCATGGCATCAAGGGTGAGCTGCCCACGTGGACGGCTACGGCAGGCTTCCTGTGGCAACAGCTCAACGCTGTGGCATACCTCTTTCCGCAGACCGCCCGCCAGTTGCTCACCATGCGCCACGTCGATGTCTCCTGCACACGCAACATCCTCATGCAGCGCGGAGTCCTCTCCTTCACCGTCGGAGGCGGCATGTCCTACCGTTATCTTGCCAAGTCGTCATACAACATCAACTGGCAGGCAAAATATTCCTTTGTCATTCCGCAGGCAAGGCTGAAGCCCCATGTGCGCCTCGCCTTCGACCATAGCAAGGCAACCGAAAAGTATAACGGCTATGATACCCCAGATTATACTACGGGCACCATAGCCGTCGGCTGTACTTTCTAACGTCTTAATTCTTAACTCTTAATTCTTAATTTTTAATTTACTATCGTCATTCCCGTCCTTACGGTAGTGCCGTCGGCAGTGACGGTGCAGTAGTAGAAGCCGGGCTTGTCGGCTGTCAGCGTTGTAGGACAGCAGCCGTCGGTGGCATCGACAGCCTTCCACTTACCCTTTACGACAGCTTTCTCGTTCTTGGCGTAGTACCACTGGTACTGCGCCTTTGTCGTATTGTTCGTTGCCGAGGTGCCTATGCACATCTTGTCGCCCACCTTATACTGTGGCAGCAGGTCGCAGGAGAGCATCACCGCCTTGTCCCTCTGGTACATACGCTCATACTCCGTAGCGGCGAGCACGAAGCCGCCCAGCACCTTACCCTCGGTATATGTGTTGCGCTGTGGCACGTCAGGACCTAACAGGTAATACTCCTTCGAGCCGTCTCTCTTGTCCTTCGCGCCCAGTCCAGCCGATGCACAGTTGTGTATCAGCTGCACCGTGCCGTCAGGCTGCTGCATCATGAATTCGTTCACCGCTCCCTCGTAAGCCTTCTTGGCTATAGGCTCATACTTCGCCTTGTCGAGCAGTCCCAGACGGATACCTTTTATATATGCCGCCGTGAAGATAGAAGTGCATGATGACTCAAGGTAATTCTTTGTTGCAGGATAGCTCTTTCCCCTATACTCCGTAGCGACAAAATCGTCGGTTTCATCGAGCAATTGATACCAGCAGCCGCTCTTTGAGTCCTGTCGTGCGGCAAGTCCGTCGGCAAGCTCGTTGAGGTAGCGGAGTAGGGTAGCGTAGTTCTTTGTGTTCTGCAAGCCTGCTATCTGCATCTGCTCCAGTATGTCGTCCAGTGCGAGGAAATACCATCCGCAGGCTCTGCCCCAGTATGCGGCAGAGTGGAACACTATCGTCTGTCCGCCGTCCTCGGTGCGCTGCTGTCCTATGCCAGCCCAGTCTTTTGAGGCATCGTTGTCGGGGTCGGCGGTGAAGGCATGCCATAGCAGTCTCTTGTCCTTGTCCCACAGATAGCTCCACGAAACGTCAAACTGATGTGTCAGCAGGTCCCAGTCGCCTTCGGCGCTGCCTGTCACGTAGCCAGCCTTCTGATAGTTTATCATCTGTGCCAACAGTGCGGCACCCATATACAGACCGTCGCACCACATCTGATCGACATAGCTTCCCTTGTGCCACCATCCGCCGGCGGCACCTGCCAGCGTCGTGTCCTGTATGGCGTAGTGTTTGTTGAGGTCCTTGAACGCCCTGCCGATGTTGTTTATCGCCCAGTCGGCATTCGATACCGTCTGGCTGTCCGCATATTTCCTGTATGCCCCCTGTGCCAGTTCGCGCAGAGGGAAATACATCTTCGCTGCGTTCATGTCGTCCTGGCTCTTGCCCACCGACGGTGCAGCGTCGAAACAGCTGTTGGCATAGCTCTCTACTGAGTAGTACCAAGGACGTGCCCACGTCTGCTTGTCGTAGTATGCCGCCGCCTCTATGATAGCCTTTGCCACCAGACCGGGCACATAGTCGAAGGCACTCGCGCCGAGGCTGCCCTTTCTCTGCCTTCCCTGTGCATCGAAGGCATTGAAACCCCTCGCCTTCGCATTGGCGCGGAAGTCGCTGATGCGTGAGTCTATCACCCACTGCGAGTACCTCACGCCGTCGTTATACCTCACCGTCGTCCAGTCTCCTGGCACCTTTGTCGTGTCCTCCGCCTGCACGCCGATAGTTCCGATGAAACCGCAAAAAATTGCGATTATCCCGCTTTTCGTCATTCTTGTCATCATTATCTTAGTTTTAGTTGGTTTCGTCATCGTTCTCGTGCAAAATTAAGGAAAATATCTGAAACAGACGAATAAATAACATTTTTTTTGTTTCTCCCATGTTTTCACATTGCAAGCAAAAGCCTCGGATTGCCTTACACTCTGATTTTCGCAAGTGCCTTTTCCTTGCGATATTTTCCACCAACTGCCGAGCGGCTTTCAAAAATCGAAATCTCGCGAATTTATGTAAGCCGTTGATGCTTAGCTTGTTGAAAGTCCGAGCGTAACTTTTAGCCCTCGCAAACGCCGATTTTAAGCCA
>JAFVBX010000045.1 GCA_017479675.1 Prevotella sp.
GTAACGGGCTGATGGTCGGAGACGGTGATGTCTTTCACTACGTGGCAGTTGTAGGGTGTGAAGTGAGGTGAGCACATGATGTTGTCAATCCTCACGCGGATGCCGAAGTGCTTGAAGGTGTAGCCAGGTCCGAAGGCGGTGGTGGCGTAGCAGTCGGTGAGGGCGTCTGCTATGGTGTGGTGTACGTATGAGTTAGGTATGTCGTTGAAGTCGCCGGCAAGGATTATCGGCGTGTCGGCGTGTTGCTTTATGAACTCTGCTATGCGCTCTGCCTGGCGTGCGCGTATCTTTGTGGAGTTGTATATCTTGCCTATCAGCGTGTGCGACGTGGTGCGTATGGAGTCACGGTCTTTCTGGTTGCCGTGAACTATGGTGCTCAGCTGTGAGCGTTCCGCCATAGAGAAGTGCATCACCTCCAAGTGGGTGTTGATGACTATCACCTCCTTGCCGTTCACGTCTATCCAGAAGGCTCCGCAGGCATTGCCTTTCGACTCTATGTTGAGGTTTTCCTTTCTTATGATGGGGTAACGGGAGATGAGTGTTATTACGACACCTTTTTCTTCTTTGCTGTTGAGGGTATCGGCATATCGGTACATCGACGTTATGCTCTTGGTATGGTCGTTGAGCGGCGACTCTTGCATGACGAGTATGTCGGCACCTGTCTGTTTCACCATCTCCGCTATCATGTTCACTTTCTCCTCCGGCGTTGATACTTTGTCGGGCGAGGTGGTGAGGTTGCCCCAGTTGCTTGAGTTATATGAGAGCACGGTGATAAGGCTGTCGGGCAGGTCGGCAGCGGCGGTGGTGCTGTTCAGCGGACAGTAGAGCGTCACGGGTTGGTAGGCAGCGAGCAGCCCTACTATGGATATGAGCAGGAAGCGTTTCTTTATCACCACCCATACCAGCAGGAAGGCTATTGTTGCAAGGATGAAAAAAGGGAAGGCATAGCCCATGATGCTCAGCCATCCGTAGGTGTTGGGGCTCAGCCAACTGCAAAAGCCTGTTGCCCATAGTCCAAGGACTACGGCGACGTTAATAGCAACGAGTATATATATAGGGATGTGCCTTACTTTCAATTATTTATTGAATTTGCTTTGGTCAAAAAGTTTCTTTTTCTCCTCTTCAGAGAGTGAGGTATATCCCGAGCGGCGTATCTTGTCGAGTATGCGGTCTATCTCCGTCTCCTGCTTCTTCTTCTCGGCGTTATACTGCCAGTCGTCCTGTCTCTTATTGTAAGTAGAAGACTCACCCCTACCCTCTCTGTCAGAGAGGGAGTCATTAGGATTGCTTATATGGAACCATTTTCTTATTTTAGAAAGTATTCCCTCGCCGCTGTCTTCCTTTATCTCGTAGCCGTCCCATCCGTCGCTGTAGTGGCGCGTGCGGTAGTTGTAGTCGCGGTATCTGTTGCGCCACATACGTATCATGATGTAACCGAACAGCATGCCGCCGAGGTGTGCCACGTGAGCCACGCCGTCGCCGCGCTGTGAGAGTGCCGACATGAGTTCTATAGCCACGTAGATGATGACGAACCACTTAGCCTTCAGAGGCACAGGCAACGGGAAGACGAACATACGCTCCTCGGGATAGCTCATGCCGAACGCTAACAGTATGCCGTATATGGCGCCCGATGCTCCCACGGTAGTGAGGTTGTTGAGAGCCATGCGGTCGGCGGTACTCAGGTGCAGCAGGTCGTTGAGGGTGCCACCCTGCGGTGCTATCATGGAATATACTTGCACCGTCTGCGACACCTCCTGGCACAATGCAGCACCCAGTCCGCACACCATATAATATATAAGGTAGCGTCTCTCGCCGAAGGTGCGCTCTATCAGTCCGCCGAACATCCACAGGGCAAACATGTTGAAGAACAGGTGCGTCCATCCGCCGTGCATAAACATATAGGTGACGAGCTGATAGAGATGGAAGTTTGTTGCCTGCCAGTAGTGCAGTCCGAACGCTGCGTTGAAATCAATTCCTGCGCCGCCCATCACCACCGTAGCAAGGAAGCAGATGATGTTGATGATGAGCAGATTTTTCGTTATTGTAGGTATCTGTTGCATATAAAAAGGCTTATTTTCGGCAAAGTTACCACTTTTTTGCGTATTTTTGGTATATTTTTTTGCATAAAAATTTTGTAGAACGAAAAAAATATGTAATTTTGTAGCGGAAAGTTGTAATTATCACTAATTTATATCACTAATTTTAAACATTTTACTCAACATGAACAAATCAGAATTGGTAAAGGCTATCGCTGAGAAGGCAGGTCTCTCTCAGGTAGCAGGTAAGGCAGCTCTCGACGCAGCTCTCGAGGCTATTTCAGGTGCACTCAAGAAGGGTGAGAGCGTTCAGCTCATCGGTTTCGGTACATTCTCTGTTGCTGAGCGCGCTGCTCGCCAGGGCAAGAACCCTCAGACAGGTCAGGTTATCCAGATCCCAGCTAAGAAGGTTGCTAAGTTTAAGGCTGGCGCTGGTCTTATCTAATCTGATAAGCCTTTATAAAAATAAAAGTCCCCGCGAAATCTCGCGGGGCTTTTTGTTTTATAGGATGACCTAGGACATCTTAGGTTTTCCTACATTTTCTTAGGATTTCCTATGACTTTTTAGGATATCCTAGGAAACAATACTTTTAACAAGAGGTATCACCACCTTCTTCAGCACCTTCTCATTGAGCTGATGCTCGCCGTCGAAGCGCTGGCACTGCGGATAGTGCTTGGAGAAAGCACCGTAGGTGTTGCACGTAGTGTCGTGGATGCCGAAGAGTCCCCATACGTTCTGCTTGTCCTCGTCGGTGATGTCCTTAAACTGCTGACGCTCTATCTGGTTGTGGTGCTGAATGATGTCACGCGTGATGCGGAACGTCTTCTGTCCGTCTTTCCTACCGTTGAAAAACTTGTGCTCGCCCGTCTTGAGCACCTTGCTCATCGTTGACATATTGATGGCAGGGTTCACGCAGATGCGCTTGAAGCCGTGCATCTGGTGAGCATACATGCCGCCCATCGACGTACCGATGATAACGTCGGGCTGCTCCTTCTGGCACAGCTCCTTGAGAAACGGCAGAGCCTCCAAAGGCTCCACAGGTATGTCGGGTGCTATCACCTCGTCGTCGGGCAACAACTGTCTGAGCATCTGCACCGTGCCCGATGCTCCCGATGAACCGAAACCGTGAAAGTAAATTATCTTCATAATGGTTGTGATATTGTTGTTTCAACGATGCAAAGTTACGAAAAAATGTTGGAAGAAAAAAACATTTACTTTAACGAATTTAGACAAAGTACCTAATATAAAATAAGATGTGAAATAAATGCCCATTTCATCGTCGTTTTTGATAACTTTTATTAACATCGTAAATTTGCTTTCGCCTTGCAAATATATTAACTTTGCATTCAGAAAACATTAAGCGACAATAATCTTTTTACCATGAAAAACTCATTGTTTACAAACCAGGACTACCTATGCGACATGCAGCTGTCGCAGCATTTCCACCTTATTGAATTCACGCGTAGCGCCACCGCCCTACGACAGGGCATCGACAACAACCCCGAGATTGAAGACATAGAAGCACTGCAGGCTCTGTGTATCAACGTGCTGGAACCTCTACGCAGGCGATTTGGCGTGATAAGGATAACGAGTGGATACCGCAGCCCGAAGCTGAATGAAGCAGTAGGCGGTTCGCGAACATCACAACACCTCTACGGCGAGGCTGCCGACATACACGTGGGCTCAGTGGAGGTGGCGATGAAAATGTTCAACTTTGTAATCAATAACCTGACCTTCGACCAGATGCTGGTAGAGATGAAGCGCGGCAAAGTGCACTGCCTGCACATCAGCTATCGGCAAGACGGACCAAACAGACGCAAGGTCAGCTCAAACTACGAAATAAAATAGTAGTAGTTTGCTTTCACACACCCCAATCTTTTAACCATTTAATCTTTTATTTTTTTAATCTTTTAATCCTTTAATTTCTAATCACTATGGCAATTCAAGTAAAAGTTTATCAGGACAACCGTAAGAACTCAAACAAGCTCTTCTATGGCAGGGCTTACCACCTCAACATCATCAACCGCGACCAGCTGGCGGAGCGCATACAGGCTAACTGTACCGTGAAGAAGTCGGACGTGGTGGCAGTGCTCACCGAACTGGTGGAGGTGATGAACTACGAGCTCGCAAACTCAAACAAAATTCTGCTCGACGGCTTCGGCTACTTCTCCGTAGGAGTAAAGACCAGCGGCGCACTCGACAAGGAAGAGTGGAACGTGCAGGAGAACCTCAAGAAGTTCCGCGTAAACTTCCGTCCTACCATGAAGCGCGACGCCGCCACCGGCAAGATAACCGGCAAGTCACTCGGCTATGGTTACAAGGCAACCATCATAGACCTCGCCGACAAGAAGAAGAAGCAAGAGGAGGAGGGTGAGTAATGAGTGAACAAGCTAAGAAGAACTGGAGCGTCATCATCAACGCTATCCTCACCGCCATCTGTACTATTCTGACCACTACCAGTTGCGTCAGCAACATGTAGAAAACAAGAAAATCCCTCTCAGCCAATCAAGGTTGAGAGGGATTTATGTATTTATCCCTGTACGATTTTCTTTATATTAGAGGGATTTTAGCCAGATACCGAAGAATCTGTCATACACGATGTATCCTTTGTCTGTGTGATAGAGATATTCTTCGTCGATAAGGAACTGTAAGGCTCGTTGTATGCTACTTGGTGATTTTAGATTATGGTGCTTGAGAAATACTCCAGACATAGGGGTCTCCACTATACCTTCTCGTGCTACGGCGAGTAGCAGCGATGCCTGGTTGGCTGTAAGCAGATGGTATAGCCGTTTGTAGTCTTCCTCTTCTCTGGCTATTATCTGCCCTATGACAGTCTTCCAAATATCTTCGGTTATTTCTTTATTTTCATTCCTGTACAGCCTGTTCATTATAGCTTGCAGATACCATGTTACCCCATCTACCAATTCATATATCTTGTGAAATTCTTCTGCCGTTATCGTTATCCCTCTCTTGCTGAGTTTCTCTGTTGCAAATTCATAGTAAACATCTTCTTTCAGTGTACTGAGGTTTAGCTTCTCTGTGCTTCGGTAGAAGGGATGTTTTGGAGAATTGAACATCTCCGCCATCAGATGCTGCTTGCTGCCGGCAAAGATAAAATGAACATTGTGAGTACGCTGAGCGTATGTGCGCAACAGAGCCTCCACATTATTCTCCTGATATTCGAGCACCTGCTGAAATTCATCAAGTGCTATGTAGCATCTGCGCCCAGACTGCTCTATGTAGTTGAAGATATCCTCCAATGTGTTCTCTGCATATTGAGGCAGAAAGCTTAATGCGAACTGTGGCATTCCTGTAGCGAGGTTTGGCTCCATGGTAATCTGACTGTACCTGAACACTTTACTTACCAATCCCTCTACTTTTTGTAGCGTGGTGTCCAATTTTCCTACCACAGCCTTTCCCAATGACTGAACAAAATCGTTCAGCGAGTGCGTGGCATAAAGATCTACATAGAAGCAGGCAATGTCATCTCTTTGTTCTTTGATATGTTGAAACACATTGTGAATTAATCCTGTCTTACCATAACGTCTTGGTGATATAAGGGTAAGATTACAACCATTTCTCAGTGACTCAAAAATATCTGCAGTTTCCTCTTTACGGTCGCAGAAATACTCTGCTCCCTCATAGCCATATATCAAAAAAGGGTTCTCTATCATACTCTTTATAAGGTTTTTATCTTTATTACGCAAATTGCGTTACGCAGTTTACATAATGCAAAGTTAGATAAAATCTTTTAACCGTGCAAGCTTTTTCGTAAAATTCTTCTCTACCCCTGTACGATTTTCTTTATTTCGTTGAGTTTGTTGAGGGCTTCGAGGGGTGCGAGGTTGTTGACATCGAGGCCTAGGATTTCGTCGCGTACCTGTGTGAGGACGGGGTCGTCGAGCTGGAAGAAAGAGAGCTGGGTGCCCTCGGGCTGGCTTATGTCGCTGAGGGTTTTGCGTGGGTCGCTGTGCTTGCCTGCGCTGCCTACTTCGCTTGCCTCTTTCTCAAGGGCTGCGAGGACTTCGTTGGCGCGCTTGGTGATGCTGGGGGGCATGCCTGCCAGCTGTGCCACGTGGATACCGAAGCTGTGCTCAGAGCCGCCCTCGACGAGTTTGCGCAGGAAGATAATCTTGCCGTCGATATCCTTCACGGATACGTTATAGTTGCGGATGCGCGGGTAATGGCTCTGCATCTCGTTGAGCTCATGGTAGTGGGTGGCGAAGAGGGTGCGCGCGTTGCTGCCCTTGTGCTCGTGCAGATATTCCACTATTGCCCATGCGATGCTGATGCCGTCGTAGGTGGAGGTGCCGCGGCCGAGCTCGTCGAAGAGTACGAGTGAACGGTCGGTGACGTTGTTGAGGATGTTGGATGCCTCGGTCATCTCGACCATGAAGGTTGACTCGCCTGTGGAGAGGCTGTCGCTGGCTCCCACGCGGGTGAAGATTTTATCGACAAGTCCGATGCGTGCGCTGTCGGCAGGCACGTAGCAGCCTATCTGGGTAAGGAGCACTATGAGGGCTGTCTGGCGCAGGAGTGCCGACTTACCTGCCATGTTGGGACCGGTGATGATGATGATCTGCTGGCCGTCTTTGTCGAGCATCACGTCGTTAGGGATATACTGTTCGCCGGCTGGCATATTGCTTTCTATCACGGGGTGGCGCCCCTGCTTGATGTCGATGATGCCTGTCTCGTCAACGACGGGGCGCACATAGCGATGTGCCACGGCGGTCTTGGCGAACGACATGAGGCAGTCGAGCTCGGCGATGAGGTGGGCATCCTGCTGCAGGGGTGTGATGAACTGCTGCACATACTGCACCGTCTCGGCAAAGAGTTTTGTCTCCAGACCGAGTATGCGGTCTTCCGCACCGAGTATCTTCTCTTCGTATTCCTTGAGTTCCTGGGTGATGTAGCGCTCTGCCTGTGCCAGCGTCTGCTTGCGCACCCATTCCGGCGGCACGTTGTCCTTGAACGTGTTGCGCACCTCGAGATAGTAGCCGAAGACGTTGTTGTAGCCTATCTTGAGGCTGCTGATGCCTGTGCGCTCTATCTCGCGCTGCTGCATCTGTAGGAGGTAGTCCTTACCGCTGAAGGCTATCTTGCGCAGTTCGTCGAGTTCGGCGTTTACGCCGTTGCGTATCACGCTGCCCTTGCCTACCATTGCCGGCGGGTCGGGTTCTATCCATTGTTCTATGCGCTCGCGTAGTTCGTCGAGTGTGTCGAGGTTCTCCCCTACTCTGCGCAGCACCTCGGTGTCAGACTGCATGCAGATAACCTTGATGGGCTTTATGGCGGTGAGGGCATGGCGCAGCTGCATCACCTCGCGCGGACTTACCCTGCCTGTTGCCACTCGTGACACTATGCGTTCCATGTCGCCTATGCGGTGCAACTCATCTTCTATAACATCGCGTGAGTCGGGCTGGCGGAAGAAGTAATCGACGACGTCAAGGCGCTCGTTGATTTTCTGCTGTTCCCTCAGGGGGAAGACGAGCCAGCGACGGAGCATGCGGGCACCCATGGGCGACACTGTGTTGTCGATGACATCGACGAGCGATGTGCCTCCCTCGTGAAGAGGAGCGACGATTTCGAGGTTGCGCACGGTGAAGCTGTCGAGACGGACGAAACGTTCGGCATCGATGCGCTGTATCTTGGTGATGTGGCCAATGTGGGTATGCATGGTGTTTTCCAGATATTGCAGGATGGCACCTGCCGCCACGAGTCCGTCCTTCATCTGCTCCACGCCGAAGCCCTTCATGTTGCGCACCTTGAAGTGGTGGTGCAGACGTTGCGTGGCGGTCTGCTCGGTAAACACCCAGTCGTCCATCTCGAAGAGACACAGTTTCTCGCCAAACGTCTGCATGGTCCTCTGTTTGTTGCCGCGCTCTATGAGCACCTCCTTGGGTTGGAAGTTGGTGAGCAGTTTCTCTATGTATTCATGGTTGCCCTGGTCAACGAGGAACTCGCCGGTGGATATGTCGAGCAGTGACAGTCCGAAGGATGTCTTGCCATAGTGCACGGCACCGAGGAAGTTGTTCTCCTTGTAGTTCAAGACGTTGTCCTGCATCGCCACGCCCGGGGTGACAAGTTCGGTGATGCCACGCTTCACGAGTTTCTTCGTCAGCTTGGGGTCTTCGAGCTGGTCGCAGATGGCAACGCGCCTGCCAGCCCTGATGAGTTTCGGCAAATAGGTGTCGAGGGCATGATGAGGGAAGCCCGCCATGGCGTCGCCTTGGCTGCTGCCGTTGTTCCTCTTCGTCAAGGTTATGCCAAGTATGCGTGCCGCGTCTATGGCATCGTCGCAGTATGTCTCGTAGAAGTCACCGCAACGAAAGAGCAGCAAGGCATCGGGATGCTTTGCCTTGAAGTCGAAGAACTGTTTCATCATCGGCGTCAGTTCGCCGTCTTTCTTTGCCATAGTGGTTTGAATGTGAAATAAGCACCTATTATAATAAAAGGTATGGAGAGCAGCTGTCCCATGTCGAAGAGCATATCCTGTTCGAATGCCTCCTGCACCTCCTTGGTGTATTCAATGAAGAAGCGGAAGGTGAAGATGAGCAGTATGTCGAGTCCGAAGAAGAAGCCGGTGCCCACAAGTTTCGGGCGCTTCAACCAGAAATGCCACAGCACGAAGAAGAAGCAGAAATAGGCTATCGCCTCATAGAGCTGTCCCGGGTGGCGTGGCAGCATGTCAACCCTCTCGAAGATGAACGCCCAAGGCAGGTCGGTTGGCTTGCCTATTATCTCGCTGTTCATCAGGTTACCGAGTCGGATGAAGCACGCGGTGATGGGTACGGAGATAGATATGGTGTCGAACACCGTCCATAACTTCACCTTCAGGTTCTTGCTATACAGCAGCAAGGCAAGCATGATGCCGATGGTGCCGCCGTGACTTGCCAGTCCCTCATAGCCCGTGAAGTGCCATGAGCCGTATATGTCCTGCCTTATGGGCAGCAGCATCTCGATAATGTGCGTGCCGCTTGAGAGGAAATATCCTGGTTCATAGAACAGGCAGTGCCCTAACCTCGCGCCTATCAGTATGCCGATGAAGCAATATAGGAACAGCGGTTCAAACTTCTCGTCGGGCAGGTTCTGCTTGCGGTACAGGTATTTCACCGTGAAGTATGACAGCAGCAGTCCGATGAGCCAGCATGTGCTGTACCAGCGTATGGCAAGGGGACCGATGTTGAAGATAACCAGGTCGGGGTTCCAGTGTATGTAGTCAAAAGACATCATAATTCACAGTTACACATTAAATCTGAAATGCATTATGTCACCGTCCTGCACAACATATTCCTTGCCCTCTATGCCCAGTTTGCCAGCCTCCTTGATTGCAGCCTCTGAACCGTAGTGGATGTAGTCGTCGTACTTTATCACCTCAGCGCGGATAAAACCTTTCTCGAAGTCGGTATGTATGACACCGGCGCACTGCGGTGCCTTCCATCCCTTCTTGAAAGTCCATGCCTTCACCTCCATCTCGCCTGCGGTGATGAAGGTCTGCAGGTTGAGCAGGGCGTAAGCCTTTTTGATGAGGCGGTTCACGCCGCTCTCCTCCAGTCCCAGCTCCTCAAGGAACAGCAGCTTGTCCTCGTAAGAGTCGAAGCCGGCGATGTCCTCTTCCGTCTTTGCTGCCACTATCATGCTCTCGGCGCCCTCCTCCTTTGCGATGGCGTCGATTTTCTTTGTCCATTCGTTGCCGTCCTTTGCCGCCGACTCGTCAACGTTGCATACATAGAGCACGGGCTTTGCCGTCAAGAGGAAGAGGTTCTTTGCGGCAAGCTGTTCCTCCTTCGACTCAAACTCCACCGTGCGTGCGTTCTTGCCTTGCTCTAAACATTCCTTGTAGGCAGTCAGCACCGCCAGCTCCACCTTGGCGTCCTTGTTGCCCGTCGATGCCACCTTCTGTGTCTTGGCATAACGGCTCTCTATGGTCTCGAGGTCCTTCAGCTGCAGCTCGGTGTCTATTATCTCCTTGTCGCGTATAGGGTCTATGGAGCCGTCAACGTGGGTGATGTTCTCATCCTCAAAGCAGCGCAGCACGTGGATGATGGCGTCCGTCTCGCGGATGTTGCCCAGGAACTTGTTGCCCAGTCCCTCGCCCTTGCTGGCACCCTTCACCAGTCCTGCTATATCCACTATTTCACACGTAGCAGGCACTATCCTGCCCGGATGCACTATCTCGGCAAGCTTTGTCAGTCTTTCGTCGGGCACCGTTATCACGCCCACGTTAGGTTCTATCGTACAGAAAGGGAAATTTGCCGCCTGCGCCTTGGCACTCGACAGGCAGTTGAACAATGTTGACTTGCCCACGTTAGGCAGTCCTACGATACCACATTTTAATGCCATAGTTTATTTCGTTGTGATTTCTTTTTCTTATGTTATTTAGATTGCAAAGTTACGAAATAAAGCTGACGTGGCAAAACGAATTTGATTTTTTCTATATCCATTTTTTTCGTTTTCAAATATTATTTGTATCTTTGCACCCAGATAATCGTACATAGAAGTGTAATCACTAACCAGAGATGCCAATGGATAGATAAAAGATAATAGGACATAAGACTGGACATCAACTTTTGATTCTA
>JAFVBX010000046.1 GCA_017479675.1 Prevotella sp.
AAACGGTAAACAGTAAACGGTAAACAGTAAACGAAAACATGAACTACGGTTACATTAAGGTGGCATCGGCAGTGCCGAGGGTAAAGGTGGCTGACTGCGCATACAACGTGCGCGAGATGGAGCAGATGATAGTGAGAGCCGAAGGGCAGGGGGCAGAGGTGATAGTGTTCCCCGAACTGTCGGTGACGGGATATTCGTGCCAGGACCTCTTCGGGCAGAGGCTGCTGCTGGAGGCGGCGGAGCAGTCGGTGATGATGCTGCTGGACTTCACGCGCCAGCTGGACATCATAACCATCTGCGGCGTGCCCGTCATGGTGGGCAACCTGTTGCTGAACTGTGCCGTGGTGATGCAGAAGGGCACCATACTCGCCATCATACCCAAGACGTTCCTGCCTAACTACAAGGAGTTCTACGAGAAGCGATGGTTCGCCTCGGCGCAGGACCTGCACCCGACAGATATAATATTCGCCGGCAGCCACATCACCGTGACGGCGCAGCCAACGATATTCAGGACTTACACGGGTGCCACGTTCGCCGTGGAGCTGTGCGAAGACCTGTGGGCGCCCGAACCGCCATCGACGAGGCTGACGCTGGCAGGGGCTGACATAATATTCAACCTCAGCGCCAGCGACGAGCTGATAGGCAAGAACGCATACCTGAGGCAGCTGCTGGCACAGCAGAGCGCAAGGACGATGAGCGGATACGTGTATGCGGGATGCGGATTCGGCGAGAGCACGCAGGACGTGGTGTACGGCGGCAATGCCTACGTATATGAGAACGGCAGGTGCATAGCCGAGAGCGAGCGCTTCAGCTTCGAGCCGCAGATGGTGATAACGCAGATAGACTACGAGATGCTGCGCGCCGAGAGAGCCGGCAACACGACGTTTGTCAACGGACAACGAAATGTCATCTCGACCAACGTGGAGAGATCCCTCGACGGCGCTCGGGATGACAGCAGGGGGAGCAGCAACGGCGCGGTAAGGTTCGTGGACTGCGAGACGGTGAACCCGAAGGACTTCACGCTGGCGCGCAAGGTGAACCCCACGCCCTTCATACCTGAGACGAAGGACATGGCGGCATCGTGCGAGGAGATATTCAGCATACAGGTGGCGGGACTCGCCAAGCGACTGGTGCACACGGGATGCCAGACGGTGGTGGTGGGCATCAGCGGAGGACTGGACTCCACGCTGGCACTGCTGGTGTGCGTCAAGACATTCGACAAGCTGAAGATGCCGCGCACGGGGATAGTGGGAGTGACGATGCCGGGATTCGGCACCACAGACCGCACATACAGCAACGCCATGAGCCTCATGAAGTCGCTCGGCATAACGATACGCGAGATAAGCATCAGGGAGGCGTGCATACAGCACTTCAAGGACATAGGACACGACATCGACGTGCACGACACGACATACGAGAACAGCCAGGCACGCGAGCGCACGCAGATACTGATGGACCTGAGCAACAAGCTGGGAGGACTGGTAATAGGCACTGGCGACCTCTCGGAGCTGGCTCTGGGGTGGGCTACGTACAACGGCGACCACATGTCGATGTACGGCGTCAACGTGTCGATACCCAAGACGCTGATACGCTACATAGTGAACTACGTGGCGGACAGCGGCATAGACCCCGCCAGCCGACTGACGCTGCTCGACATCATCGACACGCCGATATCGCCGGAGCTGATACCTGCCGACGAGAACGGCGACATAGCACAGAAGACGGAGGACCTCGTGGGACCGTACATACTGCACGACTTCTTCCTCTACTACATGCTGCGCTACGGCTTCAAGCCGTCGAAGATAATGATGCTCGCCAAGCACGCCTTCGCCAACGACGCGGAGCATAAATATGACGAGGAGACGATAGGCAAATGGCTGAGGACGTTCCTCAAACGCTTCTTCGCACAGCAGTTCAAGCGTTCGTGCCTGCCCGACGGTCCGAAGGTAGGCTCAGTATCGCTGTCGCCGCGCGGCGACTGGCGCATGCCGACCGACGCGTGCTCAACAATGTGGCTGGAGGAACTTGACGTTTAGGCGTTTAAGCGTTTAGACGTTTAACCGTAAACCATAAACCGTAAACCATAAACCGTAAACCATAAACCGTAAACCATAAACCGTAAACCGTAAACGATGTACTACCCTTGCGCGAAAATAAACCTGGGACTGAACGTGGTGGTGAAGCGAGCCGACGGCTACCACGACCTGGAGACCGTGTTCTATCCTGTGGACATCCACGACGAACTGGAGGTTTGGATTAATGAAAACGAAACACAATCTACGATTGCTACGAAAACGAAACGCCCTACGGGCTACGAAAACAGCGGTTGTAGCCTTGAGGTTGTTGGGGCAGGGGAGCTGTGCCGCCCGGAGCAGAACCTTGTGGTGAAGGCATACAACCTGCTGAAGGAGCGGTACGACCTGCCAGGGGTGAGGGCGAGGCTGACGAAGCATATACCCATGCAGGCTGGCATGGGAGGGGGCAGCAGCGACGGCGCATACATGATACGCGCACTCAACGAGGTGTGCTCACTCGGCATGACGGTGGAGGAGATGCAGGGCTACGCAGCAAGGCTGGGAGCCGACTGCCCTTTCTTCATCACGGCACAGCCGGCATACGCCGAGGGGATAGGCGAGAGGCTCTTTGAGGTAAGCTTTCACGAAAACGCGAAACTGCTTGGCCGTCACCACCTTGTGCTGATAAAGCCCGACGTGGCGGTGAGCACCAAAGAGGCGTATGCAGGCATCACGCCGCACCCTGCGGAGCACAACTGCAGGGAGGTGGTAGGGACGCTGCCCATGAGCGAGTGGCGCGGCAGGCTGACCAACGACTTCGAGGACAGCATATTCGACAAGCTGCCCATACTGCGCGAGGTGAAGGAGGCGATGTACGACAGCGGAGCGACATACGCCTCGATGTCGGGAAGCGGAAGCACCATATACGGACTGTTCCCCGACAGCATAGACGAAGAATATCTATTAACACAAAGTAACATATCACGATATGCCGACAAATACTTCTTCAAAATCATCAAGAAGGAAAACAGACAATGACGCGATGCTCGCATCGATAGGGCAGCTGCCGCCGCAGGCGGTGGAGGTGGAGACCGTAGTGCTTGGAGCACTGATGATAGACGCGGACGCCTTCACCGTGGTGAGCGAGGTGCTGCACCCCGAGACGTTCTACGACCCGCGCCACCAGAAGATATACAGCGCCATACTGTCGCTCAACCTGGCGGAGAAGCCCGTCGATATGATGACCGTATGCGAACAGCTGAGGCAGGACGGCACCTACGACCAGGTGGGAGGCACGGCGTACATAGTGGAGCTGACGAACACCGTAGCATCGTCAGCCAACATAGAGTACCACGCACATATATTGGTGCAGAAATACGTGGCACGACAGCTCATATCGTTCGCATCGGGAGTGGCGACGAGGGCGCTTGACGAGGGACAGGACATCGACGAGCTGATGCAGGCGACGGAGGGCGAGCTCTTCGAGCTGTCGCAGAAGAACATGAAGCAGGACTACGTGCAGATAGACTCCATAGTGGCGCAGGCACGACTCATAATAGAGAAGGCGGCAAGCAACACTACGGGCATCACGGGACTGTCAACAGGCTACACGGAGATGGACAAGGTGACGTCGGGATGGCAGGAGTCGGACCTCATCATCATAGCAGGACGCCCTGCGATGGGTAAGACGTCGTTCGCCCTCTCGCTCGCCAAGAACATCGCCATAGACAACAGGGAGCCGGTGGCGTTCTTCTCGCTCGAAATGACCAACGTGCAGCTCGTCAACCGCCTCATATCCAACGTGTGCTCAGTGCCAGGCTCAAAGATAATGAACGGCCAGCTGAGCCAGGACGAGTGGGCACGCTTCGACAACAACATAGGCAGGATGCAGGGCGCACCGCTATTCATCGACGACACGCCGGGACTGTCAGTCTTCGAGCTGCGCACCAAGGCACGCCGACTGGTCAAGGAGCAGCACGTGAAGCTCATCATGATAGACTACCTGCAGCTGATGACGGCATCGGGCATAAAGACCAACTCACGACAGGAGGAGGTATCGACCATTTCGAGGTCGCTGAAGAGCCTCGCCAAGGAGCTCAACATACCTATCATAGCGCTCTCACAGCTCTCGCGTGCCGTAGAGCAGAGGCAGGGACCGAGCGGCAGTGCTACCAACCGTCCGCAGCTGAGCGACCTGAGAGAGTCGGGAGCCATAGAGCAGGATGCCGACATGGTGCTCTTCGTGCACCGACCGGAGTACTACGGCATCACGGAGGACCACGAGGGCAACTCGCTGAAGGGCATGGCGCAGATCATCATAGCCAAGCACCGTAAGGGCGCCACGAAGGACGTCACGCTGTCGTTCAAGGGCGAATACACACGCTTCGCCAACCCCGACGAGTACGACCCCTACGCCGTGTCAGACAGCGGCAGCATAAGGAGCTCGTCGCTCAACACCTCGTTCAGCCCTGACGACGACCCACTCAGCGGCGGACGCATATCCAATGACGACGTGCCGTACTAAGTTTACGGTTTAAAGGTTTACGGTTTAAGGTTTACGGTTTATAGTTGAAGGTAATATACAGCAAATACGACAAGAAGCAGATACCCACGCTGCCGCGAGTGGTGTTCCCCGGACGTAAGATAGTGATAATATCCGAGGGCGAGGCGGAGCGTGCGGTGGACTACCTGCTGAGGCAGTCCGTGCTGGGCTTCGACACCGAGACGCGCCCGTCGTTCAAGAAGGGGCGCACCAACATGGTGGCGCTGCTCCAGGTGAGCACCTACGACACGTGCTTCCTCTTCCGCCTCAACAGGATAGGGCTGTGCCCCGCCGTGGTGCGCCTGCTGGAGTCAACGTCGGTGAAGAAGGTGGGGCTGTCGTGGAAGGACGACCTCATGGGGCTGCACCGCAGGGGCGACTTCAGCGCCGACGGCTTCACGGACCTGCAAGACCACATGAAGGAGCTGGGCATCGTCGACATGAGCCTGGCAAAGCTCTACGCCAACATCTTCGGCGAGCGCATATCGAAGCGTGAGCAGCTGTCGAACTGGGAGGCTGACGTGCTCTCGGAGAAGCAGCAGAACTACGCCGCCACCGACGCGTGGGCTTGCCTCAGGCTGTACGACGAGTATGAGCGGCTGAAGCAGACGGGCGACTACGAGCTGATAGTGGTGCCGGAGGAACAGCCGGCAAACGACGACACTGAAACAAACAAGGCAAATGAACAGACGAATATATCTTAGGAAAGGCAAGGAGGAAAGCCTCAGACGCTTCCACCCCTGGGTGTTCTCGGGGGCTCTGCAGAGCATGGACGAGGGCATCGGCGAGGGCGACGTGGTGGATGTCATAACCTCGCGGGGCGAGTTCATCGGCAGGGGGCACTTCCAGATAGGCTCCATAGCGGTGCGCATCCTCACCTTCGCCGACGAGGACATCGACGCCGCCTTTTGGAACCGCCGACTGGCGGTGGCGCTGCGCATGAGGCAGGACATAGGCATAGCCGACAATCCGCACAACAACACCTACCGACTGGTGCACGGCGAGGGCGACAACCTGCCCGGGCTGGTGATAGACTGCTACGGCGATACCGCCGTCATGCAGGCACACTCCGTAGGAATGCACATGGCACGCGAGGTGATAGCACGTGAGCTCATCGACGTCATGGGCAGCCGCATAAAGAACGTGTACTACAAGAGCGAGACAACGCTGCCCTACAAGGCGGACATCATGCAGGAGAACACGTTCCTCTACGGACATACCGACGACACGATAGCCATAGAGAACGGACTGAAGTTCCGTGTAGATTACCTGCGCGGACAGAAGACAGGCTTCTTCGTTGACCAGCGCGAGAACCGCTCGCTGCTTGAGAGATACTCCAAGGGCAAGCGCGTGCTCAACATGTTCTGCTACACAGGCGGCTTCTCCTTCTACGCCATGAGGGGCGGGGCAGAGCAAGTGCACTCCGTTGACAGTTCGCAGCGCGCCATAGAACTCACTACGGAGAACGTCAACCTCAACTTCCCAGGCGACAATCGCCACGAAGCAATCTGCGAGGATGCCTTCAAATATCTGGAGAAGGCGGCAGGCAACTACGACATCATAATACTCGACCCGCCAGCCTTTGCCAAGCACCGCGCCGCACTGCGCAACGCCCTGAAAGGCTATACGCGCCTCAACATGAAGGCTCTCGAGAAGATAAAGCCCGGGGGCATACTCTTCACCTTCTCATGCTCACAGGTGGTCACCAAGGAGAACTTCCGCAACGCCGTCTTCACGGCAGCGGCACTGGCAGGGCGCAACGTGCGCATACTCCACCAGCTCCACCAGCCTGCCGACCACCCCATCAACATCTACCACCCCGAGGGCGAGTACCTCAAGGGACTGGTGCTCTACGTGGAGTGAATTGACAATTGACAATTGACAATTGATAATTATATGCTTGACAGAGTAAGGCAATACATATCAAGGAACCACCTGATAGCAGCTAACGGCACGTATCTCGTGGCGCTGTCGGGTGGGGCAGACTCCGTGTGTCTGCTGCGCATGATGCTCTCCCTGGGCTACCGTGTAGAGGCTGTACACTGCAACTTCCGCCTGCGTGGCGAGGAGAGCGACCGCGACGAGCAGTTCTGCGAGGCGCTGTGCCGTGAGCACGGCGTGAAGCTACACAAGGTGCACTTCGACACCAAGGAGTATGCCGCCCTCCACAAGGTGAGCATAGAGATGGCGGCGCGTGAGCTGCGCTACGACTATTTCGGACAGCTCATGCAGACCATCGGCGCCGCAGGCATCCTCGTGGCACACCACAGGGACGACAGCGTGGAGACCGTGCTGCTCAACCTGCTTCGAGGCACAGGCATACGTGGGCTGGAGGGCATTAAGCCCGTCAACGGCAACGTCATACGCCCTTTGCTGTGCCTGTCGAGAGACGAGATACTCTCTTACCTCCGTTCGTGCGGTCAGGACTACATCGTTGACAGCTCCAACCTCGTTGACGACGTGCAGCGTAACAAGCTGCGCCTCAACGTTATACCCCTACTGAAGACCATCAACCCCTCCGCCATAGACAATATCGCCACCACCTCACGCCATGTCGCCGAGGCTGTCAAGGTCTATGACGCGGCGATGGCACGCGGCATCAGCGAGTGTCTCAGCGACGACACCATCGACATTCCGAGCCTCTACCAGCAGTCGTCGCCCGAGGCGGTGCTCCACGAGATACTGAGCCGCTACGGCGTTCCCTCCAAGCTGGTGGGACAGATATTCGACAGCCTGCTGACATCGCCCACAGGAAGCCGATGGCAGGCAGACCCCTACCTCATAGTGAAAGACCGCGACACGCTACTCATAGGCAGGCAGCCTGTCGATGCCGCCCCCCTCGTGATGCCGGAATGTGGAAGGTATGTTTATAACGGGAACGTTAACGGGAACGGGAACCAGACTGTTGATGTTGAGGTGAGAGGCAGGGCTGCCATAAAGCGCATCAGCAAGGAGCCCTTCTTCGCCACTCTCGATGCCGACAAGGTGCAGTTTCCCCTCACCATACGCCGTGCGCAGGCTGGCGACCGCTTCACCCCCTTTGGCATGCGAGGCAGCAAGCTGGTGAGCGACTACCTCACCGACCGCAAGCGCAACCTCTTTGAGCGCAGCCGCCAGTTGGTGCTCCTCGATGCCACTGGCACCATACTGTGGCTCGTGGGCGAGAGGGTGGCTGACGTCGCTTCCGTAACCCCCGATACAATAAAAGTGCTGTGCGTGCGTTATTCTAAAGAATAATTTTGTTGTTCTGAGGAATAATAATGAAGATACAGTCAGTCATAGCATCCCTCCTTGTCGTGATAACCACCCTGCTGAGTTGTGACGACAACGACTCTTTCACCACATCATCCAACAACCTGCTCACCCTGTCCAAGGAAGCCCTCTCGCTCGACACCGTGTTCTCCAAGGTGCCCTCGGCATCCAAGATGTTCAAGGTCTATAACTACTCCGGCGACGGCATCAGGATACAGTCTGTGCGCCAGGAGAAGGGCGCCGCGAAGTCGGGCTTCAGGGTTAACGTCAACGGCATGTTCATCAACCCCGAGGAGAACGATGCCATCAGCACCCCCATAGAACTGCGCGACGGCGACTCGCTGCGCGTGTGGGTGGAGATGACGTCGCCAAGGGAGAACGGCAAGACGGAGCCGCAGAAGGTGGAGGAGAGCATCGTCTTCAACCTTGAGAGCGGCCGCCAGCAGGTGGTGAAGCTCAGCGCGTGGACGTGGGATGCCGACACGCTGCAGAACCACTACATAGCTGAGGACACCGTCATCGACAACGAAGGCAAGCGCCCCCTCGTGGTCTATGGCAAGCTCACCGTAGCGCCCGAGGCTACGATGACCGTCAAGGCAGGCTCCATCATCTATTTCCATCAGGACGGCGAGCTCGACGTCAAGGGCAGGCTGGTGGTCAGTGGCGATAAGGACAACCTCGTCACCATGCGCTGCGACCGTCTCGACTCGCTCCTGCAGCTCAGCTACGACGAGATACCGGGCAAGTGGCAGGGCGTGACGCTCAGCGAGGAGTCGCACGACAATGCCATCAGCTACCTCGACCTCCACGGCGCAGACTACGGCATCAAGTGCCTCTCCGCCGCCGACGGCTCAGCTCCCACCGCCACCAAGCTCTCTATGGACCATTCCACCGTCATCAACGTCCTTGGCGACGCCCTCTCTGCCGTAGCCTCCAAGGTGGTCATTGACAACTGCCTCCTGGCAAACGCCAGCGGCTACTGCCTCAACGTCACCGGCGGCGACGTCGATGTCAACAGCAGCACCCTCGCCTCCTTCTACGGCTACACCGCCTCACGTAAATACGCCTTGCGAATGACGGATGTAAACGACAACGTTAACGGGAACGGGAACGAAGGCGAAGCGGCGCAGCTGCCTATAAAGTTCCGCATGCGCAACACCATCGTCACCGGCTATGCCGACGACCAGGTGTATTGGTACCCCTACGACAGTCAGGCAGACCCCGACATACTCATACAGCACAGCTACCTGCGCACCGTGAAGCCCGAGGACGAATACTCCAAGAAACTGCTGCAAGACAACCTCTACGATGCCGACGCGGCAGACGACTACCAGGGTAGGGGACTCTTCACCTACGTCAACGACGACGGCACCAGCTTCGAGTACGACTTCACGCCCCGCGACGGCGCCCCCGTCATCGGCGCTGCCGACCCCGCCACCTCGTCAGCCGACGACATCAACGGCACCGCCCGTAAGTCCACCCCCGACATGGGATGCTACGAAAGCGGGAACGTTAACGATAACGATAACCCCTAACCCCCTATAATAACTATAATCCCTATAGTCCCTATAGTCCCTATAGTCCCTATAGTCCCTATAGTATCTATAGTTCCTATAAAAATTCCCCTCAATCTATGCAAAAACGACCCCTCTCCTCCCTCTCTGAGCAAGACCACCTTCTCGTGCGCCAGGCACAGGAAGCCACGCATCTTGCCTATGCCCCCTACAGCCATTTCCACGTAGGGGCTGCCGTGCAGCTCGCCGACGGCACCACCGTGCAGGGATGCAACCAGGAGAACGCCTCCTATCCCTGCGGCATCTGTGCAGAGCGCTCCGCCCTCGCCACGGCGCAGAACCTCCACCCCGGCGTCCCTGTAACAGCCATCGCCATCGCCGCCACGCGCGACGGCTCCCCCGCTGCTGAGCCTGTCACCCCCTGCGGCATGTGCCGTCAGGTCATCGCCGAGACGGAGCAGCGCTACGCCACCCCCATCCGCATCATCATGGCATCGCAAAGCGATGCCGTCATCGCCGATACCATCGCCGACCTCCTGCCCCTGACGTTTAAGAAAATGCTATAATTCCTATAGCTACTATCCCTCTCTAAAAACAAAGCCGATGGAGCGCCAGTGCCCATCGGCTTTTGCTATTTTTGTTTGCTAAAATTTGGTGGAAAGAAAAATTATTGTTACTTTTGCGGTCTCTATAACGACAAATAAACATTGTTTACGAATCATTTAAGCCAATGACATAAAGAAAGAGAAATAAGGTTTTGAACAATCACTTTTGATTCTTGTTTCAGATAATTGGGGAATTAGATGAAATATTGCAAGGACGGAAGTAGATGGTTCACGCTTGCCAGCGTGGGCTTTTTACTCGTTTAAGCAATATAGGTTATCCCCAATACCTCTGAAACGTAGACGAAGTAATTTGTCCACGTTTTTTATTAATATAAACTTAAAACAACAAATCGAATGAAACAAATGAAACTATGGAGCATGATGCTCGCTGTATTGATGATGTTTACGATGGTGTCCTGTGGTGACGATGGTGACGATGGTGGTGATACTGTTGATGTAAGCAAGGCTGTCGGCACATGGTACTGCACAAGCAGCAATGACAGGTCGGGTGGCTATTCTGTTGATGACCTCTTCGTAGGGCAGCAGGTCACGATATATAGCGACGGCACCTATACTTCAACCTCTTCAAGCTTCGGCACAACTGGTACCTATGTTGTCAGTGGCAGTAATATAATAGTAACGACTAACAGCAACAGGAGGTTTGTCGTTGGCGTAACATTCTCTGGCAACAGGATGACATGGCGAGGCTCAGGCGAGGGCGTGACCTTTACCTATGTTTTCTCAAGGATGTAAGCTCTTTCTATACGGCTTATAATCAAGAAAAATAATACAATAAAATGATAATCCCTGACAGAAAATGTCAGGGATTGCTTTTTCAATAAATCTTTGGCACACTTTTTGTTGGAAACGATTCTATAAATCCGTAATTATATGTTATATAATACAATAGTACAAAGAGACGAGACAGGCTTTAATAGCATTTACGAGGCGGCACAGAAGTTTGAAGCCGAGAATGTGCTGGAGTCGATATTGACCTGCAAGTTTGACCAAAAGAAAATAGAAAAGACGCTGAACCTCTTGCGTCATTATCAGTATAGGCTAAATAATGAGTCGATGGACTTGGTGGAGTTCTCTGAGAACTTCATCGAGCAGTATGCAACTGACCATAACGAGTGTTTCCGTCTGGCAGATAAACTCATACGTCGTATCGGAACTACAATGACGGGTAGCATGAAGATATTCCGCTCTTTCTGTCCTGTTGTGCGTCGCAGGTTTGATGAACGACACAACATAGTTCCAGTGCTTGACTACAGCCGTCTTACGTTCCGTCAGTTCCAAGGGCAGTTCTTTGGCGTAGAACCTTATATTGACTCAGTAAAGACCTTGTTACATGAGCTTGCCGCATTCTTCTTTCACCTTATAACCACGATGAAAGTGTGCAAGGACATGATACGCAAGGAGGAGGAAACGAGAAAGGATGTCCACAAACTAAAGGAGATTTTTGAGAAGGACTGTGACGAAATTCTTCATAGTGTGCGCGAGGTGTTCAGGACATTTGACAGGATACAGTTGGTTTCAGAGGAGGAACTGGCAGAACGTCGCAAAAACGCTATACCTATGGAGGTATGGCTGCCGCGTGATTACCATAGATATGATAGACAATGGATAAAGACTGAGGGCATAAGGATTAGAATAGCTACAGGCAATCAGTATGGATTAGATGACGAAGCATCAGTACTATGGGATAAAAACCCAGAATGGGGACAAACGGTATGTAAGACACTTACCAAGCTCGACACTCTCGGCTTACCATATAAAAATAGCAAGAAGGCTGCCGAAATGGGTAAAAAGGGGACGTTTGATTCGCGTGTGATGGTCTATCTTCTTAAATGGAGTGCTGTTAGTACCACTGGTGATAATGGCGAAATAAAGGATGAGGAAAAAGAAAGGCGTTTTTATAACTACTGCATGAAACACTACGACGGTGACTACATGTTTCCTACTTGGCAGTCAGTATGTAGGGAACGTAAAACCCTATACAGCAAGAACTCGTCCTCATTAGGTTTAGCTAAGAATTTCGAATCATATGTAGTAAACGCTTCGCAACAGACAGATTTGTGAGGCTAACACGATGAAAATTGTTTTGACAGGTTCTCTATTGGGAACCGGTTTCTTTTTGTGTTTTTTTACAGGTTAAGTTCTATTTGCCTTTCTAAGTTGTTACAGAAAAGGGACTTCTTGTAAATACTTTTACATGCATATAAAGAAAGACTGCGACAAACCGTAAAAACCTTTTTATATACGAATGTAAACTACTGAAAAACAGCACTTTCTGTTGTAAAATCAACTTTCTTGCGCTTCTTGTACAAATAATACAAAAGGTGTACCTTTGCAATCAACTTCTCAGGCACGTAGCCGCGTGCCGATTATGAAGTGGTGGCAGAGGGTTGCCGGCGGCAAGGTAAACCTGAGACCACTTTAATCTCCTAAAAGTAAAGAAACGAAATGGAGAACTTAACTGACAACGTTCAGCAGGCAGGGAGCCTGGCTGGACAGGTAAACAGCCGAGCTGATGAGGTGCAGGGCACTGCCGGCGAGGCTGAGAACAGGCAGATGACGGTGGAGGGCATCGTTAGTGAGGCTGTTAACGAGCCGTCGGCGGAGGAGCGGAAGGCTGAGGAGCGGCGCAAGGCGCTCTGTGACACGCTCATCACGCTGGACACGGAGGTGGAGCCGCTGCGCTTTACGCTGTCGGTGGACGGCGTGGGGCTGTTCTCGCTGCTCGACATTCACGGGGTGAAGGCGAAGCAGAAGCACGGCAAGACGACGATGCTGAAGGTGTGTGCGGCGGCATGGCTCAAGGGGCAGCAGTTCCGCGTGAAGTCGGAGCTGGAGCAGCCCCGCGTGCTGTGGCTGGACACGGAGCAGAACCGCCCCGACGTGAAGCAGATACTGACGGACATCGTGGAGATGACGGGTGCGGAGAAGGACTACATCACGAGCCACCTGCACGTACACGCCCTGCGTTGCTCGGACTATGGCGACCTGTATGGGCTGATGGTGCAGGCTGTCGGCGACTTCAAGCCGCAGGTGGTGGTGGTGGATGGCATAGTGGAGTTCGTGGCGTCGTTCAACGACGAGACGATGGCGAAGCGGCTGGTGCACGACCTGCAGGTGCTGAGCCAGGACCACGAGTGTGCCATAGTGTGCGTGCTCCACACCAACAAGGCTGACGAGGACCACAACATGCGCGGCCACCTGGGCACGATGCTGGCGCAGAAGGCTGGCACGGTGCTGGAGTGTAAGAAGAACGGCTCTGTCATCACCGTGCAGTGCACGGAGTCGCGCCACAAGGAGATGCCGGAATGGAGCATCATGTTCGACGGCGAGGGCTGCATAGTGGATGCCGACGAGGTGCGCCGCCAGATGGCTGAGCAGCACGAGGCGGAGAAGGCGCAGCGCAAGAGGGAAAAGGCGGAGCTTATACAGAAGGAACGCCTTGACTATGCCTTGAAGTGCATCAACGACAAGGGTGGCAGTATAAAGCGCAGCCAATTGACGGAGATTTTGATAAAACACTTTGAACTTAGCAGGGCTACTGTCAGCAGTTTTATATCGAAACACGTTGGAAGCGCCTACTATGAGGTAAATGGTATTATAACTTTAACCTCAGAGACAGCTATTCCGTTCTAATCTTGCGACAAGATATTTTGTCTAATTGTCTAATCCACCTATATATATAGTGGATTAGACGATTAGACGGAATAGCCGCCCAAAAATTACTTAAATGTTCAATTTACAATCTTCAATTTTCAATATGACAAACGATCACAGATACCAACTTGAGACCCGCATATTGACGGGCAGGAGACAGCAGAAACACGAGTGCCCGCAGTGCGGCAGGCGTAAGTGCTTCGTGCGCTACGTGGACACGCAGAATGACTTCAGCTATGTGGCTGACGACGTGGGGCGCTGCGACCATGAGCAGTCGTGCGGCTACCACATGAAGCCCAGTGAGTATTTCAGGCAGAACGGATGGGCGCGCGACAAGCATGACCTCCAACCACGCAAGCCTTTCGTGCCGAAGCCCCTGCCGCCGTTCCGTCCGCTGGCGATGGACTATGTGGTGAAGAGCCACAGCACGCGCTCTCGCCTCTGGCAGTGGGTGCAGGGGGACGTGGCGCAGCGCCTGTCGCTCACGGCGGAGCGGCTCCGACAGGTCTTTGACGACTACATGGTGGGCGCCACGCGGCAGGGCGACGTCATCTTCTGGCAGATAGACCAGGGAGGACGGGTGCACGGCGGTCACATAATGCACTACGGCGCTGACGGCCACCGCCAGGGCTTCCAGGGGTGGACGCACATACCGCTGATACGTGAGGGGGTGCTGCCCCTCGACTGGCAACTCTACCAGTGCCTCTACGGCGAGCACCTGCTCCGTCGCTACCCCGACCGCCACGTGTGCCTCGTGGAGAGCGAGAAGACGGCGCTGCTGATGGCGCTCTGCCAGCCTCGGCTGCTGTGGCTCGCCACGGCAGGCAGCGGCGGACTGTCAAGGGAGCGCACGGAGTGCCTGAGGGGTAGGCGAGTGACGCTCTTCCCCGACAGCGGATGCTACGCGAAGTGGAAGGAGAAGATGCTGCTGACCAGCGGCATAGACTACAACATCTCCGACCGCATGGAGGCTTATCCGCCTAACAGCGACCTTGCCGATTTGCTGTAAAAAAACTTGAAAAATAATTGGCGAAAAACTTGCATAATTCGCTGATTTTTAGTAACTTTGTAAGTGGAAATTAAGGGGATGCAGTAGCGTTGCAACCGAGCGTGGTGACTTAGCATCCGGGGCTGGGAGCTTAGCTCCCGCGCGCGGCGGCAAAGCAACTGCAGGCAGCCCTCCCCGAGGTTTCCGAGAAAGGTAGGAGCTATAGGGACTATAGGCACTATCGAAAAGTTTAATCAACTAAAAGTAAAAGAAAGGAACAAAGTTATGTCAGTATTTATCGCGGTCCGTCAGGACAAGAGAAAGAACTCCAACAAGTTGTGGTACGGCAGGGCTTACTGCCCGAACATCATCGGCACCCACGAGTTGGCGAGGAAGATTGAGGCTAACGTCAGCGTGAAGGAGAGCGACGTGTATGCCGTGCTCATAGAGCTTGCCAACGTGATGTCGAACGAGATAGCCAATTCGGGCAAGGTGCACCTGGAGCGCATAGGGTATTTCTACCCCTCCATACGTTCGAGCGGCTCGCTGGACAAGGAGGAGTGGAACGTGACGGAGAACGTGAAGAGCGGCCGCGTGCGCTTCACGCCCGACTACACGCGCTCGGTGGACAATGCCGCTACGGGCAAGTCGTCGGGACTGAGTTCGCGCTCTATCTCGGGCACGGGGTTCAGCTACAAGATTGTGGACCTGGCGGAGAAAGTGAAGCCTTCACAGGAGGAAGGTGAGTAAAGAGAGCAATGCCCCCCTCGGCGGGGGCTTGCTTTTTTAGTTAAGAATTAAGAGTTAAGGGTTAAGAATTGGCGGGAATGTCAATTTTTTGTGATTTTCTCTGTTTATGTCATAAAAAAATTGTAACTTTGCATTCGCAAAAAGTATAAACAGATTTTCAGACCAATGGAATTAGCAAGCAAATATTCTCCGCAGGAGGTAGAAAACAAGTGGTATCAGTACTGGACAGACCATAAGCTCTTCGCCAGCAAACCCGACGGCAGGGAGCCTTACACGATAGTCATCCCGCCGCCTAACGTGACGGGCGTGCTCCACATGGGACACATGCTCAACAACACCATTCAGGACATCCTCATCCGCAAGGCGCGCCTCGACGGCAAGAACGCCTGCTGGGTGCCGGGCACCGACCATGCGTCGATAGCTACGGAGGCGAAGGTGGTGAACAGGCTGGCGGAGCAGGGCATCAGGAAGCGCGACCTGACGCGTGAGGAGTTCCTCAAGCACGCGTGGGACTGGACCAACGAGCACGGCGGCATCATACTGAAGCAGCTCCGTAAGCTGGGCGCTTCGTGCGACTGGGACCGCACGGCGTTCACCATGGACGAGAAGCGCTCGGAGTCGGTGATGAAGGTGTTCGTGGACCTCTACGAGAAGGGCTACATCTACCGCGGACTGCGCATGGTGAACTGGGACCCGAAGGCGCAGACGGTGCTATCTACCGAGGAGGTGATATACCGCGAGGAGAAGTCGAAGCTCTACCACCTGAAGTACTACGTTGCCGATGCCGAGGAGAACCCCGTCGTGCTGACAGGCGAAGAGGGCGAGGTATGGCACAAGGACGAGAAGGGCTACTACGCCGTTGTTGCCACGACGCGCCCCGAGACCATCATGGGCGACACGGCGATGTGCATCAACCCGAAGGACGTGAAGAACAAGTGGCTCAAGGGCCACAAGGTCGTAGTGCCGCTGGTTGACCGCGTGATACCTGTCATCGAGGACCGCTACGTGGACATTGAGTTCGGCACGGGCTGTCTGAAGGTTACGCCGGCGCACGACGTGAACGACTACAACCTGGGCAAGACGCACAACCTGGAGATTATCGACATATTCAACCCCGACGGCACCATATCGGAGGCTGCGGGCATCTACGTGGGCATGGACCGCATGGACGTGCGCCGACAGATAGCCATAGACCTCGACGAGAAGGGGCTGATGGACCACGTGGAGGACTACGACAACAAGGTGGGCTACTCGGAGCGCAACCAGGACACCGCCGTGGAGCCGCGCCTCTGCAAGCAGTGGTTCCTCAGCATGCAGCACATGGCTGACATAGCCCTGCCGCCGGTGATGAACGGCGAGCTGAAGTTCTACCCCACGAAGTACGTCACCACGTACAAGAACTGGCTGGAGAACATACAGGACTGGTGCATCTCGCGCCAGCTGTGGTGGGGACACCGCATACCGGCGTACTTTATTGACGGGAACGTTAACGGGAACGGGAACCAGAACGATGACGAGGAGGCTGAACGCTTCGTCGTTGCACTGACCAAGGAGGAGGCGCTGAGGAAGGCGCAGGAGAAGTACGGCAAGGACATTACCATAGACCAGCTGCACCGCGACGAGGACGCCCTCGACACGTGGTTCTCGTCATGGCTGTGGCCTATCTCGCTCTTCGACGGCATCAACAACCCGGGCAACGAGGAGATAAAGTACTACTACCCGACAAGTGACCTCGTGACGGGTCCCGACATCATCTTCTTCTGGGTGGCGCGCATGATTATGGCAGGCTGCGAATACCAGAAGCAGATACCGTTCAAGAACGTATATTTCACCGGCATCGTGCGCGACAAGCTGGGCAGGAAGATGAGCAAGTCGCTCGGCAACTCGCCCGACCCGCTGGAACTCATAGAGAAGTTCGGCGCCGACGGCGTGCGCATGGGCATGATGCTCGCCGCTCCTGCCGGCAACGACATACTCTATGACGACGCACTGTCGGCACAGGGCATGAACTTCTGCAACAAGATGTGGAACGCATTCCGACTGGTGCAGGGATGGGAGACGGAGGACAAGCCGGCTTCCGACTCTAACAGGAAGGCTATCAGCTGGATGAACGCCAAGATAAGGAGCGCATACGCCGAGATAAACGACGACTACTCCAAGTACCGCCTCAACGAGGCGCTGATGGCAGCCTTCAAACTGTTCACCGACGAGTTCTCTGGCTGGTACCTGGAGATGATAAAGCCGGCATACCAGTGCCCGATAGACAAGGAGACGCTGGAGGCAACGCTCGACATCTTCGACAAGCTGCTGCACATCATCCACCCCTTCATGCCGTTCATCACCGAGGAACTGTGGCAGCACATCGCCGAGCGCAAGGACGGCGAGTCGCTCATGGTCGATGTCTTCAAGCTCGACGCGCCGACGGAGGCTGACGAGAAGCTGATGGCAGACTTCGAGGAGATGAAGCAGATAATATCAGGCGTGCGCGGCGTGCGCCAGACGAAGAACATAGGTCCGCGCGAACCGCTAACACTTGAGGTAATAGTGGCAGGCGACGACGACAAGGTGATAACGCAGTGCCCCGCACTCGGTCCGGTGATAAAGAAGATGGCTGGACTCAGCGACATACAGTACGTGCAGCAGAAGGGCGACGGCTCGTCAGCCTTCATGATAGGCACACGCGAATATGCCGTGCCGCTGGGCGACCTCATCGACGTGGAGGCAGAGATAGCCAAGGCTGAGGCACAGCTGAAGCACCTCGAGGGCTTCCTCATGGGCGTAAGGAAGAAGCTCGCCAACGAGCGCTTCGTTGCCAACGCCCCCGAAGCCGTCGTTGCCCTGGAGCGCAAGAAGGAGGCTGACTCACTGGAGAAGATTGCGGCACTGGAGCAGACGCTGAAGGAATTAAGAGTTAAGAATTAAGAGTTAAGAAAATTACTCTTAGAACCATTGACCTCTTGATAGACAACCTCTATACATATCGATCTTACGCAAGATGCGTCAGCGAGGGATACAGGTTCCTCGCCGTGAACCTGCGGACGGTGTGCAGGGTGATGGCGCCTTACTTCCTTGTGTTCTCGCTGCTCTGCGTACTCTCCAACGCGGTGAACACCCACGCCAACGTGGCGGTGATGGCAGGCAAGCAGATATACCTTGAGGAGGTAGTCCTTGCTGGAGTGCTCGTGGTGCTCTGCGTGGTGGCATACGTGGTGGCGCTGATGAGGCTCTACAAGATGTTCAAGCGCATGTGCGGCATCACGGGAAAGCGGACCATACGATGGGGTAGGGCGCTGAAAGCCGTATTCCGTCATTTCGGCAAGGTAGCGGGCACCACGCTGCTCTCGCTCTTCGTGCTGGCGGTGACGGGCGCGGTGGTCTATATGCCCTACGTAGTATCGACCTACGCATACTTCAGCAGCGTGGAGGGACAGCTCAACTTCGGCGACACGGCGCTGATACCCACCGGCGGCTACGTGCTGATGATACTTGCCTGCACCCTGTGCTATACCATTATTAATATATTGTCAGTAGGCCTCTACGCCTCGCTGATGTTCCTGTACGGCAGCATAAAAAGATGAAAAAGCTACTATTCATAGACCGCGACGGCACCCTGATAAAGGAGCCTGCCGACGAGCAGATTGACTCTTTCGAGAAGTTGGAGTTCGTAGAAGGTGCCATAACAAGCCTCGCCTTCCTGCGCAAGAACCTCGACTTCGAGTTTGTCATGGTGTCCAACCAGGACGGACTGGGCACCGACTCGTTCCCCGAGGACACCTTCTGGCCGGTGCACAACTTCATACTGAAGACGCTCAAGGGCGAGGGCGTGGAGTTTGACGACATGCTCATAGACCGCCACTTCCCCTCAGACAACCACCCCGACCGCAAGCCAGGCACAGGCATGCTCAAGAAGTACATAGGCAACGCCGACTACGACCTCGCAGGCTCATACGTCATAGGCGACCGCGAGACCGACGCACAGCTGGCGAAGAACCTCGGATGCAAGGCGCTGATACTGGGCAGGGACGGCATGACGTGGGCAAAGATAACGGAGCTGCTCTTCGCAGGAGAGCGCACCGCAGAGATGACGCGTACCACAAAGGAGACAGACATCACCGTGCGCATAAACCTCGACGGCACGGGCAGGTGTGACATCGACACAGGACTGGGTTTCTTCGACCACATGCTGGAGCAGATAGGCAAGCACGGCATGATGGACCTCTACGTGCGCTGCAAGGGCGACCTCAACGTAGATGAGCACCACACCATAGAGGACACAGGCATAGTCCTGGGCGAATGTCTGCTCAAGGCACTGGGCGACAAGCGCGGCATAGAGCGCTACGGCTACTGCCTGCCTATGGACGACAGCCTCTGCCAGGTGGCACTCGACTTCGGCGGCAGACCTTGGCTCATCTGGGACGCGGACTTCAAGCGCGAAAAGGTAGGCGAAATGCCCACCGAGATGTTCCCACACTTCTTCAAGTCGGTGAGCGACGCCGCCAAGATGAACCTCAACATAAAGGCGGAGGGCGACAACGAGCACCACAAGATAGAGGGCATATTCAAGGCGTTCGCACGAAGCATCAGGATGGCAGTGAAAAGAGACATCTATCACTACCAACTGCCATCGACAAAAGGTGCACTGTAAGTTAAAAAACATTAAAGCAGCCCAAACTGTGAACGGTGAACTGTAAACTATGAACTTTTTTTGCTACCTTTGCAAAACAGAGAGTAAGAGTAAGAAAAACATTGCTTAAAGACATAATACTAAACTAACAAAAACAAAATGGCACAGCTAAAATCTTTATCAAAGCTCACTGCTCCTAAGAGCACAGCGCCAGAGAAAATCATCCAGTTCGGTGAGGGTAACTTCCTACGCGCTTTCGTTGACTGGATCATCTGGAACATGAACGCAAAGACGAACTTCAACGGTTCAGTCGTAGTGGTTCAGCCTATTGACAAGGGTATGGTGCAGTGGCTCAACGGCCAGGACTGCCTCTACCACGTAAACCTGCAGGGACGCCTCAACGGCGAGCCGGTGAACCAGCTCGACCGCGTTGACGTAATCTCACGCGGCATAGACCCATACGCACAGAACTGGGCATTCATGTCGCTCGCAGAGCAGCCAGACATCCGCTTCGTCATCTCCAACACCACGGAGGCTGGCATAGCGTTCGACCCTGCTTGTAAGTTCACTGACGCTCCTGCTTCTTCTTACCCAGGCAAGCTCGTGCAGCTCCTGTTCCGTCGCTATCAGACATTTGGCGGCGACCCGAAGAAGGGACTCATCATCATGCCTTGTGAGCTCATATTCCTCAACGGACACCACCTCAAGGACTGCATACGCAAGTACATCGAGCTGTGGAAGGACGACTTCGGCAAGGACTACGAAGGCTTCAAGGAGTGGTTTGAGAAGTACAACTACGTCTGCGCTACACTCGTGGACCGCATCGTGCCAGGATTCCCACGCAAGGAGATTGCCGAGATACAGCAGAAGATAGGCTACAAGGACAACCTCGTAGTACAGGCAGAGATATTCCACCTGTGGGTTATCGAGAAGGCTGAGAACATGACCTGCGAAGAGCTCCGCGCCGAGTTCCCTGCCGATCAGGCTGGTCTCCACGTGCTCATAGCAGAGTCAGAGGCTCCTTACCACGAGCGTAAGGTGACACTGCTCAACGGCCCTCACACCGTGCTCTCGCCAGTGGCTTACCTCTCAGGCATCAACATCGTGCGCGACGCACTCCACGACGAGGTAGTGGGCAAGTACATCAGGAAGGTACAGTACGACGAGCTCATGCAGACACTCAACCTGCCTATGGACGAGCTGCAGCAGTTTGCTGCCGACGTGCTCGAGCGCTTCGACAACCCATACGTTGACCACCAGGTAACGTCTATCATGCTCAACTCATTCCCGAAGTTCCAGGCACGCGACCTCCCAGGAGTAAAGGTATATCTGGAGCGCAAGGGCGAGCTGCCTAAGGGCTTGGTACTCGGTCTGGCTGCCATCATCACATACTACAAGGGCGGCACACGCGCTGACGGCGCACCTATCGAGCCAAACGACGACCAGAAGATCATGGACCTGCTCAAAGAGCTCTGGGCTACCGGCGACACACGCAAGGTGGCTGAGGGAGTCCTCGCTGCCGACTGGATTTGGGGCGAGCACGGCGACCTCAACAAGATTCCTGGACTCACCGACATGGTTGAGGGCTTCCTGAACGACATACAGTCTAAGGGCATGCTCGAGACAGTGAAGTCTATACTGTAAGATGGTTTACAGTTTAAAGTTTAAGGTTGAAGGTAATAAGCCATTCGTATGTTTGACCTCAAAACTTTAGCTGAACGATACGAAACAAGGGAGTTCCTTGATGGTGACCCCTCCTGGTTTATGCATCAGGTGGAGGGAGAAGCCAACAAGGAACTCCTTGCTTTTATCGCCTCGGCGCTGAGCTACGGCAGCCGGAAGCAGTTCCTGCCAAAGATACAGTACATCCTCGACTGCTCGCAGGGCGAGGTGGAGAAGTGGCTGCTTTCGGGCAGATACGAGAAGGACATCCCCGACAGCGACGAGTGCTTCTACCGCCTATACACCTGCCACACCATGCACGAGTTTCTCTGTTCCCTTACGGAGATGCTCTTGCAGCATGGCTCACTGAAAAACTACGTGAGGCAGTCGCTCGCCGCCGTGTCGCAGCCTCCCTCACGTCAGGCACTCGACGCCGTCGAGGCAATAGTACAGTGGTTTCATGTTAACGTTATCCCCCAATCCACCACGTCCTCGTGCAAACGCATCTGTATGTTCCTCAGGTGGATGGTGAGAGACGGCTCGCCCGTTGACCTCGGGCTGTGGAGCGACATAATAGACAAGCGCACGCTCATCATGCCCCTCGACACCCACGTGATACAAGAAGCAAGCCGCCTCGGACTGCTTGAGTCCAAGACGGCATCGATGAATACTGCATTAAAGTTAACCGAAAAGCTACGTGCGGTTTTTCCAGACGACCCCTTGAAGGGCGACTTCGCACTCTTCGGCTTAGGAGTTTTTATTTCTTAGCCAGAAGGTCGCGGATTTCAGCGAGGAGCTCCTCCTGAGTAGGACCGGCAGGTGCCTCGGGAGCAGCAGGCTCCTCCTTCTTCATCTTGTTCATAGCCTTGATCATGCAGAAGATACAGAAGGCGATGATGATGAAGTCGATGACGTTCTGCAGGAACGTGCCGTACTTGATGTTGGCGTCGCCCAGGGTGATGGCAAGCTGAGTGAAGTCCACACCGCCGGTTATCATACCGATGATAGGCATCAGCACGTCGTCAACAAGGCTGCTGACAATCTTACCAAACGCACCGCCGATGATAACACCGACAGCCATGTCCATTACGTTGCCTTTCATGGCAAACTCTTTGAATTCCTTAATAAATCCCATAGTTTCTTTACCTATTAATTGTGAATGATAAATTGTTGTTGGTTATTTGCAAAGTTGACGTTACAATTTTTCCGCGAAAATTGATTTCGGTTAATTGTTTAGACATATTTGGGTACAAAGGTAGCATTTTTTTTCTAATAACAAACATTTTGTCAAAAAAAAAACGTAAATTTGCATTGCAAATCTCAATTAAGGGATAGAAACTATCACATTGTAAAGGGATAACAAGAAAAAAGAGAAAAAGGATAATAAAGAATCCATATTAAACTAATTAAAAATTAAAAACAACATGACAAAAGTAGCTATTAACGGTTTCGGCCGCATCGGTCGTCTCGCTTTCCGTCAGATGTTTGAGGCTGAGGGTTATGAAGTAGTAGCAATCAACGACCTTACATCACCAAAGATGCTCGCTCATCTTCTTAAGTACGACACCGCTCAGGGCGGTTTCGCTGGTAGGTTCGGTGAGAACAAGCACACTGTAGAGGCAACAGAAGACTCTATCATTGTTGATGGTAAGGAAATCAAGATCTCTGCTGAGGCTGACGCAACAAACTGCCCTTGGGCAGCTAACGACGTTGACGTAGTTCTCGAGTGCACAGGTTTCTACACATCTAAGGCTAAGGCTGAGGCTCACCTCAAGGCTGGTGCTAAGAAGGTAGTTATCTCTGCTCCTGCAGGCAACGACCTCCCAACCATCGTTTACAACGTTAACCACGAGACACTGACAGCTGACGACAAGATCATCTCTGCTGCATCATGCACCACAAACTGTCTGGCTCCTATGACAAAGGCTCTCAACGACTTTGCACCAATCCAGAGCGGTATCATGACAACAGTACACGCTTACACAGGCGACCAGATGATTCTCGACGGTCCTCAGCGTAAGGGTGACGTACAGCGTGCTCGCGCAGGTGCTCAGAACATCGTGCCTAACTCAACAGGTGCTGCTAAGGCTATCGGTCTCGTAATACCTGAGCTCAACGGTAAGCTCATCGGTGCTGCACAGCGCGTACCAACTCCTACAGGTTCTACCACTATCCTGCACGCTGTCGTTAAGGGTGAGGTAGCAGTTGAGGACATCAACGCTGCTATGAAGGCTGCTGCTAACGAGAGCTTCGGCTACACAGAGGAGAAGCTTGTTTCTTCTGACATCATCGGCATGAAGTTCGGTTCACTCTTCGACGCTAACCAGACTATGGTAAGCAAGATCGGTGACGGCAACTCTCTCGTACAGGTAGTTTCTTGGTACGACAACGAGAACTCTTACACTTCTCAGATGGTTCGTACTATCAAGTACTTCTCAGAGATCTAAACCGGCTAAGAGATTTATCTCTCATACATAAATCGGCAAGGGTGTGTTCACTGCAATGTGTACACACCCTTGTTCTTTTTGTTATGTAGCCTGCACGGGCAGCGTGGTGGCTTCGTTATCTGCACAGGCAGTATAGTTGCTGCCGTTATCGTGACTGGTAGCGCTGCTCCACCACGTCCCAGTTGACCAGCTGCCAGAGGGCGCTGAGATGGTCGGGACGGCGGTTGCGGTAGTCGATGTAGTAGGCGTGCTCCCACACGTCGAAGGTGAGCAGTGGGGTGAGCCCCTGCTTCAGCGGGTTGCCGGCGTTGGGTTCCTGCGTGATGACGAGCTTGCCGTCGGCATCGGCAGAGAGCCATACCCAGCCGGAGCCGAACAGCGTGGCGCCCTTCTTCTCAAACTCCTTCTGGAAGTCGGCGAAGGAGCCGTACTGCGCCTCTATCGCTTTGGCGATGCTGCCTTGTGGGGCGTTGCCCTCCTTTGGCGCCGTGAACTGGGTGAAGTACATGTTGTGGTTGATTATCTGTCCTGCGTTGTTGAACATGCCGCCGTCAGCCTTCGTCACTATCTCCTCAAGTGAGGCACCCTCGAAGGCGCTGCCAGGCAGCAGGGCGTTGAGGTTGTTGACGTAGGTCTGCAGGTGCTTGCCGTAGTGGTACTGGATGGTCTCGGCGGAGATGACGGGGACGAGGGCGTCCTCGGCGTAGGGCAGCTGAATGAGCCCGAACAGGTTGTTGATAGGTTTTGTTTCAGTCATTTTGTTAGGGGTTAAATAGGTTAGGGTTGTTAATGAATTTAAGGTCGTAGGGGGTGTTGCGCCGTCAGGGCAGCTGCGAGTATAGCTTCCTGCCCTTGACGTAGTATTGGCACAGTATGCTGAGGCGCGTCCTGCCTGTGGGTGTTGTCGTCAGGGCAGCCTGCTGTATGCGCCGGCGGTCGGCGTCGAAGTCCTTGCGCCAGGCACGGAAGTCGCGGCGCGCCTTTACCACCGCCATGAAGTCGGAGAGGCTGCGCTCGAGGATGAGCATCTTGAAGGCTGCCACGTAGTCTAATATCATTCGCATACGCATCACGCCCCTCAGCTCTGCCTCGGGCAGGTTCTTGTAGAGCATGGTTAGGTTGTTGCGGAAGTTGAGGTAGTTCTTGCGCGGACTGCCCTTGGGCAGCGTACCGCCGCCGTAGTGGTAGGCGGTGCTTGCAGGCACGCACGCCACCTTCCTGCCCGCGAGGTTGAGGCGCCAGCAGAGGTCTATCTCCTCGTTGTGGGCAAAGAAGCGACCGTCCAGTCCGCCAGCCTGCCAGTAGTCCTTGCGCCTGATGAGCAGGCATGCGCCCGTTGCCCACATCACGTGCATGGGCTCGTCGTACTGTCCCTTGTCTTCCTCCACGGTGTCGAAGATTCTGCCTCGGCAGTAGGGGTAGCCGTAGCGGTCTATGAAGCCTCCGCAGGCACCGGCGTACTCGTAGTGCGTGGGGGCTACGTCGCTCAGCAGCTTGGGCTGGCATGCCGCCACGTCCTCGTGCTCCTGCATGTATGTTATCATGGGTGCCAGCCATCCTCGCTCCACTCTCACGTCGCTGTTCAGCAGCAGGTAGCAGTCTGCCAACGGCTTGCCTTGCTCCGCGTTCTCCCTGTCGAGTATCTCGAACGCCTTGTTGTAGCCGTCGGCAAAGCCCCAGTTGCGCTCCAGCGTGATGCTGCGCACGGAGGGAAACTCCCTGCGCAGCACTGCGAGCGAGTCGTCCGTTGAGGCGTTGTCTGCCACTATGATGTCAACCGTTCCCGCGTCGTCTCCTTCCGGGGCTGATGACTCAATCACAGACGGCAAGTATCTCTGCATCATGGCAGAACCGTTCCAGTTTAGTATTACGATGGCTATGTTCATGTAGCTTTACCTTTACTATTTTGTTGTCGAGTAGGGCAGGGTCGGGCTGTATGGTCTCCACCCTTATGTAGTTTTCCGTGAAGCCGTGCAGCGCCTTGCCTCGCGTGGCTTTCTCGAAGAGCACTACCGCCTCCGTGCCCACGTAGCGCGAGTAGAAGTCGGCGGTCTTGCGGTCTGACAGCTCCAGCAGGCGCTGGCTGCGCTGCCGTTTGTCCTTGTCGCTCACCACGTAGGGTATCCTGAGCGCCGCCGTGCCAGGCCGTTCGCTGTAGGGGAACACGTGGAGCTGGCTTACGGGCAGCCGTGAGAGCAGGTCGTATGTCTCCTCGAAGCACTCTGGCGTCTCGCCCCTGCATCCCACCATCACGTCAACGCCAATGAAAGCGTCGGGCATTGCCTGTTTTATCTTCGTTATGCGGTCGGCGAAGAGAGCCGAGTCGTAGTGGCGGTGCATTAGCCTTAGCACCGTGTCGCTGCCGCTCTGCAGGGGTATGTGGAAGTGGGGCATGAAGGCGCGGCTGTGTGCCACGTAGTCTATCAGCTCGTCGCTGATGAGGTCGGGCTCCAGGCTCGATATGCGGTAGCGCCGTATGCCCTCCACCTGGTCGAGAGCCTTCACGAGGTCGAGGAACGTCTCGCCTGTCGTGCGTCCGAAGTCGCCTATGTTGACTCCTGTGAGCACTATCTCCTTGCCCCCTTCGGCAGCCGCCTGCCGCGCCTGTTCCACCAACGACGCAATGCTGGGGTTGCGGCTGTTGCCTCGTGCAAAGGGTATGGTGCAGTAGGTGCAGAAGTAGTTGCAGCCGTCCTGCACCTTGAGCCAGTAGCGTGTGCGGTCGCCGCGCGAGCACGACGGGGCGAAGGTCGTGATGTCCTTCACGTGCTTGACAGCGTGGAAAGATGCCCCCTCCTGACCTTCCCCTTCATGGGATGATATGTCGCCTGAGCTGAGTTTTTCGCTAAGAAACTGTATGAGGTTAGCCTTCTCGTTGCTGCCCAGCACCAGGCTCACGCCGTCGATATGCGCTATCTTCTCCGGCTCCAGCTGTGCGTAGCACCCCGTAACCACCACGAAGGCACCCGGGTTACGCTTCACCATGCGCCTTATCTGCTGGCGGCATTTGCTGTCTGCCACCTCCGTCACCGAACACGTGTTGATGAGGCATATGTCAGCCCTCTCGTCCTTCTTGGCTGTCACCACGCCCATCTCCTCCAGCATCTTGGCAAATGTGGAGGTCTCTGCGAAGTTGAGCTTGCAGCCCAGCGTGTAGTATGCAGCTTTCTTTCCCTGAAAGGCGGAGGTATCAATCATCTTTGTCCCTTTTTGTGCGTCCGTTACACCTTATTTATATATATAAAGCAGGCGAAAACGGCGTTTGTCTCTGCAAAATTACGAAAAAGTAGCTTATTGAGCAAATAAAAGTACCCAAAACGCGCAATTTTTATGTTTGTGTACGCACACAAGAAAAGATTAACATTTATTTACAATTTGTAACTCGCACATTTACAACGCTTTGCAAAGATGTTACAAAAATAGTGTAAAAAAAAACATAAAAATGTTTGCGTGTAATGAAAAAAGTGTGTAACTTTGCATCGTTTTAATAAACAAAGATTGTTTTACAGATTTAAAAAGCTTAGAAAAATGAAGAAATTAGTTTTTATGTTCGTAGCTATGGTTGCTATGTCAATGGTATCTTGTGGTAACAAGACTGAGCAGGGTGCTGCAAACGACACAGTTGATACTGCTGCTGTTGATACAGTTGCTGCTGACACTGTTGCTGCTGACACTGTTGCTTAATAGCATCGGACTTAGTTCACAGAACTAAAACAGCGTACATCACTGGTTTGACGAGAGTCATTCCAGTGATTTTTTTGTGCCCGTACGTCCTTTTTGTGCCCCTTACATCTTTTTTTTGTGCCTGCGTGTAAGTCTGCCGCCCTTGCCGTGCCGCCATCTACGGAAGCAAAGCACCTGGACGTGGAAGCAAAGCGCCTGGACGTGGAAGCAAAGCACCCACACGTGGAAGCAAAGCACCTGCAAGGGTAGCGATGCACATAAACAAGAAAGGACCCACGAATGTGAGTCCTTTAGAGGTGCGTGGCGGAGTCGAACCGCCCTGGCCGGTTTTGCAGACCGGAGACTAAACCGCTCATCCAACACACCGTTTTGTGGTCATTCTGCTTTCCAGTGGATAAACCTGTCAGCGATTTAGCTTTGTGGCAAGTTATGCCTTGCTTTTTTTGCGAGTGCAAAGGTAGTAAAATAAATTAAGAATTAAGAAGTAGGGAATGAGAAATGTCGTTGTTTTTGCAATTTTTAACGATAGCGACGAAAAAACTTTCAACTTTCAACTATGAACTATTAACTTTTTTGTACCTTTGCAGTCGCAAAAAAGGCAGATATGTGCGTTTCTGCGCCTGTGGCGAAATTGGTAGACGCGCCAGACTTAGGATCTGGTGTCTTGCGATGTGCAGGTTCGAGTCCTGTCAGGCGCACAAAACAGAAAGAGCCCACCCCTCATCGGGGTGGGTTCTTTTGCTGTCAGTTATTTTGCCTGCGAGGGAACGCCTGGTGGCGTGCCGCCGAGGTTGCAGTTGCGCAGCGTTATGTCGAGGGTGTTCATGGACGAGTAGCCTGTGGCGGCTTCCCTTACGTTGACGTTGCTGAACGATATGTCATGCAGCGGCTTCGCCTCCGTGCCTTGCAGCACTATGGCGGCGGCGTTGGCACGTTGGCACGTCACGTCTGCCACGTGTATGTCGTGGACGTCGGTAAAGTGGTCATCGTCAGCCCCTTCGCCGGCATACATGGAAGTGATGTAGAAGAGGTCCTCCACCTCGCCGAAGGTGCAGCGGCTGAAGTATATGTTGTCTATAAATCCGCCGCGGTTGGGGTTGGTCTTGATGTATAATCCGCGCTTCACGTAGCCTGCGTAGGTGCAGTCCTCCACGAAGACGTTTCTCACGCCGGCGCTCATCTCCGAGCCTATCACCACGCCGTGGAGCCCCTTGAAGCGACAGTTGCGTATGATGATGTTCTCCGACGGGCGTGCGGCGCGCCATCCGTCGTTGTCCCTGCCAGCCTTTATCGCCACGTTGTCGTCGCCGTTGTTGAAGTCTATGTCCTCAATGAGCAGGTTGCGCGTCATCTCGGGGTCTATGCCGTCGTTGTTTACCAGCTTGGCGTCGTAGCGCAGTCCCCTGCACACCACGTTCTCGCACCCGAGCAGGTGGACGCACCAGAAGGGGCTGTTGGTGATGAAGACACCGCTCAGCGTAATGTCCTTGCAGTCAAAGAATTGCACGAGGTGGGGGCGCAGGTAGTTGCCCTCGCCGTAGCGTCGCTCATCGACGGGTGTCTCCTCGTGGTCCTGCCTGCGCAGGCGTTGCTGGTCGGCTTTCTGGAGGGTCTTCCATTTGGGGAATGTCTCCATGCAGTTGCCGTCTATCGTTCCTTCGCCCGTTATCGCCACGTTGCTGAGCTTGTAGCCGTAGATGAATGGGCTGTAATTGTAGCAGAAGGAGCCTTCCCACGACGTGGCAACGGCAGGCAGGTAGTCCTTGGGATTGGGCGAGAAGAGCAGGGTAGCGCCGCGCTGCAGTTCGAGTGTTACGTTGCTCGTGAGGTGTATCGGTCCCTTGACGAACCACTTACCCTGCGGCACCACTATGTGCAGCCCTTGGCTTGAGGTGCGTGCCTTCTTCATCGCCTTGTCGAAGGCGGGCTTGCAGTCAGCCTTGCCGTCGCCCTTGGCGCCGAATGAGGTGATGGACACCGTGCGCTGCGGTGCGGCGTCGTGCCGTTGTGACGGTGCGCCTGTTATCACGGACAGGATGGAGTCGCGCAGGGCTGCGCCGTTGCCTGCGTAGAGGCTGATGCTTGCTGCCAGCAGCAGGGCTGTAAAGAGGGTTTTCTTCATAGGTGGAAAATATGGTTTGTTTTCTGCGTACAAAGATAAGCAATTTTGCGTTAAATAGCGTAACAGAGCCGTGTGTAGTGCACATTTAATTAAATTATTAGGGTGTTTTCTTCTCTGTTTCAGTTTTTTTTGCTAACTTTGCAACCTATTTTATAGGTTTATAAGCAAAAATAAAGAAAAGAAAAAGATGCCTGTTATTTCAGTACGTGGCGTGGAAATGCCCGAATCTCCGATACGCAAGCTCGCTCCCCTGGCTGCCAATGCCAAGAAGCGCGGCGTGAAGGTGTATCACCTCAACATAGGTCAGCCTGACCTGCCGACACCACAGGTGGGACTGGATGCGCTGAAGAACATCGACCGCACCATATTGGAGTATTCTCCCTCACAGGGCTACCTGTCATACAGGGAGAAGCTGGTGGACTACTATGCCAAGTACAACATCAGCGTGACGCCCGAGGACATCATCGTCACCAGCGGCGGCTCGGAGGCTATACTGTTTGCCTTCATGGCGTGCCTCAACCCTGGCGACGAGATTATCGTGCCGGAGCCTGCCTACGCCAACTACATGGCGTTCGCCATCAGCGCAGGTGCCAAGATACGCACCATCGCCACTACGATAGACGAGGGTTTCTCGCTGCCTAAGGTGGAGAAGTTTGAGGAGCTTATCAACAGCCGCACGCGTGCCATCATGATATGCAACCCTAACAACCCTACGGGCTACCTCTACACCCGTAGGGAGATGAACCAGATACGCGACTTGGTGAAGAAGTACGACCTGTACCTGTTCTCTGACGAGGTGTATCGTGAGTACATCTACACGGGCAGCCCCTATATCTCCGTGTGCCACCTTGAGGGCATAGAGCAGAACACGGTGCTCATCGACTCCGTGTCAAAGCGCTACTCCGAGTGCGGCATACGCATAGGATGCCTCATAACGAAGAACAAGGAGATACGCCAGGCGGTGATGAAGTTCTGTCAGGCGCGCCTGTCGCCGCCGCTGATAGGTCAGATAGTGGCAGAGGCATCGCTCGACGCACCTGAAGAATACTACCGCGACGTATATGACGAATACGTGGAGCGCCGTAAGGTGCTCATCGACGGGCTTAACCGCATACCGGGCGTATATTCGCCCATACCGATGGGAGCCTTCTACACTATGGCACAGCTGCCGGTGGACGATGCCGAGAAGTTCTGCCGCTGGTGCTTAGAGAAGTTTGACTACGAAGGCGAGACGGTGATGATGGCGCCAGGCGCCGGATTCTACACCACACCGGGAGCAGGCGTCAACCAGGTGCGCATAGCCTACGTGCTGAAGAAACCCGACCTGGAGCGTGCTCTCCTCGTGCTGCGCAAGGCGCTGGAGGCTTACCCCGGCAACACCCTCAACTAAACTGACCGTTGGCACTACCATTCTATATAGCACGTCGTCTGTCGGCAGACGGTGAGGGAACCGACAAGGTGAGCAAGCCTGCCGTACGCATAGCCATGCTGGGCATAGCCATCGGCATTGCCGTCATGATAGTGTCTGTATCGGTAGTGATGGGCTTCAAGCATACCATCAGGGACAAGGTGGTGGGCTTCGGTAGCCACATAGTGGTGTCAAACTACATGACGCTGCAGACCGCCGACCAGTCGCAGCCCGTCAACGCCACCGACTCGGTGGTGAAGGTGCTCAGAGGCATCGAGGGCGTGAGGCACGCAGGGCGCTACGCGCTGAAACAGGGTGTGCTGAAGACCGACAACGACTTCCTCGGCGTAGTGTTCAAAGGAGTGGGAGAGGACTATGACACCGCATTCCTTGCAAGCAACATAGTAGAGGGCAGCATGCCGAAGCTGAGGACCGACAGGAGCACGCGCCAGCTGCTCATCTCGAAGTCGATGGCAAGCAAGATGCACCTCGGCGCAGGCAAGAAAGTCTATGCGTACTTCCTCGGCGACGGCGAAGTGAAGGCGAGAGTGTTCGAGGTGGCTGGCGTTTATCAGACCAACCTCACCAAGTACGACGACACGTACTGCTTCACCGACCTCTACACCGTCAGCAGGCTCAACGGCTGGACGTGCTCGCCCGAAGAGGGGCTTATGGAGGTGACGGGATGTGAGTTGCTGGTAAGCGACTTCGACAGCATCGACGTGGTGGAGGACCGCATCATAGACCGCGTAAACAAGACGCTCGACAGCGAGGGGCACACCCTCTCGTCGCTCACGATAAAAGAGACCAACCCGCAGATATTCTCGTGGCTCGACCTGCTCGACCTCAACGTGTGGATAATACTGGCGCTGATGGTGTGCGTGGCAGTGGTGACGATGATTAGCGGACTGCTCATAATAATACTGGAGCGCACCTCGATGATAGGACTGCTGAAAGCGCTCGGAGCACGCAACGCACTGGTGAGAAAGACGTTCCGTTGGCTTGCCACCTTCATAGTGCTCAAAGGACTGCTGATAGGCGACGTGCTTGGCATAGGCATCAGCCTGCTGCAGAAATATACGGGCATAGTGAAGCTCGACCCCGAGACCTACTACGTGGCGGAAGCGCCGGTGGAGATAAATTGGGGCATCGTCGCACTGCTCAACGTCGCCACGCTCATAGTGTGCACGGCAGCGCTGGTACTGCCCAGCTTCTATGCCTCCACCGTGAAGCCGGCACAGTCGATGAGGACGGAGTAGGCTCGACTCGGCTTCGCCGAAAGTAATAAAGAAAAAGTAATAAGTATAAAGAATAAAGAATAAAGTGAGTAAGAAATTTGCTGAACATAAGGGTCTTAACCTTGTAGAGACCAACAAAGAAGTGCTCGCAGAGTGGGAAAAGAACGACGTGTTCCACAAGAGCATAACGGAAAAAGAGGGCTGTCCGCAGTTCGTATTCTTCGAGGGACCGCCTTCCGCCAACGGACATCCGGGCATCCACCACGTGATGGGACGTACCATCAAGGACACTTTCCTGCGCTATAAGACCATGAAGGGCTACCAAGTGAAGCGCAAGGCTGGCTGGGACACCCACGGCTTGCCTGTGGAGCTGTCGGTGGAGAAGTCGCTGGGCATCACCAAGGAGGACATAGGCAAAAAGATAAGCGTTGACGACTACAACGACGCTTGCCGCAAGAACGTGATGATGTACACCAACGAGTGGACGCAGCTGACCAACAAGATGGGCTACTGGGTTGACTTGGAGCACCCCTACATCACCTACGACATAAAGTACATAGAGTCACTGTGGTACCTGCTCAAGCAGCTGTACAACAAGGGACTGCTCTACAAGGGCTACACCATACAGCCATACTCACCTGCCGCAGGCACGGGCTTGTCTTCTCACGAGCTCAACCAGCCTGGCTGCTATCGTGACGTGAAGGACACCACCGTAACGGCGCAGTTTAGGGTGAAGGATGGCGCTACTCTCAGCAATGCCGTTGCAGAGAAAACCCTCCCCCTCTACATCCTCGCATGGACTACTACGCCCTGGACGTTGCCTTCAAACACCGCGCTGTGCGTAGGTCCGAAGATAGAATACGTGGCTGTGAAGGGCAATAACCCATACACCGGCGAAGAGGCAATATATATCATAGCAGAGAGCCGCCTCAGCGCATACTTCCAGCCAGAGAAGGACGAGGAGGGCAATGTAACCAAGGAGATAGAGGTGCTGTGGAAAGGCATAGGCGCAGACCTCGTGGGTTTGCACTATGAGCAGCTGATGCCTTGGGTGAAGCCTTCGGCAATAGAGAACGACAAGGTGGTTGACAAGTCGGCTGACGCCTTCCGCGTTATCCCAGGCGACTACGTCACTACTGAAGACGGTACGGGTATCGTACACATAGCACCTACCTTCGGTGCTGACGATGCCAAGGTGGCAAAGGACGCAGGCATACCGTCGCTATTCATCGTGGACAAGGCTGGCGACACGCGTCCTATGGTGGACTTCCAGGGTAAATATTTCGTTAAGGACGACATAGACGCTGAGTTCCTTGCCCTGTGCGTCAACGAGAGCTACTGGAAGCACGCAGGCGATTACGTGAAGAACGCCTACGACCCCAAGTATAACGTTGACGGCAAATACGACGAGAAGGCAGCCGCGAAGGACATGGACCTCAACGTCGTTATCTGCCTTGAGATGAAGGAGGAAGGCACGGCGTTCAAGATAGAGAAGCACGTGCACAACTACCCTCATTGCTGGCGCACTGACAAGCCTGTGCTCTACTATCCGCTCGACTCGTGGTTCATCCGCTCTACGGCGAAGAAAGACCGCATGTTTGAGCTCAACCAGACCATCAACTGGCACCCCGAGTCAACAGGCACGGGACGCTTCGGCAAATGGCTGGAGAACCTCAACGTCTGGAACCTCTCACGCTCACGCTACTGGGGCACCCCGCTTCCTATCTGGCGCAACCGCGACACCAAGGAGGAAATCTGCATAGGCAGCCTTGAGGAACTATACAACGAGATAGAGAAGGCTGTCAAGGCAGGCGTGATGGAGAGCAATCCGCTCAAGGACAAAGGCTTCGTGCCTGGCGACATGAGTCAGGAGAACTACGACCGCATAGACATACACCGTCCGTACGTTGACTACATCAAGCTGGTGGGCAAGGACGGCAGCGTGCTGACACGCGAGCTCGACCTCATCGACGTGTGGTTTGATTCGGGTGCTATGCCTTACGCACAGATACACTACCCATTCGAGAATAAAGACTTAATAGATAAGAATATAGCTTATCCTGCTGATTTTATTGCTGAAGGCGTTGACCAGACACGCGGATGGTTCTTTACGCTCCATGCTATAGGCACTATGGTGTTCGACAGCGTGGCGTTCAAGAACGTCATATCCAACGGTCTCGTGCTCGACAAGAACGGCATCAAGATGTCTAAGCGACTGGGCAACGTAATCAATCCGTTTGACTGTATCGACACCTACGGCACGGACGCCGTGCGCTGGTACATGGTTACCAACTCAAGCCCTTGGGACAACCTCTCGTTCGACCCCGACGGCGTGAAGGAGGTAACGTCAAGCTTCTTCATCAAGCTCTATCAGGCTTACTCCTTCTTCACCCTCTATGCCAACGTTGACGGCTTCGAGTACAAGGAGGCAGACATTGACTACAGCAAGCGCCCCGACTTCGACCGTTGGCTGCTCTCTGAGCTCAACACCCTCGTGAAGGACGTTGACAAGTACCTTGCCGACTACGACGTGACACCGGCAGGCAGACTGATACAGAACTTCGTCATCGACAAGCTCTCCAACTGGTACATACGCCTCAACAAGAAGCGCTTCTGGGGTGGCGGCATGACCGACGACAAGCTGTCGGCTTACCAGACCTTATATACATGTATAGAGACTCTGGCACGCCTCATCGCGCCTATCTCTCCGTTCTATGCCGACCAGTTGTTCAAGGACCTCAACGAGGTGACGGGACGTGACAATGCCCTCAGCGTGCATCTTGCCAAGTTCCCTGAGGCTAACGAGGCATACATCGACACCGAACTGGAGCAGGCTATGCAGGTGGCTATGCAGGTTACGTCAATGGTGCTCTCACTCCGCAAGAAGGTGAAGATACCAGTGATACAGGCTCTGCAGACCATCTCTATACCGGCAGGCGACAGCACTCTGCGTGCACGCATAGAGCGCATGGCAGGCGTAATCCTTGCCGAGACCAACGTCAAGGAACTCTCGTTCATCGAGGAGGGCTCAGGCATGCAGCTCGTCAAGAAGGTGAAGTGTAACTTCCGCGTGATGGGCAAGAAGTTTGGTAAGCTGATGAAGGACGTCAACAACGCCGTGCTCGCCATGACGCAGGAGCAGATAGCCAAGCTGGAGGCAGAAGGCAGCATTGTCCTCATCGCAGCAGGGCAGGATGTTACCGTTGAGGCGGCAGACGTGGAGATTATCTCGGAAGACATCCCTGGATGGACGATAGCACAGGAGGGCACCATCACCGTAGCCCTCGATATCGAGATAACGCCCGAACTGAAGAACGAAGGTATGGCGCGCCTCATCATCAAGCGCATCCAGGCTTTGAGAAAGGACTCTGGCTTCGAGATAACCGACCGCATCAACGTGGTGCTTGAGGAGAAGCCGGAACTCGTGGATGCCGTGAAAGCCTTCGGCGACCATATCTCTTCGCAGGTGCTTGCCAACAGCCTCGCCTTTGGCGATGCCTCTGACGGCGTGGAACAGGAGTTCGGCGAACAGAAGGCTAAGGTACTGATAATTAAGAACTAAGAAATAAATATACTAACCAAACACATATTTGACTATGGCAGAAATAAAGAAACGCTACAGCGACGCAGACCTTGAAGAATTCAAGCAGATTATCGACGAGAAGTTGGAACGTGCCCGCAAGGACTACGAAGACATGATGAAGCAGTTGCGCAACGACGAGGGCAACGACGTGGCAGACACCTCTCCAACCTACAAGGTGCTGGAGGAGGGTTCTACTACCCAGAACCGTGCCGAGATACTCGTGCTGGCAGAGCGTCAGCAGAAGTTTATCAAGGGACTGGAGCAGGCTCTCGTGCGCATACAGAACAAGACCTACGGCATAGACCGCATGACAGGCGAGCTGATACCTAAGGAGCGCCTCCGTGCCGTGCCTCACGCTACTCTCTCCGTAGAGTCTAAAATGAAGAAGAACCACTAAGTGTTTCAAAACCCGAAATCCAAAGCTACGTGCCTCATCCTGTTGGAGGTGCTGCTCCTCGTCATCGACCAGATTACGAAAATCTCGGTTAAGACGGGGATGCGCCTGCATGAGAGCATACACGTAACGGACTGGTTCTACATATCGTTCATCGAGAACAATGGTATGGCATACGGCATGTCGTTCATTCCCAAACCGTTGCTGACGGCGTTCCGTTTCGCGGCATGCTGCTTCCTCGTATGGTACATCCGCAAGGAGATACTGTCAGGTGCGCGCATGGTGTGGCTGGTGTTGTTGACGATGGTGTTAGCCGGTGCGGCAGGCAACCTGATAGACTGTATGTTTTACGGTCTCATCTTCTCTGGGTCGTCACCCTACAGCGTGTCGTTCCTCGTGCCGTTCGGCACAGGCTATGCCCCCTTCCTTGAGGGTAGGGTGGTCGATATGCTCTATTTCCCTCTCGTGGTGACGGAGTATCCTGACTGGGTGCCTCTGTGGGGAGGCGAGCCGTTCATCTTCTTCTCTCCCGTGTTCAACTTTGCCGATGCCTGTATCTCGGTGAGCGTGGTGGCGATACTCCTCTTTTGCCGAAAAGAGCTGGCGATGCTCAGCAACAGAACGAATGAGAAGGCTTAGCTACATATTACTGTTGGTATGTACGCTTGCGGCATGCCGTCCGGGTATTCCTTCGGACGTGCTGTCCGAGGGCGACATGGTTGACATACTGTATGACATGCACATAGCGCAGGCTATGTCGGAAATGCCAGAGGTGATGCCTGACGGCAAGGACGTGGTGGCGCTGCGCTCAGCTATACTGAAGAAACACGACGTGACGCCCGAGGAGTATGAACGCTCCTACGTGTTCTACTGCAGCAACGCCCACCTCATGCACGAGATATATCAGGACTTGTCGGAGAGGATAAAGGACAACGTCATAGCTGCCGGCGGAAAGATACAGGGCATAGAGACCGAGGAGGCAGACACGGCAAACGTGTGGATCCAGGAGCCCTACGCCATACTGATGGACCAGCCGCCGTACAACAAGATACAGTTTTCCGTCATGCCTGACTCCACCTTCCAGACAGGAGACCGCATCAACTTGCAGTACGATGCGCAGATGCTGGCACAGGACGGCTCTTGCAACGTCATGGCGTGCATGAACATCTTCTATCCGGGCGACAGTATTATAAATAAGGTGCAGTCTGTCAGCTCCAACGGCCGCGGCGTGTTGTCGTTAGGCAGCGACAGGGCTACTCTCCTCACCAAGATAACGGGATATTTTCTCCTCACCAAGAATGTCGGCGGAGATGGCGACAGGATAAAGAACCCCTTCCGCCTCGTGGTGCTCCGTAATATAAAACTACTCCATTTACATGAACAAGGAACAGGAAAAACTCAGGAAGAAGAGTCCGGTGCAGATCAAGAATAAGAAGGCTGCATTCGACTATTTCTTTATTGACACATACACGGCAGGCATAGTGCTCACGGGTACCGAGATAAAGAGTATCCGCTTGGGCAAGGCGTCGCTTGTCGATACATTCTGCTACATTCATAACGGAGAGATATGGGTAAAGGGCATGAACATCAGCCCTTACTTCTACGGGTCGTACAACAATCACGAGGCACGCCGCGACCGCAAGCTGTTGCTCACCAAGCGCGAGATACACCATTTGGAGGAAGACACCAAGGCTGTAGGCTACACCATCGTGCCCACCTTATTGTTTATAGACGACAAAGGCAGGGCGAAGCTCGACATAGCCCTATGCCGAGGCAAGAAAGAGTACGACAAGCGCGAAACCCTCAAGCTCAAGCAAGACAAGCGTGAAATGGAGCGTGCCATCAAGCACTTTTAGTTCATAACTCTTAACTCTTAACTCCCTTTGCCCACACTACTTGACAATGCAGTAACACATTTTTCCCGTCTTCCCGGGATAGGGCGCAAGACAGCCTTGCGCCTCGTGCTCCACATGCTGCGTCAGGAGAAGGAGGACGTTGACGCCTTTGCCGATGCCCTCACGGTTTTGCGCCGTGACGTGAAGTATTGCAAGGTCTGCTACAACATATCCGACGAAGAGGTGTGCCCTATCTGCTCAGATGCGCGGCGCGACAGCTCCGTCATCTGCGTGGTGGAGAACATACAGGACGTACTCGCCATAGAGCAGACGCAGCAGTACAATGGACTCTACCACGTGCTTGGCGGCATCATATCGCCTATGGACGGCGTGGGACCTAACGACATAAAAATCAGCGAGCTGGTTGACAGGGTAGGCAGCGGCGAGGTCAAGGAGGTCATCTTTGCCCTTGCCAGCACTATGGAGGGCGACACCACCAATTTCTACATCTCGCGTCGCCTGCAAGCCTTCCCCGATGTGAAGCTCTCCGTCATAGCTCGTGGCATCAGCGTTGGCGACGAGTTGCAATACACCGACGAGGTGACGCTCGGCAGGAGCATCCTCAACCGCACTCCGCTAAAATAACTCTCCATAATAGAAATGATAGAAGTAACGATACATGATTCGGAGCTGCGCAAGGCAGCCGCAGAGGGCATAGACGCCTTCCTCGACCTTGTCATTGCCGCCACACGCAAAGCTATCGGCGGTGAGCTGACGGCAGAGAACATGGCTCAGATGTCGAGCAGCCAGATAACCCTCATGGGCTATGCCACGCTGCGGGACGAACTGATGGACGGCGGCTTCGTGCAGCTGATATACAACGGCTACGGCCCCTTCTTCTTCCGCAACCCCTTCGACGTTGCCATGCGCGACTGGGGACTGGTGGAGCTGTGCCGCCTCATGCGCAGGGTGAAGAAGCAATACATCAAGTACAGGGAAGAGATAGAGAAGGAGATGAGCGACGAGGATTTCATGGCGCTCTACGAGCGGCTGCCAGCCTTTGAGGACTTCGACGACGAGTTCGTCACCAACGAGGAACGATGGACGGCGCAGGTAGCCTTTTATGTGGATGAACACCTTGAGGATTTTATAAAAAAAACATAATTCTTAATTCTTAATTCTTAATTATTAATTATTTTTCGTATCTTTGCACGAAATTTGGAACTTTACATTATTAACAAACAATAGAATATGATTTACACTAAGGAAGTCAACGACATGTGCGTCGTTGCAAAAGGTCCTAACCACGGTCCTGCTCCTATCCCAGAGGAGGGCAAGTGGATTCAGGCAAAGGAGATAAAGGACATCTCCGGTATGACCCACGGCATCGGCTGGTGTGCTCCACAGCAGGGTTGCTGCAAGCTTTCACTCAACGTCAAGGACGGCATCATCGAGGAGGCTCTCATTGAGACCATCGGCTGTTCAGGCATGACTCACTCTGCTGCTATGGCATCAGAGATTCTGCCAGGCAAGACCATCCTCGAGGCTCTCAACACCGACCTCGTATGTGACGCCATCAACACGGCTATGCGCGAGCTCTTCCTGCAGATTGTCTATGGTCGCACGCAGTCAGCCTTCTCTGAGGGAGGTCTCGCCATCGGCGCAGGCCTCGAAGACCTTGGCAAGGGACTCGTATCACAGTGCGGCACCCTCTACGGCACCAAGGCTAAGGGCACCCGTTACCTCCAGCTCACCGAGGGCTACATCACCAACCAGTACCTCGACGAGGACAATGAGGTTTGCGGTTATGAGTGCGTCCACATGGGCAAGTTCATGGATGTAGTCAAGAAGGGCGTTGACGCCAACGAGGCTCTCAAGCAGGTGACAGGCACCTACGGCCGCACCACTCCTGAGCAGGGCGCAGTTAAGTTCATTGATCCACGTAAGAATTAAAAAATAGAGGAGGAACAAACTATGATAAGAGAAGTAAAATTCGAGTCACAAGACCGTCGTATGAAGCAGGTGCTCGCTGCCCTGAACGAGAACGGTATTTCCTCTATTGAAGAGGCAAACGAAATATGTGAGAAGGCAGGTCTCGACCCTTACAAGACATGTGAAGAGACCCAGATGATATGCTTTGAGAACGCCAAGTGGGCTTACGTAGTAGGTTCGGCTATCGCCCTCAAGAAGGGTTGCAAGACAGCTGCTGAGGCTGCTGAGGCTATCGGCATCGGTTTGCAGTCATTCTGCATCCCAGGCTCTGTAGCCGACGACCGTAAGGTGGGCATAGGTCACGGTAACCTTGCTGCACGTCTGCTCCGCGAGGAGACCGAGTGCTTCGCATTCCTCGCAGGCCACGAGTCATTCGCTGCTGCCGAGGGTGCCATCAAGATTGCCGAGATGGCAAACAAGGTGCGCCAGAAGCCGCTCCGCGTCATCCTCAACGGTTTGGGCAAGGATGCTGCCATGATTATCTCACGCATCAACGGCTTCACCTATGTGCAGACACAGTTCGACTACTTCACCGGCGAGCTCAAGGTCGTTAAGACCAAGGCTTACTCCAACGGTCCGCGCGCCAAGGTGAACTGCTACGGCGCTGACGACGTTCGTGAGGGCGTTGCCATCATGTGGCGTGAGAACGTTGACGTTTCCATCACTGGTAACTCAACCAACCCAACACGCTTCCAGCACCCAACGGCAGGCACCTACAAGAAGGAGCGCATCCTCGCAGGCAAGCCATATTTCTCTGTAGCATCAGGCGGCGGCACAGGTCGCACACTGCACCCAGACAACATGGCGGCAGGTCCAGCATCATACGGCATGACCGACACCCTCGGACGTATGCACTCTGACGCTCAGTTCGCAGGCTCTTCTTCAGTTCCTGCACACGTAGAGATGATGGGCTTCCTCGGCATTGGCAACAACCCAATGGTAGGTTGTACCGTAGCTTGCGCCGTAAACGTTGCCCTGGCACTCAACAAGTAATACATACGCATTACACACATACAACTCATAGAGTCACGAACCAGCCCCGCCGTTGGTTCGTGATTTTTTATCTATAAGCTTGCCGTTTCGCTTGCAGAAGCTAAGCTCCTGCCTGCGGAAGCTTAGCCTCTACGTGTGGAAACTATGCATCTGTATGTAATAGCTTTGCCTCTGCCTCAAATTAACCAGTTAATTTTTGAAATTTACCAGTTAATTCGTTAAATTTACTAGTTAATTTATCACAGAAGCTAAGCGTCAGCATTTGGAAACGAAGCATCCACGCATGGAAACTCGCCCTCTGCAAGTGGTCGGTATGCACTCGTACATTATATGATTAAGTAGATTTCCTCCAAATAATTTTGCGAAAAAAAAACTTCGTATATTTGCAAGCAGAAACAGATATTCTCACATTGTTAAAACCACATGAGCCAATGAGATAGTAAATCTTAAAGACATATGGAAATAGAAGCGTTAGCTTATATTCTTGTTCTATCGAAATCGCCAATTTCAAAAGAACTGCAAGAG
>JAFVBX010000047.1 GCA_017479675.1 Prevotella sp.
CCACCGAGCAGAAGCACTCCACAACCATCGAGGAAGAAGTAACCTTTGAAAATCTTTAAAACAGTAAACGGCAAACAGTAAACCTTATGCGCTCCCTGTTACTAATCATAATTTTCAGTTTTCAATTCTCAATTCTCAATTTCCTGCACGCTGCTCCCAAGCGTGAGTTCCGTGGTGCATGGATTCAGTGTGTCAACGGACAGTTCCAGAATCTTGGCACCGAGAAGATGCAGCAAACCCTCACTTACCAGCTCAACGAGCTGCAGAAAGACGGCGTCAACGCAATCATCTTTCAGGTGCGCCCCGAGTGCGATGCCCTGTACGAGAGTGCCATCGAGCCTTGGAGCCGCTTCCTCACAGGACAACAGGGTATAGCCCCCTCACCTTACTGGGACCCCTTGCAGTGGATGATTACCGAGTGCCATCGTCGCGGCATGGAACTCCATGCGTGGATAAACCCCTTCCGCGCCAAGACGAAAGTCACCCATCAGCTGGCAGGCAACAACATAGCCATCAAACGACCTGACCTCGTCTTTGCCTATGACGGGCTCTATATACTCAATCCAGCCAAGCAGGAAAATCGTGACTACATCTGTCGTGTCGCAGCCGATATTATCCGTCGCTACGACGTTGACGGGCTACACATCGACGATTATTTCTACCCCTACCCTGCAGCAGGCTGTCAGATACCCGACCAGCAGGACTTTGCCGCCAACCCACAGGGCTACGGCAACATACATGACTGGCGCCGTCATAACGTCAACCTCTTCATCGAGCAACTGCACGACACAATACAGTCCGTCAAGCCCTGGGTGAAGTTTGGCGTTTCTCCCTTTGGCATATACCGCAACAAGAAAAACGACCCTCGCGGTTCCGACACAAACGGTTTGCAGAACTATGACGACCTCTATGCCGATATGCTGTTGTGGATTGACGAGGGATGGTGTGACTACTGCGTGCCGCAGCTCTATTGGGAAATAGGTCATAAGGCTGCCGACTACAAAACCCTTATCCACTGGTGGAACGACCATGCCAACAACCGTCCGCTGTTCATCGGCGAAGACATAGAGCGCACTGTAAAACATGCAGACCCTGACAATCCCAACCAAAACCAGATGCAGGCAAAATACAGCCTCCATGCACAACTGCCCAACGTCAGCGGCACCGTACTGTGGTATGCCAAGGCAGCAGTAGATAATGTGGGAGGATACGGCACCATGCTCCGTGAGAACTACTGGCGCTACCCTGCCCTGCAACCCCTCATGCCCTTCATCGACTCCACAAAACCTGGCAAACCCGCCAAGGTTAAGCCCCTCTGGACCAGCGACGGCTACACCCTCTTCTGGCAAGCGCCAAAGAGCAAGTCATGGCGCGATGAAGCCGTAAAATACGTAGTGTATCGCTTCGAGGGCAAAGAGCCCATCGACCTCGATGATGCCTCGCACATCGTCGCTATCACCACCAATCCGTGGCTCAACCTGCCATATGACAACGGCAAGCAGAAATACGTCTATGTCGTCACAGCCCTCAATCGCCTCAGCAATGAGAGCGCGCCAGTCAAAAAGAAGGTGAAGTTATAAGGGTTAGAAAGTTCCAAGGTTCGGATGAGCAAGAATATATTTGAATTCCAGCAATTCACCATCGACCAGAGCCACGCAGCCATGAAGGTCGGCACAGACAGCGATCTCTTAGGAGCACTCGCAGCTGGCGGTCGTCATATTCTCGACATCGGCACAGGCACAGGTGTGCTCTCACTCCTCATGGCACAGCGTTTTCCTGAGGCACTCATCACCGCCATAGATATCGACGATAATGCCATCACCGATGCCCGTACCAACTTCGCAAACTCCCCTTTCAGCGACAGGCTGACGCTCCTTCACACCTCCTTGCAAGAATTTAGCCCCCCTAAATCCCCCCTTCAGGGGGATACTGGCGCTTTCGATGCCATCATCTGCAACCCACCCTATTTTGACCATAGCCTCGAAGCACCCGACAAGAGCCGTACAAGGGCAAGACACACCTCAAGTCTTTCCTTCAAGGAGCTCATCAATGGCGCATACCAACTGCTTGCCGATAGCGGCACTTTCTCTGTATGCCTGCCCCCAGAAGTGCTCTCCGTATTCTCTGCCGAATGTCTATTGACCGGTTTCTGGCTGCAAGACAACTACCAAATCAAAAGCCTGCCCCACAAACCGCCCAAGCGCTATATCCTTATATATAAAAAAGGGCGCACCGAGTGCACTGACCACGAGCACTGCATGCGCAATGCCGACCACACCTATTCCGAGTGGTACAAAAAAATTACGGGCGACTTTCTCAAGCCGCCCGCAAAACCTATTTGCTAAATTCCTTTATTCTCTGTTCCTCTGACAGTTTGCAGATGAGCAACCTGCCGTCACGCTGTGCAACGATATATCCGTCGAGTCCTTGCACTACGGTCTGCTTGTTGCCCTCCACGTTGATTATGCAGTTTGACGTGTCGTAAGTCTTCACGTTGTCGCTTATTAAGCTGTTGCCGTTGGCATCGCGCTTGGAGAGAGTCTGCAGCGACCCCCACGTGCCGAGGTCGCTCCATCCGAAGTCTGCCGGCATGACGTATATCTCCTCCGCCTTCTCCATTATGGCGTAATCGACAGAGATATTCTCGCACTCGGCGTAGCGCTCGTCTATCATCGCCTGCTCCTTGTCTGTGCCATACACCTCCGTCATAGACTCGAAGATGCGGTTCAGCGCCGGCTGATACATACGGAAAGCGTTTATTATGGTCTTCACGTTCCAGATGAAGATGCCTGCATTCCAGAAGTAGTTGTTGTGGCTGATATACTCCTTGGCTGTAGCAAGGTCGGGCTTCTCGCGGAACTGCTCCACCTGGAATATCTCCCTGTTTCTCATGCTTCGTGCTGCCAGGTCTGCCTGTATATATCCGTAGCCCGTCTCTGGTCGTGTCGGTTTCATGCCCAGCGTCAGTATGCCGTCCGACTCTGCCACGAACTTCAGCGCTCCGGTGATTACCCTGCGAAACTCCGATACGTTCATCACTACGGCATCGCTTGGCGTCACCACTATGTTAGCCTCCTTGTCCTTGGCGTTTATGCGATGGCTCACGTATGCTATACATGGTGCCGTGTTCCTGCGGCAAGGCTCACACAGTATGTTGTCCATCGGCACGTCAGGCAGTTGCTCGTGCACTATCTCCTTATATGCAGCACTCGTCACTACCCACACGTTCTCAGCCTCACACACATCCTTGAACCTATCGTATGTCAGCTGCATCAGTGAGCGTCCCACGCCCAGCACGTCTATAAACTGCTTAGGGCGATCCTCCGTACTCATCGGCCAGAAACGGCTTCCTACGCCGCCAGCCATTATCACTACATGATTCATATCTATCCCAAGTACTTCATCAGTATCTTCGCATTGCCGCTGTCACGCAGTTTGGCTATCGACTTCTCCCTTATCTGCCTTACACGCTCGCGTGTCAAGCCCAGCTCGTCGCCGATTTCCTCCAAGCCCTTCTCGTGGCAACCTATGCCAAAACACTCACGGATTATTATTATCTCCCTGTCCTTCAACACGCGGTTGAGCACTGCGTTCAGCTCCTGTGCCATTGATTCATGGTCCACCGTACGGTCGGTACGTGAATCCTCGCCGCTTGCCATCACGTCGAGCATACAGTTCTCCTCGCCGTCCTGGAAAGGTGCGTCGATGCTCACGTGGTGTCCGTCAGCCATCAGGCTCTGACCTATCTTTTCCTCGTCGATGTTCGTAGCCTCCGACAACTCGCCCACGCTGGGGTGACGCTGGTTCTCCTGCTCAAACTTGTTGATTTCATGGTTTATCTTGCTCAGCGAACCCACCTGGTTCAGTGGCAGGCGCACTATGCGGCTCTGCTCGGCTATCGCCTGCAGAATACTCTGGCGTATCCACCATACAGTGTAAGAGATAAACTTGAAGCCACGCGTCTCGTCAAACTTCTGCGCCGCCTTTATCAAGCCAATGTTACCCTCGTCTATCAGGTCAGTCAGCGACAGTCCCTGATGCTGATACTGCTTAGCCACCGAAACCACGAAGCGCAGGTTTGCCGTCACCAGCTTGTCCTTCGCACGTTCAGCCTCCGGACCGCCTTTCTTTATCTTCTGTGCCAGCTCTATCTCCTCGTCTATGGTTATCAGCGGCGCACGGCCTATCTCCACCAAGTACTTGTCAAGTGCCTCACTGCTACGGTTGGTAATACTCTTTTGAATCTTAAGCTGTCTCATGTGTTCTTATTTATAAAAAGCGCAAATTAGGGTGCAAAGTTACAAAAAAAGTTCAAAAGTTCAAAATTTTTTCGTACCTTTGTCGCAAAATTTCAAATTACACACGAAAAAAATGAACGAAAAGATAACCAACATCATCGAACTCGCACAGGCTCCCATGCGCACTCTCGTGCTCACCGACCAGCAGATTCAGCAGCTCAGCCTCGACGAGATACAGCAGCGCTACCTCTTCCTCGAAGATACTCTCAGCGCCGTCCTCGACTACGACGTCGTCATCAGCGACACCAACATCTGGCTCGAACTTCTCGTAGGTCATACCTCAAGCCATTCCGACCCTCGCGTCAATGCCCGTCTGCAGTTTGAGCGCCAGCTCGAGTTCATCTCCAAACTCGCCAAGCATCGCGGCGGCAAATTCATCATGATGGGCGAGACCTACGAAGAGATAGACCGCTTCGCAGCCCTGCAAGACCCCACCAACCACAAGGAAGCCGACTTCACCGACAACGTGGTATGCCTCAATACTGCCGCACGCCTCGCCAAGCGGCTCATCCTCGCACAGCAGCGTGAAAACCGCCTCCGCATCGAGGGCATCAGCGCCGAGAGCCACCACGCGGCCTTCGCCGACCCTGCAATAGTACACCGTGTAGCAGAACTCTTCGCCCAAGGCAAACGAGTGCTCCTGCTCACCAACGATGCCAGCGTCGCCATACGTTCCATAGGGCTCTGCGACGACCTGCAGCGCACCAACAACATCAGTGACCACGACTGGGACACCTTCTATGCCCCACTCCGTCCTATGGTCTTCACCTTCGACGATCTCAAGCTTCTCGACTACTACACACGCCAGTTCCACTACCTGCAGATGGCATCAGGCAAACCCTGGATGGCAGACATAGCGCCAGCCGCTGAGCGCACCCAGCCCCAGCCCCTCACACTTTGGCAAGAAGCCTTCCGCCCAGGCGACAAGCGTCGCGGCGACAACCTCTTCATCACCGAACAGGAAGTAGCACAGAATGCTGCCGCCGCAAAAGCCCCAGCAAAGTCCAACACCCCAAGCGAGGCACAGGCAGAGGCAACAGCCAAGGCCACCAAGAAGCCGGCAAAGGCAAGTACAGCAAGAAAGCCAAAGAAGTCCAGCACCACAAAGGCAACTGTCGAGACACCCAAAGAGACACAGACAGAACCTGCCACAACCAATAAAGCGACCAAAGCCAGCACAGTAAGGAAGCCAAGAAAGTCCAGCACCACAAAGGCAACCGCCGTGCCACCCAAAGAGGCACCTACTGAGCCAACCCCAAAGGCTACAGCAGAGCCAACAGCAAAGGCAGTAGCCCCCAAGAAAACCACTCGCAGGCATCCTTCTACAATTAAAAAAAGTTAAAAACCGCCAAACTTTCAACTTTCAGTCTGTTGAACTTTTGGACTTTTGAACTTTTTTTGTACCTTTGCACTCGCTTTTCAGACCAAGAGCCGTCACAAGACGTTCGGAGAGATGGTAGAGTGGTCGATTACAGCGGTCTTGAAAACCGCCGTGCTGAGAGGCACCGGGGGTTCGAATCCCTCTCTCTCCGC
>JAFVBX010000048.1 GCA_017479675.1 Prevotella sp.
AATTAAAGATTCGCCCATTTTATGCCCCCAAAAGGAAAATATTAATTCACAAATTTGCGAACACGGAAAACTTTTTGTACCTTTGCGCCAAAATGATAGTTACATTCGAGCAGACATATCTACAGGAACTTTACACAGAGGGTAAGGCGAGTGACAAGAAACACCGTTTTCAACCTCAAATTGTCAGCAAATACGTTAAGGTCGTCAACCTGATGAAGCAGCAAGAGAACGTTCTGGGACTGACCAAGTACGGCTCCCTGCACTACGAGAAACTGCACGGTGACAAGGAGGGCATATCGTCTGTCCGCGTCAACGACCAATACCGCATTGAGTTCACTGAAGGCATGGAAGCCGGCAAACAGATAGCCACAATTTGTAACATCACAGAACTGTAAAACCATTATAAATAGAAGGAGGACGAGATATGACGACGACACTTGAAGGAGTAAATCCGCAGATGATAGCAAACAATCTGAAGCCCTATCAGCCCACTCATCCCGGCGAGGTGCTGAAGGATGAACTGGAATACCGTGGCATTTCGCAGCGCGGACTGTCCAAGGAGATTGGCATATCCTATTCTGCCTTTAATGAAATGCTGAACGGCAAGCGGTCGCTCAGTCCAGAACTGGCTATGATGATGGAAGCTGCCCTTGGTGTGGATGCCGCTCCCTTGTTGGCTATGCAGAACGAATACGACATGCTGATGGCAGAACGTAACAGCTCATTTATGGAGAAGCTCAAACAAATTCGCCGCATTGCAGCCATCTTCTAATTATTTCCTTGGGCCAAGGGCGGTGAGACGGTGATGGAAAACCTACAAACACTATGTTCTGAATGTAACTTAGGCAAGAGCGATTTGCTAATTGACAATGAGAATATTCAGAAAGTATAGTTTCGAATCTGTCATGCGATAGCCTGCTTTGCAAGAAAAGAACTTTTAGCCTTATACTTCTTACTTATTCCTTCTTACTTTCCTGCGAAGCAGGAGAAAACTCATCCTCTATCTGGTTCAGCATCTTGAAGGTAGCCTTTATCGCTGACTCCGTCTGGTCGGCATCGAGGGCACGAGTGCGCAACACCCTGCCGTCCTTCATGCGCCATGTTATCTGCGTCTGCACCAAGGCATCGGTCCTGCCGCCAGGCGGTATGGTGACGGCATAGTTCTCCAGCATGGGGAACGTGCGTCCCAGCGTCTCCTTGTATATATGTCGCAGCGCCTTCACGAAGGCATCATACTGTCCGTCGCCCGTGGCGTCAGCCTCATAGCGCTTGCCGTCGATGGCTATCTTTATGGCGGCATGCGGCTTCAGTCCGTATGACAGGCTCACCATGTAGCCCTTCAGCCTCACGCGGTCCTCGGGAGCCGAGTGCTTCAGCACGTCAGCCACTATGTATGGCAGGTCCTCCTGCGTCACTATCGCCTTCCTGTCGCCCAGCTCCGTGATACGCTTCGTCACCTTCTTCGTCTGTTCCGGCGTGAGGTCGAGCCCCAGCTCCTGCAGGTTCATCTCTATGTTCGCCTTGCCAGAATTCTTTCCGAGGGCATACTCACGCTTCCTGCCGAAACGCTCTGGCACCAGTGCGTTGTAATATAGCTTATGCTTGTTGTCACCGTCGGCATGCACGCCAGCCACCTGCGTAAACACATTGTCGCCCACTATGGGCTGGTTGGGAGCCACCGCTATGCCGGAGTAACCCTCCACCACGTGGCTCACTTCGTTGAGCATATCCTCCACGATGCCCGTCTCCACGCCCAGCTGGTCTTTCAACACCGCCTGCACACTCGCCAACGGAGCGTTGCCACAGCGTTCACCCAGCCCGTTAACAGTCACGTGCAGACCTTTGGCACCATACGTCACCGCGCTCAGACTGTTGCCCACGGCGAGGTCATAGTCATTGTGCGCATGGAAGTCGAAATGCAGTTCAGGGAAACGACTTGTCATCTCCTTGAAGAACTTCGCCGTCTCTTTAGGTGTCAGCACGCCCAGCGTGTCAGGCAGCATGAAACGCTTCACGCCGCATCCGCGCAGCTCCTCCACCATGTGATATACGTACTCCGCATTGTCGCGCATACCGTTGCTCCAGTCCTCCAGGTACAGGTTCACCTGCAATCCCCTCTCCTGCGCCAGGCTTATGTTCGCCTTCACGTCGGCTATGTGCTCGTCGGGCGACTTCTTCAACTGGTGCGTGCAGTGGTTCTCCGAACCCTTCGCCAGCATGTTTATCACCCTGCCGCCGCACTCCGTTATCCAGTCTATCGAAGCCCCGTTGTCCACGAAGCCCAGCACCTCCACGCTCTCCAGCCTGTCCAGCTGGTTAGCATAGCGGCATATCATCTTCACCGCGTCCTTCTCGCCCTCGCTCACACGTGCCGATGCCACCTCTATACGGTCCACCTTCACGTCCCTGAGCAGCAGTCGTGCTATGCTCAGCTTCTCGTGGGGCAGGAAGCTCACGCCGTTCGTCTGTTCCCCATCGCGCAGCGTGGAGTCCATTATCTCTATTTTCTTGGGGTTACCTGTCGTCATTCTGTAATACAATTTCGAGGTGCAAAGTTACAAAATTTTGATTAAGCGAGCAAAAAAGTAATACATTTCTTTTTCTCGAGCGTGAAAAATTTATCCCAAAACGAGAGCAAATGACAAAATAAATAAGAATTTATTTTTATTTAGCCCAAAACTTAAACACAGCTTTATGTAAGCGAGCCCCCTCCTTTTCTCTATTCAGAAGCACCGCTTTTGTGGGTGAAATCAAAGCCTTGGCAATTGCTTGCTTTGCCTCTGCCTCAAATTAACTAGTAAATTTGAAGAATTAACTAGTAAATTTACGAAATTAACCAGTTAATTTCACGCAGGAGCTTAGCCACTACATACGGAAGTACAGCCTCTACGTAGGAAAACTAAGCCCCAGCATGCGGTAGCACAGCACTTTTCCCCATCTTTTTTTGCCTGTTTCAAAAATAATGTTTAAATTTGCAGGCAGAAACAGCAATAAGCCACTTATGAACAGACAGACGATAGCACATAAAGCAAAAGACTACTTCAAGACACAACCAGTCTTGAAGGCATGGCTGTTTGGCTCATATGCAAGAGGTGAAGAGACCCCTCGCAGTGACATAGATATACTTCTTGAACCCGACCGTTCAGAAAAACCTTTCACCTTATTTACTTTAGGGGGAATGTACATGGATCTGAAGGAATTATTCGGCAAAGAAGTAGATTTGGTTGAAAACGGCTCGTTACGTCCATACGCAGAAAAAGAAGCAAACCAAGATAAAATATTGATCTATGAGAGAGCGGGCACGCGATAAAGGCAGGATTCAAGACATTATCGAACATGCGGCAAACGTGGAAGAACTCATTCAAGGGCTTAGATACAGCAACAAATGACATCCCCCTATTACGGCAACAAGCCGAGAATTACCTATCCGAGACCGATTGGGATAATTGGGAGAATAGTGAAGATATTTTCGATGAAGTTGAAGATGCCGTATATAGGAAAACCATAGATACTGCCAAAAAGATGAAAGTAAAAGGATTTTCTCTTACAGACATATCGGAAGTAACAGGACTTAACGTTACAGATATAGAAAAACTATAATCTCCCTCAATCCTTGCACCCCTTCAAGTGCAAGGACTTGTTGTTTAAGCACATTCTATAAAAGGGTGGAGGTCGGTGGAGGTAAAGAAATTCACCTCCACCAACTTAACGCTTTAACCTATAGGATGTTACCGCCAAAAGATGGAGGTGGAGGTAACAAACGCAAACTTTCAGGAAGAGAGTCGGATTTTGTATTTTTCCTCCAATTTATTTTGCAGAAAGAAAATTAATTCTTAAATTTGCAGGTGATAATCCTGTAAAAAGGATTATGACAAGTCTTTAGACTATATACACTAACCCTTTAACCAACTTCAATTACGAACCAGACAGTGACTAACGATTAACCAATAACATTTTTAATATACTTGGACTTATAGTCCTTGTTCTCGTTTCCAAGAAACCGCCAATTTCAAAACGTATGAGGACAAGTGGCGAAGGTTCACACCAAGTAAGGTGTGGGCTGTTCGTACTTTTCTATACGTGCGGTACTTGGCGGTACCTTTGGAGACGGAAAAGCGACAGAGCAGTTCCGCCTTTTTTATTTACCTTCGGTCATCCTATGAATATGAGTCTAAATCTCGGAAAAGAACTAAAAATCGTGGTTTTCCGCTATTGCACAGTTAAAATAAACCTCGTAACTTTGTACCCCAAAGAACAATTATATAAGAAATTATCAATAACAACTAAAAACTAAAAGACTATGAAACAAAAATTATTACTATTGGCTTTGATGCTGGTATCTTGTATCGGCTCAATGCTTGCAGATGACTACGTTCCTGACATGACCAAGGCAATGTCGATTACGGTTAACGACCTTGACAAGGATGAATTCACTGTTAAGGGTAATCAATATACCGTTACGTCAGCAGTAGTGGATGGTAAGTCATTCTCTGCGACATTCAACAATGAGACAGCAGGTGGATGGACAACTAGTCGTAATGACTATGTGGCAAACCCAGAAGGGAAGGCTATAAACTTTAATATACGTGCCCAACTGAAGAAGAACACCACGGTGTCATTGCAGTTCCCATGCAAAGGCTATCTGTATGTATATGGATATGGATTTGACAGTGATATTACATTATATACAGGGAAGATAGGGAACCAGACAATTCAAGTTACAAGCACAAAAGAGAGCATGCCGACAGCAGAAGACGCAAGTACTACGGTGAAAGGCTATACTACACAGAAGTTTATTGCATTGAAAGGTAGTGCGACACTCTATGTAGATTATCAAAACAGCATGTACTTCTATGGCTTCTGCTTTGTACCAGATGAGAATATAGAACTTGAAACGAAACCGTATGCAGCTTATAATGACGGTACGCTTACGTTCCTTTATGATGACAAATGGGGTGATGAAGAAGGAACTTTCCTTGTAAGTAGTGGGGGATATTGGGATAGGCAAGGTGTTTCAAAAACAACGACGAAAGTAGTATTCGACCCTTCGTTTGCAAGTTATACTGAGCTGGAGAGCACTTCAAGCTGGTTTCAGAACTTCACCAAACTTGAAACAGTGACTGGGCTGGAAAATCTCAATACTCAGAATGTTACGTCTATGAGTCAGATGTTCTATGGTTGTACAAGTCTCACATCAATAGACACTGACAAACTAAACACCGAGAATGTTACAAGCATGGGATATATGTTTTATAATTGCTCTGGGTTAACTACCCTTGACGTTAGCAACTTCGATACGCAGAATGTTGCAAGCATGAATTACATGTTCTACGGCTGCTCAGGCTTACAGTCCCTTGATGTCAGCAACTTCGATACGCAGAATGTTACGAGCATGGGACATATGTTCTATGGCTGCTCAGGCTTGCAGACACTTGATGTCAGCAAGTTTAATACGCAGAATGTTACAAGCATGGGATATATGTTCTACGGTTGCTCAAGCTTACAGTCTCTTGACGTCAGCAAGTTCGATACGCAGAATGTTGGAAGCATGGCAGGTATGTTCTATGGTTGCTCAAGCTTGCAGTCTCTTGATGTCAGCAAGTTTAATACGCAGAAGGTCACAAGTATAGCATCTATGTTCTATGGTTGTTCAGGCTTGTCCCTGCTTGACTTGAGAAGTTTCAGTACGGAGAGTCTGAAAGAGGCAACAGACCTGTATGCTGCATGTAAGGATGATTTGATAGTGTTATTGCCAGAGGGTTGGAATGTTGACGCAATGACGAGAATCGCTTCGTTGGAGCCCGTTGGTAACTTCCTATACAATATATACAAGGACCATCATGCGATATTGTCTTATAGGAAAGAATCTGTTTCCATTTCAGGTGATATGGTTGTGCCCGGCAAGATAGAATACCAAGGTGAAGAATATAAGGTTACGAAGGTTGGCATGATATCGTTTGCAGCTGAGACACCAGAGAGAAATCTCTTTACAATACTATCCGACGAGGAATATCTCAAAGTTACGTCCATAACTTTTGAGGATGGTATAGAGGAAATAAACGACAGCCATTTGGGTATGTATGTTCACGCAGCAAGCATAAATATTCCGAAATCGGTTAAGAATATTAGCCCAGCAACTTACCGCCAACAAAGTGTCCGTAACTTTCTTTACGTAGATGAAAACGGTCGCTTCCTAAGCGATGTCACTTTCAATGTGGATAAGGACAATCCTGTCTATACTTCCATTGACGGTGTACTATACGACAAGGACATGAAGACCTTGTTGCGTTGTCCACGTAACAAAACTGGAGAATTTGTGGTGCCAGAAGGAGTAGAAGCACTTGCCTGGAGCGCTTTCCGTAGCTGTGGTCAACTGGAAAGTGTTGTTCTTCCTGTAGGATTGAAGACTGTTGGAGAGGAAAATGCAACCAGCGGAGTATTCAATGAATGTTATAAATTAGCGAAGATAAACATTCCTTCCACTGTAGAGTACATGAGTTATCAGGCTTTCTATACAAACAGTTCAAGTGGTTTGAAGGAAATATTCTGTTATATCACGGAGCCTAAGGGCTATGATGAAGAAGCAATGAACCTCTTTAGGGATTATAGCAGACCAACTCTCTACGTTCCATTCGGAACAAAGGAGAAGTACCTCGCTGCGGAGGGATGGAAGAACTTTGAAAACATCGTGGAAATGCCAGAACCTACGGCAATAGATGCTATATCTTCAAATGATACAAATGTAATCTCTGGTAAGATATACTATATTGACGGCAAACAACTTTCTCAGCCTCAGAATGGTATAAATGTTATAAAAATGAGTGACGGCACAATGAGAAAGGTCGCAAGATAAAGGTATTACCAATAACAAATAAGAAATCCCCCATGCACGCAATGTGCATGGGGGAAGTGGTGATTATACAAATGTCTTTTATTTTTACACGAATGCTATCCTGTCTGCCATCTGCAGGAAATAGTCGTTAGACCAGGCATCGAGCTCACGAGGGTCTGCACGAAGGAAAGGCAGGACATCTTTTTTTACATCTTCTATATTTGTTGTCGCCAGTCTTTCTTTGAGAGCTATTTTGAATTCTTCCAGTGTCATGTCTTCACCATTGAACTCGTGGATACGTTCTTGAAGATGCTTGAAATCAAGAGGCACATTCCATCGTATATACCACTCGAAGTCGTACCAGTCGCGACCCTTCACGCGTGTCTTCCAGTTGCGGAATACCAAGGCGTGCATCTTGCCTGCAAAGAGATCTGGTAATTGAAAGCAACGCACCATGAAAGCATAAGGGAAAGCCATAGCTCTTTGTTCTGTATGGAACATCAAAGGGGGCTGAGTGTCAACCTCTATTTTTACCTTTATAGTCTTCTCTGTTTGGAAGGCTACATTGTAAACATCCGTGTTGTCTTTGAGAAAAGCAGAGTCAACTCTACCAAAGGTTTTCTTATCTTTCTTTTTTATTTCTACCTTGCGACCAAAAGAATTGAACTCGTCGATTATCGGCTGAAAGTAATTCTCGAAGTTGAACCCCTCATTTGGACGCAGAAGGGAGAAATCCATATCCTCAGAAAAGCGAGGCAGTTGGTGGAACAAGCGCAGGCAGGTACCACCATAGAAGGCGGCATGATCGAAGAAACCACCACGATGCAGTCCTGCTAAGACTACTTGCTGGGTTATTTCATAAATAGCATTATGTCTATCCTTGGCATTATTGATGGGATAGCGACTCAGTGCCTTGTCAAAAATTTCGTTCATTACTTTAGTAACTTAATTATGTTGTTTATAGCTTGTTGCTTTTTGCTGACAGCAGCGCATTGATAAAAGATGTCAATATTCATGTCCCTAAAGGCATCCATATCCAGACGCAAATCTTCCTCCAAGAATAACTGGGTGTCCTTTATGAAACGAAGTGGAAGGTGCGGGGTGGTAATGATATAGTCACATAATGCTTTCTCTGGTGTAGCCATGAGGAAGGTTGCACCTTCTTCCTCATGTTGAGTGATTCCTATTGGATAATAGTCCTTGACACAGTGATAGTATTCAAAACGACCAGCTTCGTTTTGAAATGATTTTGTAAGATGGGTTGTCATGGACTCCACTACATCAACCCGTTCAGGTATAAGTCCGTATTCTCTTAATGCTGTTAGGCGAGAAATATATGAGGGACCATAAAGTACGTTGCCTATTAAGTTAAGCGACAGTAAACAATTGCTTTCGCGTGGAGAGACTACATAGAGCCCGCGCTTCAATCGTAAAATCCTACCAGCCTTTTCAAGATTAGCAACCTTCCTTGTTCCCGATATTACATCTGGATATAGTGAGGCTATGGCAGCAGTACTCACAGGTATGTTCTTAAAGACAGCTAATTCATTCATAATGATTCTTTTTTATTCTGGATGCAAAATTAGTGTTTTTTTTTATAGTAAACAACACTTTATGTGTTTTTCTGTCAAAAAAGATGCTAATTACGATAAAGCACACGTTAATCAGTAGCATAAAAAAGAGGGTGTGCCAATTTTGACACACCCTCGCTTAATTTATATGTATTTGTAACTTTTACTGCACAATGAATTTCTTGCCGTTCTTGATGTAGAGACCTGCAGGAAGGTTGTTACCATTCATGCGCTGACCATCGATTGAGTAGATGATGCCGTCATCTGCACGTGAAGCCTCGTTGACAGAAGAAACGCCTGTTGCTTCTTCTGCGAAGTCAATATCCAGGGCATTTGAAGATGATGGTGTAAACACTAACTTGGTGATGGTCTGACCACCGCTTACGAAGTATGCGTAGTACGTTGTGCCGGAGGAAACGCTTGCAGACACCTGACCGGTAGAGCATGTTGCGGTAGCAAGAGGTGAGCCTACTGCTGTGCCGATGGCTGATGTGCGGCTGTTGTCAGAAGTGTTGTTAGACTTGAAGTAAACGGTCAGCGTACCATTAGATGACGGGGTGTACTTGATGTAGCGGATGCTTGAAGAAGAAGCACCGTTGCAGTGGAAACCGTTCTTGTTGACATAGTCATTGGTGTAGCTTGAAGAGGTGTTGCCAACGAGGGTAAGACCATTGTAAGAGTAGTTGTAGTTGCTGCCTGCAAGGGTAACAGTAGATGAGAACTCTGAGAAGTCCCATGTGGTAGCAGAAGCCTCGGATGTCTTAGGGATGAACTTCACCGCATATACGTAAACACCGCTTGCCTCGTCTGTAGAGATGGTGATGGTGGTGTTGCTTGATGTTGATGGGTAGAAGGTAGAGCTTACAGCACCGCTTGGTGTAACGGCTGTGGTCTTGCTCTTCGTACCATCAGTAATAACGAGGTTACGTGTAGCAGAGCTGTTGGTGTGGAATGCGTAAACGACTACGTAGTGAACACCAGTAACGTTGAAGCTCAGCGTGCGTGCGTTCTTTACCTGAGCTGCATTACATGCAGTCTTTGATGATGTAGAGCCGACAGCCTCTGTTGATGGGTTGATGTAGCCTACGGTACCTGTGGTAGAGAAAGATGTCACGTTGTTGTTCGTGATCCAGTTGGCAGAAAGACCGCTTGACGTGAAGTCGGTGAAGATAGTCTGGCTGCTGATGCTCTTGTAGGTAGAGGCTGAGCTAGAAGAACTAGAGCTGCTTGAAGAACTTGAACTGCTTGATGAACTGCTTGTAGAGCTAACAGTAACTGCTGTGCTTGCCGTGCCGAAGCCACCCATTGAGTTAGCCACACGTACGGTGTAAGAACCTGTTGAAGATACGGTGTAAGAGGTAGAGGTGGTGATTGCCACGTATGAGCCGCCCTTCTCGATGAGGTATGCCTTAGCGCCGCTTACTGCTGACCATGAGAGAGTAGAACCGCTCACGCTTACTGTCGGTGCAGTGAGCTGCTGACAGTTGTTGTAAGCCTCTGTACCCCATGAGCCAAGTATGTCGCTCAGAGCATAGCCGGAAGTGCTTGACAGGTAGAGTGATGCGGAACCTGATGCACCACCGAGGGCACTGATAGAGTGTGAGGTGATAGCAGAACCATTGTATGTGTTGTTGTACTCGTGGAAACGAAGCACGAGGCCAGAGTTCATCGTTGTCCAACCTGCAGAAGTAGGCTTGATATAGAACTTGGTGTTGAGCCATGCTGCTGCGGGGCTGTTCTGCCAAGGACGACCGAGGTTGTAGGTGCCAGCCTGTGAAGACTCACCGTTGATACCGCAATAGTGGAACACGTAGCCTTTCTCTGAAGAATAGGTAGAAGGAGCTGTGACACAGTCGCCAGAGGTCTTGTTGCTGCTGTTCTGACAGTAGATGTTTACTGAGTTGAAGAAGATAGAGCCAGAACCGCAGATGAAGTCTGTCGTACCCTTGATGTATCCACCCTCAAAGTAACCGAGCATACCCTCTGAGCCGTTAGACCAGTATGTATCCTGTGTGCCGTCGAGTGTCACGTTCTTCATCATGTTCTTTGTGCCGTGATCCCACCATGCTACGCTGCGCTCTGCCTTTGTTGAAGAGTTGTATGAAGCGCGGCACTGGAGGGTGATATCCTGCATATAGATGTTGCTGCCTGTGGTATAGAGTGTAGCGGTGGTGCCGAGACCTTCGGTAGAAGGGGTGTTCTTGATGATTACACCGTCGCGGCTCTCACCGATGATGCTGACGTATGATGACACCTTAGTATTATATGCGGTGCCGAGGTTGTATGTGCCGTTTGGCACGAAGATGTATGCACGCTTGCTTGAAGATGCCTGGCTGTTAGCAGAAGAGATAGCAGAGAGCAGTGAAGAAACGCTGCCTGCAGTTACTACGATATAGCTTGAAGAGGTGCTGGCACTTGATGAGCTAGAAGAGCTAGAGCTACTAGAGCTGCTAGATGAGCTAGAGCTTGAAGAACCGCTCTCAGAGATTGAGCCAGAGGTGGTGACAGTCAGCGTAGCACCTGCGTAAGACTTGATGTCAGAGTAAGCCGTGGAAGCAGACAGGGTGCTGTAGCTATAAGAAGGTGAAGAAACAGAGCCTGAGTTGGTCATGTAAGAAGAAGGACCAGAGCAGCTGTTGAACTTACAGTAGTTTGTGCCTCCGTAGTTCTGGTAGAATATGAAGTTCTTGCTTGATGAAACGCGTGCTGATGGTGTGATGAAGTAACAACCGTCGAAGAGTGCTGTTGCATTCTGCGGACCAACAAAGTAGTGAGAGTCATCGGAAGTCCATGCACAGTTGAGGAAGTGGAGATATGCGTTGCGGCAACGCGCCTGACGCTCTACACAACCTGAATCCCACCAGCAGTATGCCCATGTCATAGAGTAAGTGCCGTCAGATGGCTTGTCTGAATAAGATGAGCCGATGAGGTTAGAGAAACGGTGGTCGTCAGTACCGCCAGAGCCGCCTGACTTTGGTGACTTGAGGTAACGGAAACGACACCATGAAACGGTGATGTTGTCGGTAAGACCTTTGTTGTCGAAGTTGCCGTCACAACCGTCCTGGAAGTCACAGTGGTCAACCCATGCCTTTGTTACGCCGTCGAAGCAGAGGTTGTCCCAACCGTCACAGTCGTATGCGCCAGGGCCTACGAAGGTAAGGTTACGAAGTATAAGGTTGCTTGAGCCTTTCTTGAAATAGAGAATACCAGAAGTAGAAGAGTTCTGCTGGTTGGAGATGAGCTTAACGCCATTTACAGCGAGCAGAGTCTTGTCGGTTGCGAGTACAGAGATGTGGTTAGTTACGGTAATGTCCTTTGTGATGATGATTACCTTAGAGCCTGAAGCCTTGAGCGCCGTTTCAAGAGCTGATGCCGAGGTAACGAGGGTTGGTGTAGCTGAACCGCCACCTGTAACGCCTGCGGCGAAGCCGAAAGCAGATGATTTGTACGCACTTGAGCCAGCAAATGCTGACAGGGAGAAAACACTCATAATGAGACACAACAGTCCCACAATAAAGTTACGCTTCATAAAGTAGTAAATTTTTGTTAGTAGTAAAATAGTAGTTTAATAAATTCGGTGCAAAGTTATTAAATTTTCTGCATAAGACCAAAATAAAGTTTATTTTCAACGCAAAATTTATGATTTTTTTAATGTTGGGGATAAAGCAAGCGGCACCCTCGCTTATGTGCGAGAGTGCCGCTTTATAGTGTTCGTTTTATTGGTTTTACTTCAGCTTGTTCCACAGCCAGAGGACTGCCACTGCACCGCATACGGAGGTGATGAGCTCACCGAGCCAGTTGTAGGCAGGACCTATGCCGGCGAGACCGAACAACGTGCCGCCGACACAACCGCCGACGAGTCCCAGAAGGAGGTCGATGATGCAGCCTTTACCTTGTCCGTTGGTTATCTTGCTGGCGATGAAGCCTGCAAGGATACCTGTGATTATTCCTATTATCATTTTTCTTATCCTATTTGTTTTCCCAAGCTACAATCTTGTCCTGGTTCTTGAGGAGGAAGTCTATGTCGTCGAGGGCGTTCTCAAGACAGTATTTCTTGTAGCCGTTGATTTCAAACTTCTCAGAATTACCTGTCGCCTCATTGGTGACAGTCTGGTTTGGCACATCGACGGTGACGATGGTCTGGGGGTCTTTCTCTATAGACTGGAAGAGCTCTGCCTGAAACTCCGGGCTTACGATGACGGGGAGCACAAAGCAGTTCAAGAGGTTGTTGCGATGGATGTCGGCAAAGCTTGAGCTGATAACGACACGCACGCCGTAGCCTGCTATAGCCCATGCGGCATGCTCACGTGAAGAGCCTGAGCCCCAGTTCTTGCCGCCAACGATAATCTGATGTACGCCCTCGCGTGGTGCCTCAGAATATTCGGGCTGGTTCATTACGAAGTCTGCCACAGGTTTGCCGTCGGCATCATAGCGCAGGTCGTGCATGAAGGCATCGCCGAAAAACTTGGGGTCTCTGGTGGTGGATGCCAGATAACGCGCCGGAATGATGAGGTCAGTGTTACAGTTGTCGATGTTTATCGGCAGGCATGTTGACTTTATTATGTTGAATTTTTCTTTTGCCATTGTCGTTTCTTTTTATAACATTGTACGTGGGTCTGTTATCTTGCCTGTGATGGCAGAGGCTGCCACAGTGAGCGGTGAGGCGAGGACGGTGCGTGCACCTGGTCCCTGACGACCTACGAAGTTGCGGTTAGAGGTTGAGATTGACAGCTTGCCTGCAGGCACCTTATCTGGGTTCATTGCAAGACAGCTTGAGCATGACGGCAAGCGAAGTTCGAAACCTGCTGCCTCAAGTATCTTGTCTATGCCCTCATCGATAATCTGCTGGCGTACGAGCCATGAGCCCGGTACGAGCCATGCCACTACGGAGTCAGCCTTCTTCTTGCCCTTCACGATGGAAGCGAAGGCGCGGAAGTCCTCTATACGACCGTTGGTGCAGGCACCGAGGAAACAGTAGTCAACAGGTGTGCCCTCCAACTTCTGTCCTGGCTCAAACTGCATATATGACAGTTGCGCCTCAAGCTGTGCCTTCTCCTCAGCCGATACGCTGTCGTAGGTTGGCACCGTGCCGTCGATGGCTATGCCGGCACCGGGGTTGGTACCGTAGGTGATGCGTGGTGCTATGTCCTTAGCATAGTATGTCACCTCTTTGTCGAATACTGCATCGTCGTCGCTCTTGAGTGTCTTCCAGTATTCCACTGCCTTGTCCCACTCTGCACCCTTAGGAGCGTACTCCCTGCCTTTGAGGTAGGCGAAGGTTGTCTCGTCAGGTGCTATGATGCCTGCACGTGAGCCCATCTCGATAGAGAGGTTGGAGAGGGTGAGGCGTCCTTCCATTGACATATTCTTGATGGTAGAACCTGCATACTCCACTACATAGCCCGTAGCACCAGAGGTCGTCATCTGCGCCATGATGTAGAGTGCCACGTCCTTGGCTGTCACGCCTGGCTGCAACTCGCCCTCGATGTTGATGCGCATTGACTTTGGCTTTGACTGCAGGATGGTCTCAGAGGCGAGTACCTGTGCCACCTCCGATGTACCGATACCCATAGCGAGTGCTCCCACTGCTCCGTGAGTAGAAGTGTGTGAGTCGCCACATACTATTGTCATGCCAGGCAATGAGAGAGCCTTCTCTGGACCTACTACGTGGATGATGCCGTTGTCCTTGGTACCCATAGCAAAGTGCTTGATGCCAAACTCCTCGCAGTTCTTTGCCAGCGTCTCCACCTGCTTCCTGCCTATAGGGTCGTCGATGCGCTCCTGCTGGTCGGAGGGAGTGTTGTGGTCAGGCATTGCCACCACGTGGTCAGGTCGGAAAACCTTGATACCCTTGTCGCGCAAGGTGTCGAACGCCTGCGGACTTGTCACCTCATGAGCATAGAGGCGGTCTATATACAGCTGGGTGGGACCGTCTTCCACGTTCTGTACTACGTGGGCGTCCCAGATTTTATCGAATAATGTATTCATATGTTTTTGTTATAATTTAGCAACCTTGAATTTGTTGATACAGTCGATGTAAGCCTCCATCGTTGCAGCCACGATGTCGGTGTTGGAGCCGAAGCCGTAATATACCACGCCCTCATGCTCTACCTGCACGTGAACCTTACAGAGGTCGTCGGAACCCTTGTTGATAGCCTGGATGGTGAGTTCCTTGAGTTCCATCTGGCGATGGATAATCTGCTTGAGAGCCTTTACTGAGGCATCCACCGGTCCGTTACCCGTTGCCGCTGCCTCGAATACCTCGTTGGCAATCTTGAGCTTGATAGCCGCAATAGGTGTGATGCCCTTGCCTGATGTCACCTGCAAAGACTCCATCTGTACGAGGTTGTCGGTAGATGAGGTGACGCCGGCAAGCACAAGGAGGTCTTCATCGCCTAACTGCTTCTTCTTGTCAGCCATCTCAAGGAACTTCTGATAGAGTTTGTCAAGCTGCTCCTGGTTCTCCATCTCGATGCCGAGGATATGGAGGCGGTGCTTCAACGCAGCCCTGCCTGAGCGTGCCGTCAATACGATAGAGTTCTCGTCAATACCCACTTCCTTCGGGTCCATAATCTCGTATGTGGAAGTGTTCTTGAGCACACCGTCCTGATGTATGCCCGATGAATGGGCGAAGGCGTTCTTGCCCACGATAGCCTTGTTAGGCTGCACAGGCATATTCATCAAAGTGCTCACCATGCGTGATGTTGGCCATATCTTCTGCGTGTTGATATTGGTCTCGATGCCAAGGTCGGGGTGAGTCTTGAATATCATGGCAATCTCCTCAAGCGAGGTGTTGCCAGCACGCTCACCGATACCGTTGATGGTCACCTCCACCTGTCGCGCACCGTTCAGCACTCCGGCACATGTGTTTGCCGTAGCCATGCCGAGGTCGTTATGGCAGTGGGTGGAGAGGATTGACTTGCCTGCAGCGAAGGCATCGACGTGCTCGCAGAGGTATTTTATCTTCTCGCCATATTCGTATGGGGTGCGGAAGCCCGTAGTGTCGGGAATGTTACAAACCGTAGCACCTGCCTTTGTCACAGCCTCGATGACGCGAGCCAAATACTCATTGTCCGTCCTGCCGGCATCCTCAGCGTAGAACTCCACGTCCTCAACGTACTTCTTGGCATACTTCACGGCAGCCACTGCACGCTAGATGATTTCCTCCGGCGTGCTGTTAAACTTGTACTTGATGTGTGACGGGCTTGTGCCTATACCAGTGTGTATGCGCTTGTGCTTGGCATATCGTAGGGCTTCGGCAGCACAGTCTATGTCCTTCTCCACAGCACGTGTAAGGGCACAGATAGTAGGCCATGTCACGGCCTTTGATATTTCAATCACTGAATTGAAGTCACCAGGCGAACTGATAGGAAAACCAGCCTCTATGACGTCAACTCCCAACTGCTCCAGTTGCTTTGCCACCTGAATCTTTTCAACCGTATTCAGCTGACATCCCGGAACCTGCTCACCATCTCTCAGAGTGGTGTCGAAGATGAATAATCTGTCTGCCATACTTTTTTCTTTATACCTTATACTTTATACTATATTCTCTGATACCTAATACTCTATTAAAGTGCAAAGTTACAACTTTTCCGTGAATTGCACAAATAAATCAAAAAAAATAGTAAGTGAGTTGACTTTGTTGACTTACAAATCGCCCATGCAGGCTTGGTTATCCTACACGGGCGACTGGTACAGAAGCGAAATGTATAGATTGCGTTTACAGGTGACTGACGCAACTTGACGTTGTCAAGATGGTGCAGATGGCGGTGAGGATGGCGTTGATGATAACGCTCCAGTTCTTCTTGGCTTGTTCACTCATTACTCACCCTCCTCGGCTGCTGCCTTCTTTATCACCTTAGGGTCGATGACGGTCGCCTTGTAGCCGAAGCCCATAGACTTTGACGTTACCTTGCTTCTAAACAAATATGAAAACGTCCGCACCATTAACAACACACCATCGAACGCGACATTTCTGCATTACAAAAAATTGGCGTGCTGAAGCGTGAAGGCAAGGACTATTTCCTACTTGTCATCTTTTCGAGGCAACCTGTATCGGTCGCCTGTCTGGCGGACGAGTTCTTTGGCGAAACGGGGTGCAAAGCCTGGACGGATGACGGTTTGTCCCAGTCCGTATGGTGAACGCAGGAACTGTCCGCAGGAGTCAGGTTTCGATGCCATGTCATTATACTTCACAATAAGGTGGAAGGCAAGCTGGCGCCAGCGCGAGAGCATACGGTCTGCCTGCTCAGCGGTGTAGGCAGTGAGGTATGCCGTACGCTCGGCACCACTGAGGGTAAGGGCGTGAGCCTCTACTGCTGGCTGCTTGGCGAAGTATGCCTGCTCAAGCGAGTCGCGCACCTCGCGCAGTGTGGGGAACATCAGCGAATAGCGAGGATAGACCATGTTCGACACCCAGTTTTGCACCCAGAAAGCGTTGTCCATCGAGAAAGTGAGACCGTCGGCACCTGGCGTATTGTAAGGGCGCGGTGACGCGGTGGCGCAACAGTAAACGGGGGTGAAGGGTGCCATGTTGCCGTCGTCATTGGCAAACCAGAAGCAGCCGCCGACCGCGCGGGGCAGCCACGAGCGCATCTGCGAGACAAAGACGAAGCCTGCCTGCTGCGTAGAGACGGGGCGCTCATTGAAATATTCCACACTGTCAACCTCGAAATACAAGGGCGTGGGGCGGTAAGGCATATCCCACACGCCGCCGCCGATGTCGGAGTCGAGGCTGAAGGGCGTGCCCTCGAAATGGTCACGCATGGCGGCTTCAACATCTGCCACGCTGACCTTCTGTTTTGGCTTCACCCACAGCGGAAGGGGCTCGGCATCGGCAGCATGACCTTCAGCCCACGGCAGATAGCGACTCATGCCTTCTGCGTAGCGATTGAAGAAACTCCACACACGAGCATCGCAGATGCGACGGCCTTCGAAGTTGGGGGCTGCATAGGCGGCATTAAACGAGAAGTCGGCATCCTTGCCCTCATACCATCCTCGCTTGCGGGCATAGCTGACGACATTCTTGGAGTAGAGCACGCTGCCAGTCTTATCCTTCATATCGAAATGCGCGATGCGGCTCTGGTTTGCATGGCCGCATATCATGTCGTCGGGTATGCGCAATGCCACCCACACGGTGCGGCGAGGCTCTATGTGACGGTCGCTACCCGTGCCCATCATCTCCATTATCCATGCCTCATCAGGGTCGCAGATGGTGAACGTCTCGCCCTCAGAGTTGTATCCGTAACGCTCAACCAACGAGGTCATTACCGAGATTGCCTCACGTGCCGTCTTGGCACGTTGCAAAGTGATATATATCAGCGAGCCATAGTCGAGGATACCGGTAGTATCGACCATCTCTTCACGTCCGCCAAAGGTGGTCTCACCGATGGTGAGCTGCCACTCGTTGATGTTGCCGATGACGTTATATGTCTCCTCCGCCTGCTCTATCTCGCCGTAGTAGCGGTGGGTGTCCCAATCGTAGATAGGGAGTTTCGTGCCCTTGGCGTAGTGGGCGGCAGGGTAATGTGTCAGACCTTGAAACATGCCGTAGCTGTCAGCAGAATAAGAACAGATGACGGAGCCGTCGGCAGATGCCTTCTTACCCACGATGAAGTTGGTGCATGCCTCGCCGCTCATGACTGCAAAGAGGAGGATAGTTACAATAAAAGAGTAACGCATAGGGGGGATTGAGGTTTGAGATATGATTTAAAAGGAATATCCCCTTGCACGTAGGGTGTACAAGGGGATATGTCGTGTTAGCTTATGTCTATCTGCTAAATCTACAGATTAGAACTGGAAGAAGTTCTTGGCGTTGTTGTAGCAGATGTCTTCAATCATCTGATATACGCGCTGCTTCTCGTAGCCCTCGAATGGGATGAGACCTGCCTCGATGTCGTTGCCGACGAGGTTACAGAGTGTACGACGGAAGTACTCATGGCGTGGGTAAGAGAGGAATGAGCGTGAGTCGGTCAGCATACCTACGAAACGAGAGAGGAGACCGAGTACTGAGAGTGCGTTCATCTGCTTCTCCATGCCGTCCTTCTGGTCGAGGAACCACCAGCCAGAGCCAAACTGTATCTTACCTGCAACGGAGCCGTCCTGGAAGTTACCGAGCATGGTAGCGATAACCTCGTTGGCTGACGGGTTGAGGCAGTAGAGGATAGTCTTGGCAAGCTTGCCCTCAGAGTTGAGCTCGTCGAGGAAGTGGCTCATAGCCTTGGCTGTGGTGAACTCACCGATAGAGTCGAAACCAGTGTCTGCACCGAGCTTTGCAAACATCTTGGAGTTGTTGTTACGGATAGCACCGTAGTGATACTGCTGTGTCCAGCCAGAAGCGTAGTCCATCCTACCCTGCTCCTTCATGTAAGCGTGCTTATACTTGCGCTGCTCCTCTACGGTGATAGCCTCGCCGGCGAGTGCCTTCTTCATGATGGCATCTACCTCTGCGTCTGTGTAAGGCTCATCATAGAACTCCTCGATGCCGTGATCAGAGAGTTTACAGCCCATTGACTCGAAGAAGTCGTGACGCTTCTGCAGAGCCTCGGTGAGCTGAGCGAAACCAGTAATCTGAACGCCTGACACGTCAGAGAGCTTCTTGATGTAGTCACACCATGTAGCAGCCTCGATGTTCATACCAGCGTCAGGACGCCATGTAGGAAGCATACGTGTCTTTGCCGTAGGATCTTCCTTAACGACCTTATGCCACTCCAGTGAGTCTGCAGGGTCGTCGGTGGTGCACACTACCTCTACGTTGTAGTGCTCCATCATGCCGCGAGGACAGAAACGATCCTCGTTCTTTATCATATCATTACACTGGTCGTAGATTTCCTTAGCTGTCTCAGGATTGAGGAGCTTATCGATACCGAAAGCCGTCTTGAGCTCAAGGTGGGTCCAGTGATAGAGAGGGTTACGGAAGGTGTAAGGCACTTTCTCAGCCCACTTCTCGAACTTCTCCCAGTCGGTAGTATCCTTACCTGTGCAGTATTTCTCATCGATACCGTTGGAACGCATAGCACGCCACTTGTAGTGGTCACCCATGAGCCATATCTGCGCAATAGAGTCAAACTTCTTGTTCTCTGCTACCATCTGAGGGATGAGGTGACAGTGATAGTCGATAATAGGCATCTTAGCCGCATGGTTGTGGTAAAGATCCTTCGCGGTTTCGGTTTCCAGAAGGAAATCCTTGTCGTTAAATTTTTTCATTTTCTTGTTATTAAGTTTTGTAGTGTTTATTGCTTGATAAAAGTGTCTGTCCTGCAAAAGTACAAAGAAAAGTTTAAAGTTTAAAGTTTAAAGTTTAAAGTTATATTCTCTTTAATATATTTTAACTACTCAAACACGTCTTCTATGTCCATAAAATCGTCACTCTCTGAAGCTCTGCCGCAACCGTCAAAATCTTCCGGTATGTCGAATATGGCATTGGCCTTATAGGGCAGAGCCTCGTTGCCATACACCTTCTTTATAAAGTAAGCGTAGATAGGCAACGCCATAGTGGCACCCTGTCCCATAGCCATCGAGTCAAAGTGTATGTCGCGGTCCTCGCCTCCTACCCACATGCCGCTTACGAGGTCAGGCGTGACAGCCATAAACCATGCGTCGGAGTTGCGGTTCGTGGTACCAGTCTTGCCGCCCATCTGGGCATTGACATTGTACTTGAAGCGCAGACGGCTACCCGTACCTCCATCGACTACGCCTTGCAGCAACGTCAGCATCTTAAACGACGACTCCTCGGATATGACCTCGTTGACACGTGGCTCGAAGTGTGCCAACACCTGTCCGTTGCCGTCCTCGATGCGGGTGACGAAGAGCGGAGCACACCTGATGCCGTGATTGGCAAAGGCAGTGTAGGCGCTAACCATCTCACCGACGGTGATGTCACACGGTCCGAGACAAAGCGACATTGACGGGTGGATGTCCGGGTTGTTTATGCCGTATTCATGCAACAACTGAACGAACTGCTGAGGGTCGAGGCGTGACATGAGGTAGGCAGAAATCCAGTTGTTTGACTGTGCCAAGCCCCACTTCAGCGTAACACTCTCTCCATAGCGTGAGCGTGAGGCATTGCGAGGTGTCCAAGGCTTGCCTGCCACGATGTATGTCTGCTGCACGTTGGGGGCATAGTCACAAGGGGTAAAACCATTCTCCATAGCCAGCGAGTAGAGGAAAGGCTTGATGGTAGAGCCCACCTGTCGGCGACCTTCCATCACCATGTCATACTGGAAATGGGTGAAGTCCAGTCCGCCTACGTAAGCCTTCACGGCTCCCGTCTTGGCATCCATGCTACAGAAGCCCGAACGCAAGAAGGACTTGTAATAGCGGATAGAGTCGAGAGGTGTCATAACGGTGTCAATCTCACCATTATACGAGAACACCGTCATCTCCGTCTTTTCCTTGAATGATGCACGTATCTCCTCCTCAGAATATCCTGCCTCCTTCATGGTGCGCCAACGTTCGCTCTGCACTATGGAGCGGTTGAGTATCTGGTTCACCTCCTTAGGTGTCAGCTGGTCGGTAAAGGGAGCATTGGGCTTATGGCGGTTCTCACGGTTGAAGGCTGGCTGCAGATACTTCGCCACGTGGTTATACACTGCATCCTCAGCATACTGCTGCATGCGTGAATCTATTGTCGTAAACACCTTCAGTCCGTCCTTATATATATTATAAGGTGTACCGTCCTTCTTCGTGTTCTTGTTGCACCATCCATAGAGGGGGTCTTGCTCCCACGCTATGGAGTCGATAGTATATTGTACCTGTTGCCATGACGGATACCTGTCGCGCTCAGGTTTGTTTGCCATGAGGTATCTGCGCAGGAACTCGCGGAAATACGTTGCCGTGCCGTCCTTATGGTCTGTACGGTGGAAATTCAGTTCTATGGGCTTTGCCGCCGTTGCAGCATATTCCTCTTCTGAAATGTAGCCTGCCTTTTCCATCTGCTGAAGCACCACGTTGCGGCGCTCCAGACAACGCTGTTCGTGTCTCACGGGGTTGAAGTAAGAAGGGTTTTTGCATAGTCCGATGAGCAGTGCCGCCTCTTCAAGTTTCAGGTCTTGCGGCTCCTTGTTGAAATAGGTGTTTGAAGCCGTCTTGATACCCACTGCATTGTGGAGGAAATCAAACTGGTTGAGATACATCATCACTATCTCCTCCTTGGTGAAGTTACGCTCCAGCTTGACGGCTATCACCCACTCTATCGGCTTTTGCAGCAGTCGTTCAAAGGTGCTGTGTGCCTTTGCCGAATAGAGCTGCTTGGCAAGCTGCTGAGTGATGGTTGAACCACCGCCGGCACTCGTCTGCCCCAACAGTCCGCGCTTCACTATGGCACGGCTGAGGGCTATGAAGTCAACACCCGAATGTTCGTAGTAACGCACATCCTCGGTAGCCACCAGCGCCTGCACCACGTATGGCGAAATCTTGTCGAAATTAACGTGCACACGGTTGCCCATATCCTGGTTCCATGTACCTATCACCTTACCGTCGGCACTGTATATCTGTGTGGCATACCTGTCTATCGGGTTTTGCAACTCCTCCATGTCAGGCATGTAACCTATCCAGCCGTTCCAAATAAGGGTAAAGACAGCAAGCACTAATACTATGCCCACCGCAATGCTTTTCCAAAGAAAATGTACGAATTTCTTTCTCATTTTACACTAAAAAACACTTCTTGAATGCAAAAATACAATAAAACTTTGAGAAAAATGCAGTTTTTAGAAAAAAAAATCTTAACTTCGCACTCAAATACTGTAATCTTTATCTACGCAACCACAAATGGGAAAGCAAAATTTTGTAACCATCGCCGATTTATCGAAGGACGAAATCATGTACCTCATCGCGATGGCAGAAGAATTCGAAAAGCATCCTAACCGCGAACTACTCAAGGGTAAGGTAGTCGCTACGCTATTCTTTGAACCCAGTACCCGTACACGTCTCTCTTTTGAAACTGCTGCCAACCGTCTCGGCGCACGTGTCATAGGTTTCAGCGATGCCAAGGTGACAAGCACCACGAAGGGCGAGACGCTGAAGGACACCATACTCATGGTTTCCAACTATGCCGACATCATAGCCATGCGCCACTACATAGAGGGTGCGGCGCAGTATGCCTCCGAGGTAGCCCCAGTGCCAATAGTCAATGCCGGCGACGGTGCCCACATGCACCCCTCACAGTGCCTGCTCGACCTCTATTCCATATACAAGACACAGGGCACGCTCGAAAACCTCAATATATACCTCGTGGGCGACCTGAAGTATGGACGCACGGTACACTCGCTCATCATGGCGATGCGCCACTTCAACCCCACATTCCACTTCGTTGCTCCTAAGGAACTGGCTATGCCACAGGAATATAAGCTCTACTGCAAGGAGCACAACGTGAGATACTCTGAGCATACAGCGTTCAACGAAGACGTAATATCCGATGCCGACATTATTTATATGACACGCGTACAGAAGGAGCGTTTCTCCGACCTTATGGAGTATGAGCGCGTCAAGAACGTATATATCCTCAACCGTGCAATGCTGGGCAAGACAAAGGACAACATGAAGATACTCCATCCGCTGCCTCGCGTCAATGAGATAGCATACGACGTGGACGACGACCCACACGCATACTACATTCAGCAGGCACAAAACGGACTCTACGCACGTGAAGCCATCTTCTGCAAGTGCCTCGGCATCACACTGGAGGATATTAAGAATGATAAAACCATAATCTCATGAACAAGAAAGAACGCCTCGTTGCTGCCATTGAGAATGGCACCGTAATAGACCACATACCGGCAGAGAAAACCTATCAGGTGGCATCGCTGCTGAAACTCAACGAACTCTCCGAACCCATCACCATCGGCATGAACTACGCCTCATCAAAGGTGGGCAAGAAGGGCATCATAAAGGCAACAGACAAATTCTTCACCGACGAAGAAATCTCACGCCTCTCGGTAGTAGCGCCAAAGGTGGTGCTTAGCATCATAAAAGACTATGAGGTAGTGGAGAAGAAAACGGTGGAAACACCTGACACCCTGCGCGGCATCATACGTTGCAACAATCCTAAGTGCATCACCAACAACGAGCCGATGCTGACATATTTCAGCGTTGACAAAGTGGCGGGCACGGTGCGATGCCACTACTGCGACAAGGAAAAGAACATCAAAAAAGTGGAGCTTTGCTGAGCTCCACTTTTTTTATCTTGTCGTTATATGAAAGCACCCTTGCTTCACCTCATACTTTATGTAGCAACGTCCAGCCTCACGCATATCTCTGAGAACTTCTGACAGAACCCATTTCAGAGTGTCGTTCTGCACCTGACGACGAGGCTGGTCTGCTGTCTGCACCGTCATGTAACGGTTATAGCAGATGTCGAACGTAGTGCCGAAGCGATGGCATGAATTGTCACTCGCATTGAGGTTGTGACGGCGCAGTCGCTCCACATCCTCCTCGCTTCGCAGTATGCTGGTGACGATAATCTTGTGCAGAGGCACACCTTTTACATATAGAGAGTCATAGAAGGCTCTGCCTATGTCTTGCAACAAAATGCTGGCACGAGGCACCATGTAGGGGATGCTCTCACGCAGACGGTCAACATGGAAATAAGGGTTGGCACCGGCATAGACCAGTTCCGTCTTGCGTTTCTCGGCATCAGCACGGTTTCTCACTGGCTTCACGCCGTATTTACGTGCTGACACGAGTTGCACCTCGTTGCTGTCGGGAAAAGCATCCTTATAGCTCGGCACCGAGTTTATCCTATGCCAGTTGCGCGGTTTCTCCACGCTCTGCAATGTCACGACACTCGGCTTCTCCTCTGGCTTAGTTTCAGCAACAGGCGGTTCTATTACCACGTCAGTATCCACAGCTACCGTATCTGCCTCACCGCCTGCAGCAAAAGGACTGCCAGTCGTGTGCATATCGTGTGCACAGCGATATAGGGCAAGCACCATGACGATAGCCGTAAAAATGTGCAAATATAGTGTTTTGCTAATTTTCATCACGCAAAAGTACAAAAAAAATCATAATTCATAATTCATAATTCACAATTATTTTGTACTTTTGCACAAAATATTGAAATGCGTCAAAAATAAGTGACAGAGAAGCATATCATCCTTGAAGACATAGATCCAGTAACCTTCTATGGTGTGAACAACTCCCACCTGCAGATGGTACGTTCCCTATACCCCAAGCTGCGCATAATGGCTCGCGACAACGTCATTCGTGTCTTGGGCGATGAGGAGGTGATGTGCCACTTCGAGGAGAGCATCGAAAAGATGCGCCGCCACATAGTGAAGTACAACGTCATCACCGATGAGGACATCCTCAGCATCGTCAAGGGCGAGATAACCAAGTCGGACGCTGCCAAGGGTGTAGTGGTATATTCCCTCTCTGGCCGTCCCATCAAGGGACGTTCCGAGAATCAGCAGGCTCTCATCGATGCCTATATGCAGAAGGACATGGTGTTTGCCGTAGGACCGGCAGGCACAGGCAAGACCTACCTCTCCATAGCCCTCGCAGTGAAGGCTCTCAAGGAGAAGACGGCAAAGAAAATCATACTCTCGCGCCCTGCTGTCGAGGCAGGCGAGAAACTCGGTTTCCTGCCTGGCGACATGAGGGAGAAGATAGACCCCTATCTGCAACCTCTCTACGATGCCCTTGAGGACATGATTCCGCAGGTAAAGCTGCAAGACATGATGGACAAACACGTCATACAGATAGCACCCCTCGCCTTCATGCGAGGCAGGACGCTCAGCGATGCCGTGGTGATACTCGACGAGGCACAGAACACCTCTCCTGCCCAGATGCGTATGTTCCTCACCCGTATGGGATGGAACACCAAGATGATTATCACTGGCGACCTCACTCAGGTTGACCTGCCGCGAGGGGCTAAGTCGGGACTGCAAGATGCCATCGACACCCTCAAGGATATTGACGACATCGCCATTGTCCGTCTCACCGACAAGGACATAGTGCGCCACAAGCTCGTCACCAAGATTGTCAATGCTTTCAAAAACAACATACAACAATGAACAACGCTTTAACATCTACAGAGTTCAAGTTTGCTGGACAGACAGCAGTGTATCACGGTAAAGTACGCGACGTTTACACCATCAATGACGACATCATGGTGATGGTGGCAACAGACCGCATCAGTGCCTTCGACGTCATCCTTCCCAAGGGAATACCATTCAAGGGACAGGTGCTCAACCAGATTGCGGCAAAGTTCCTCGATGCTACCAAGGACATCTGTCCTAACTGGAAACTCGCTACCCCCGACCCACAGGTTACTGTCGGACTGAAGTGCGAGGGTTTCCGCGTGGAGATGATTATCCGTGGCATACTCACTGGCTCAGCATGGCGCGACTACCAGAAGGGTGTGCGTGAGATATGCGGTGTCAAGCTCCCAGAGGGCATGCGTGAGAACGAGCGCTTCCCAGAGCCTATCATCACTCCTACCACCAAGGCTGACGAGGGTCACGATCTCAACATCTCCAAGGAAGAAATCATCGCACAGGGCATAGTATCTAAGGAGGACTACGAAGTGATGGAGGACTACACACGCAAGCTCTTCGCACGTGGTCAGGAGATAGCTGCCAAGCACGGGCTCATACTCGTTGACACCAAGTACGAGTTCGGCAAGCGTGACGGCAAGGTATATCTCAATGACGAAATCCACACCCCCGACTCTTCACGCTATTTCTATGCCGACGGCTACGAAGAGAAGTTTGCCAAGGGCGAGCCACAGAAGCAGCTCTCTAAGGAGTTCGTGCGCCAGTGGCTCATAGAGCACAACTTCATGAACGAGCCTGGACAGCAGATGCCAGAGATTACCGACGAATACGCCGAGTCTGTATCTGAGCGCTACATCGAGCTCTACGAGCACATCGTGGGCGAGAAGTTCGACCGCACCACAGACCAGAGCAACATCGCCGCACGCATCGAGAAGAATGTATCTGAATGGTTGAAGTCGAAAGCGTAAAGCCATACGGCGCAGGAGGCGACAAGCGTGAGCAGGTAGAGGCGATGTTCGACAACATCGCTCCTACCTACGACACCCTCAACCACCGCCTATCGTGGAACATCGACCGCTACTGGCGCAACCGCGCCATCAAGGAACTTGCTAATGCCAAGCCACAGCAGATACTCGACGTAGCAACAGGCACAGGCGACTTTGCCATACTGCAAGCCGAGAAACTCCGTCCTGAGCGCATCACCGCTGTTGACATATCTGAGGGCATGATGGCTATTGGCAGGGAAAAGGTAGAGCGACAGGGACTGCAAGGTGTCATCACCTTTGCCAAGGAAGACTGCACAGCCCTCTCCTACCCCTCTGACACCTTCGATACCGTCACCTCTGCCTTCGGCATACGCAACTTCCAAGACTTGAAGCAGGGGCTCGCCGAGATGTGTCGCGTATTGAAACCTGGCGGCATGCTCTGCATCCTCGAACTCACCACTCCTGTCAACTTCCCCATGAAGCAGCTGTTCGGCATCTACAGCCACACCGTGCTGCCACTCTACGGCAGGCTCATCAGCAAGGATGCACAGGCTTACTCCTACCTCAACAAGTCCATCGCCGCCTTTCCCCAAGGCGAGACCATGATGGAGATACTACGTGGCGTAGGCTTCCGCAAGGCATCGTTCCATAGGCTCACCTTCGGTGTCTGCACACTCTATATCGCTTATAAGTAAAAGGTTCAAAAGTATATGAAGAAATTCGGTATCATAGGTTATCCCCTCGGCCACTCTTTCTCTCCCGGCTACTTCAACGAGAAGTTCCACAATGAGAATATTGACGCCGTGTATGAGAAGTACGAACTCCCTGTCATCACCGACATTCAGGGCATGCTCGACTACACCCCCGAGCTGTGCGGCTTCAACGTCACCATACCATACAAGGAGAAGGTGATGTCATACCTCGACTTCGTATCGCCCGAGGCACGTGCCATCGGTGCCGTCAACGTTGTCAAGGTTACCCACAAAGAGAACGGCACCCCGTACCTTGAAGGCTACAACAGCGACATCATAGGTTTCACACGCAGCATACAACCGCTCCTCGAACCCCTCTTCCACAAGAAGGCGCTCATTCTCGGCACGGGCGGAGCCAGCAAGGCTGTCAACTACGGACTGCGCCAGTTAGGACTCGACACATTGCTCGTCAGCCGTTTCCACAAGAACGACACCATCACCTACGAACAGATAACCCCCGAACTCCTCGAGGAATATACCGTAATAGTCAACTGCACCCCAAAGGGTATGGCACCCCACTTCGACGAGTGTCCCGACATACCTTACGAGGCGCTCACCATACACCATCTGCTCTTCGACCTCATCTACAACCCCGATGAGACGCTTTTCCTCAAGAAAGGCAAGGAGCAGGGTGCCATCACCAAGAACGGTCTCGAAATGCTCCTCTTGCAGGCAGAGGC
>JAFVBX010000049.1 GCA_017479675.1 Prevotella sp.
AATGGCAGGCTTCTCACTCAACATCCTGACACTCTTCGCACTGGTGCTCGCCATCGGTACGGTGGTGGATGACGCCATCGTGGTGGTAGAGGCTGTAATGGCTAAGATGGAGGGCGGCATCAGCGATGCCCGCGAGGCAACACGTCAGGCTATGAACGAAGTTTCTGTAGCAGTCGTGTCATGTACCTTGGTATTCATGGCAGTGTTTATCCCCGTGACGTTCATGCCAGGCACGTCAGGCACGTTCTTCACTCAGTTTGGTGTGACGATAGCCTCTTCCGTAGGTCTGTCGTGCGTATCAGCACTGACGCTCTGCCCTGCGCTCTGCGCCATCATGATGCGTGTGACGGAAGGCGGCAAGGAAGGCAAGGGCATAACCTATTACACGAAGAAAGCCTATGCCGTAAGCTACAACGCCATATATGATAAGTATAGCACAAGCGTGCAGAAGTTTATCAAGCGCCCCGTGCTGGCATGGGGATTACTGGCAATATCAATAGTGTTGATGGTATTCTTTATGAAGAACCTGCCGTCAGGACTTGTGCCACAGGAGGATCAGGGCGTGTTCCTCGTTGACCTAAGTGCACCAGAGGGAACCACGCTGCAACAGACCAGAGAGATAATGAAGCAGGTGGAGGAGAAGGTGAAGAAGATTCCAGAGATGGAGAGCTTTGCCATCTGCTGCGGCTACGGTATGCTTTCAGGTGCCGGCTCCAACTTCGCCACGCTGGTTGTACGTCTGAAGAACTGGGAGGAGCATCCGGGCATGAACCATCTGCTGACACTCGTCATGTACCGCTTCTACTTCGACTGTCAGGACATCAAGAACGTGCAGGTGACTCCGTTTGAGATGCCTCAGATACCTGGCTATGGTAACAGTAACAGCGTCACGCTGGTGGTGGAAGACCCGACGGACGGCAACCTGTCTTAGTTTGCCAAGCATACCGAGCATTTCCTGACCAAGCTGTCAGAACGCCCGGAGGTGGCATCAGCCATGTCAACATACTCTGAGCGCTTCCCTAAGTATCAGGTAGAGGTGGATGCAAGCCAGTGCGAGCGTGCAGGAGTGTCGCCTGCTGACGTGCTCAACACGCTCGGCACCTTCTGCGGCGGAGCATACATCGGCAACTTCAACCAGTTTGGTATGGTATATCGCATCATGGCAGCTGCCTCACCAGAATATCGCCTCGACCCATCGTCACTGCAGAACATCTTCGTGCAGGTTCGCGACGGCAAGATGGCGCCTATAGCAGAGTTCGTATCGCTGAAGGAGATAGTAGGTCCTGCCAACATAGAGCACTTCAACCTGTTCCAGAGCATCACCTGCTACATACAGACGGGTAGCGGCTATACCGAGGGCGATGCCCACAAGGCTATCGCCGAAGTGTTCAAGGAGGAGATGCCTGCCACTGCCAGCTACGAGTATAGCGGCATGTCACTCGAGTTGGAAGAGGCTGCGGGCTCTAACGCCACATCGCTCATCTATCTCATCTGCGCCATCCTTATCTACCTCATCCTGGCTTCGCTCTACAACTCGTGGTTTACACCGTGGGCTGTCCTCTTCAGCGTGCCGTTCGGACTGATGGGCGCCTTCGTGTTTGCTTACTTCGGCAATCTGCTGAGCCTGCCAGGCATGGACAACAACATCTACTTGCAGACGGGTGTCATCATGCTGATAGGTTTGTTGGCGAAGACCGCCATCCTGATTACAGAGTTCGCCTCAGAGCGCCGTGCACAGGGCATGAGCATACGCGATGCCGCCTTCGAAGCTTGTAAGGAGCGTCTGCGTCCTATCCTTATGACGGTGGCAACGATGATTATCGGTATGATACCGCTCGTCATCGAAGGTGGTGCCGGTGCCAACGGTAACCGTGCCCTCGCCCTTGGCGTCATCGGCGGTATGAGCATAGGCACCGTTGCGCTGCTATTCGTGGTGCCAGCCTTCTTCATAGTGTTCCAGAATCTGCACGAGCGGTTCCAAGGAGCTTCGCCTGAAGTTAAGAGTTAAGAATGATAACGAAATATCGAAATGTCGTTATGACGAAATATCAAAATATGAAAATTCTAAAGAATATATTACTTGTTGCACTGGTGAGCCTCATGCTCACAGGCTGCGGCATATATAACAAATATGAGCAGAAGACCGAGACGCCTGCCGATGTCTTTGGTACGAGCAACAACATCAAGACGGCTTCTGACGGCGCATCAATAGCACAGGTTTCGTGGCGCGAGTTTTTCACCGACCCGTTGCTACAGCAACTCATAGAGCAGGTGCTTGCCAGCAATACCGACCTCAACTCTGCACGCATCGCCGTGGAGAAGAGCCTGGCTTCACTGACTGCCGCCAAGATGGCGTATCTGCCGTCTCTCTACTTTGCTCCGCAAGGCACGCTGTCCAGTTTCGACAAGAGCCCTGTATCGAAGACCTACACCCTGCCGCTGCAACTGTCGATGGACATCGACGTGTTCGGCTCTATCACCAACCAGAAACGTGCGGCAAAGGCTGTAGTCATGCAGGCGCAGATGCAAGAGGAGGCTGTACGCACCAACCTCATATCAATCACGGCACAGCAGTATCTGATGCTACAGGTGCTCGACCTGCAACTGGAAATACTCACCCAGACGGACAGCCTGTGGAACAAGTCACTCGAAACCGAACAGGCGCTATGGGAGAACGGCAAGGCATATAGCACCGCTGTCAACCAGATGGAGGCTTCATACCTCAACGTGAAGACGCAGATAGCCGACACACGCCGCAACATCATTGCTGTCGAGAATGCCATCTGCAAGCTGTTGGCAGTAAGTCCGCAACACATCAACCGCCAGAAGTGGGGCACCTCAACACTGCACCATGCAGAGGCTATTATTCAAACTGGCATTCCAGCCCAGATGTTGGAAAACCGTCCTGACATACGCATGGCAAACCACGCTATGGAGGAGGCTTTCTATAATACCCAGGCAGCACGCTCTGCGTTCTATCCCAACATCACACTCAGCGGACTGTTAGGCTGGACAAATGATGCTGGCGGCATCGTAGTCAACCCGGGCAAGATGCTGTTTAATGCCGTAGCACAGCTAACACAGCCTATCTTCGCACGCGGCAAACTCATAGCCAACAAGAAGATAGCACAACTCACAGAGGAGGACTTGCAGAAAAAATATGTCCAGACAGTCATCAATGCAGGCAACGAGGTGAACGAGGCAATAGCCGACTGCATGACGGCACGTGAGAAAAACGGCTACTATCAGCGACAGGTTCAGGTGCTCCGCGAGGCATACTCAGGCACACACGAACTGATGGACAACGGAAAGGCAAGCTACCTTGAGGTGCTCACCGCACAGGAGTCGTTGCTCAACGCACAGCTCAGCGAGGCTATGAATATGTATGACGCGGCAGAGGCTGTCATTGCTCTCTACATAGCCCTCGGCGGCGGAACTAAGTAAATATTATACTTAACCAACAAAAAATATAACACAATGAAAATCAGACATTACATCACAATCCTCGCCGCCTGCTTGACGCTAAATGCCAACGCAGCGGACGACTTCGACATTGCACCTCCAGTGGAGGAGGCTCCAGAGGCAGCAACTGAGCAGGTTGACTTTTCCCAGAAGAGTTCCATCCTCTTCGGAATGAGAAACGCTTCTGCCAGTCTCAATATGAATATGAATGCTATGGCAAACACCAACAAGTGGAAACCTGACTTTGACTTCTTCAAGCAGAAGACCAACCCTGGCGTGAAGCCCTACAAGTTCATGGACGACCTGACCTTCGTCGGCATACCACTGTTTGCCGCAGGATGGGCACTGAAGGGCGACAAGGCGATGTTCCGTGTCAACCAAAAAGCAGAGGACGGCGGCAAGAAGAACACGCAGCTCCTCACGGACTTCAAGACCGGCATCGACGACTACACACAGTTCTTCGGACCTGCCTTGGTGGTAGGACTGAAGCTGGGCGGCTATGAGGGACGCAGTGACTGGCCTCGTCTGCTTGCCAGTGCAGGAATGTCGTACGCCATCATGGCTGCACTGGTCAATGGCATCAAGTACTCAGCCAAGGAGATGCGCCCTGACGTCTCCACCGCCAACTCATGGCCTTCAGGTCACACCGCCACTGCCTTCGTGGGTGCTACGCTCCTCCACAAGGAGTATGGACTGACTCGCTCACCTTGGTGGTCTGTGGCAGGCTATGGTGTGGCAACGGCAACGGGTGTGATGCGTGTGCTCAACAATCGCCACTGGATAAGCGATGTCATGTCTGGTGCAGGCATCGGTATCATGTCAACAGAGCTGGGCTATGCCCTCTGCGACCTGATGTTCAAGCAGAAGGGACTGCTGCGCAACGACCTTGAGATACATAGCGAGAAGCCTACATTCTTCAGCATCTCAATGGGCGTTGGTCTTGGTGGCAAAGACCTCGAGTTTGAGGACAATGGCGAAAAGGTGGGACTCAAGTTCCGTGCCGCTACGGTGGTTGATGCCGAGGGTGCCTACTTCTTCAATAAGTACGTGGGCGTAGGAGGACGTCTCCGCGTCAGAGCACAGTCAGTAAAGAACTTCGGCGATTTTGCCAACTTCGTGGCAGTGGAGGATTACTACGCATGGCAGAGCCTGCAGCCCCACTATGAGGCAGCCTTCCCTGGCGACTACACAAGCACGCCTGACGTCAACGAACTCGTTTACCTCAACAAGGTAGGCTATCAGACTGACTCCGAGAGCGCATGGAATGACAATGCGCCTGTTACCAACAGCTACGGCATCGTGAAAAGCGACCACATCACCGAATTTACGGGCAGCGTAGGCGTATATTTCAACCTGCCGCTAAGCAAGCGCTTCTCACTTGGCACCAAGGCACTCATAGGTCGTTCCATCACACAGGAGCTCGATATTGACGGTTATGCAGAGGGTAACAAGAAAGACATCCTTTACAAGATGACACTTGACAACACACAAAAGGATGCCAGCGGCGACCCAACAATATCGCTCAACGACCTGCAGTATCCTAACAACACAGGCGAGAAATGGACTGACAGCTGGGAGTACCTCACCATCGGTGCGAAATCTTCCACATCGTTCGGCACAGGCATATCGCTCACCTATCGATATAAGTCCAACTTCTCATGGCGTGTCTTCTGCGACTACGACTATACACGTAAGGACTTCACCGCTACCTATAACCCCTTCCACTTCGTGGATAAGGGCATGACAAGCGGTGCAGCCTACCTGATAGACTCTGCCCTCATGACAGCCGACGGCGAATATACCGACGGTCTGGGACTTGAGGCAAGACAGTACAAGACCCGCAAGCACATGAACTATGTTACCTTGGGACTGTCCTTCCTTGTGAATCTCTAATAAGACATATGGTACAAGATTTATATGTCCTGATGATTACCGCCGCTGTTGTCAGCATTCTGTTTAAGTTGCTGAAGCAGCCGGTGGTGCTGGGTTATATCGTTGCCGGAGTGTTGGTTGGTCCGCATCTGTTTGGTGAGACACTCGTGAATGAGGCTAACGTCAAGTCGTGGGGCGACATCGGTGTGCTGTTTGTATTGTTCTGCATTGGTCTGGAGTTCCGCCTCAAGAACCTCATCAGCAGCGGCAAGGTAGCAGCAATAGGTGCAATGACTATCGTCGTGGGTATGATGCTCTTTGGCTTCGGCGTGGGTAAGTTTGCCGAACTGGACATGATCAACTCCCTTTTCCTCGCTGGCATGCTTTGTATGTCGAGCACCACTATCGTAATGAAGGTTATCGACGAGGCAGGCATGAGCAAGGAGCGTTTCGTCAAGGGGGCTACCAGCATCCTCATCGTGGAGGATGTGGTGGCAGAGGTGCTGATGGTATTGCTCTCCAGCATAGCCATCCGTCATCAGTTCGAAGGTGCCTAACTGGTCAGCAAGGTCATCGACTTAGCTATCACGCTCGCGGCATGGTTCGTCTGTGGAATACTGATTATACCGACGCTGATACGCAAAGTAAAAAAGCACCTTAATGACGAGACGCTTATCATCCTCGCCCTCGGTCTGTGCCTTGGCATGGTACTGACGGCAGAGGAGGCAGGATTCAGCAGTGCGCTTGGTGCTTTTGTTATGGGTTCCATCCTTGCCGAGACGGTGGAGTCGCATCGCATAGAGAAGCTGATGACACCGCTAAAGAATGTCTTTGCTGCCATCTTCTTCATCTCCGTGGGCATACTGATCAACCCCTCGTCACTGGTAGAATATTTGCAGAGCATCCTCTTGGTATGCCTGGTGATTATCATCGGAATGATTCTCTTCGGCACCTTGGGCTGCTGGTGGGGAGGTCAGACGATGCGTGATTCCATGCTGACCAGCTTCTCGTTTGTGCAGATAGGTGAGTTCTCGTTCATCATAGCTTCACTGGGCACCAGTCTGGGCGTTCTCCATCCTGTAATCTATCCCATCATTGTGGCATCCAGTGTGGTTACGACCTTCCTCACACCCTATATTATGAAAGCTGCCGTGCCATGCTATACGTTTCTCTACAACCACGCTTCGCCGAGCTTGCGCACCAAGATAGAACAGCGCGAACAGCAGGTTGCAGCAATGGAGACGGCAGCCTCGTCAGGCAACACGGGCTCATTTGCGGAAAAGGTGCGCCATGCAGTCAGGCACACCTTCTTCACAAAGCGTCTAGTCAATCTGTTTATCAAGAACATGAGTGCCCACGACGAGATGTCTTAAAGTTAAATATAGAACTCCGACTCATCGACGAGGCCTGCACGGAAGGCGTACTTCATGGCATCGTGGGCGCAGTTGACGCCGAGCTTGCGGAAGATGTTCTTGCGGTGGGAGTTAATAGTATGGATGCTGGAGAAGCGCTCAGCGGCTATCTCCTTGGTGGTACGTCCGAGCGCGATGGATTTGAGAACCTCGCGCTCGGTTTGCGTAAGGTCGTCCTTGGGGTTGTCGCGCTCGGCGGCGTTCTGGAGCAGTATGTCGGTAGCATGCTGCGATATGTAACGCTCGCCACGAATGGTGTAGCGCAGTGCCTCACGCAGGATGTCGAGCGAGGCGTCCTTGTATGCCACACCGATGGTGGTGGTCTGGTAGAGCACGTAGCGTATGAAGTCTGCCGTGAGCTCGTCGGAGAGCAGGATCCAGCTGGCGGTGTCCTTGTAGGTCTCGGCGAGGAGGCATAGCGACTCCTGATCGGCGAAGTCGAAGAGGGTGTAGTCGAGCACTACGGCGCTCGTCTTGCCGTCCTTGAGCAACTGAGTGAGCTCGTAGCGGTCACGGGCTGACACCACCAAGTCCGCTTCTTCCTCTCCAGCGGGGGAGGATACAAGCTGGTGAACCAGCGTCTCCACGGCAAGAGCTGTGAGAGGCTGCGGGTCAGCTATGATGATGCACTCTACGGGGTGAGCCGTATGTCTGAATGTGGTTGTTGTCATACGTGGTGTGATAATGATAGTTTAATCCCTTTTTTGTTTTGCAAAATTACTTACGGAAACGCATACATTCCAAGAAAGCGGGTAGTGTTTGGAAAATATTTCTATTTTTCAAACGTCCATAGTATTTTATTCTGCAAAAAGAAAAATGCCAGATGAAATCAAAAAGGGGGTGACTTCATCTGGCGAAAGGAATTAAACTAATACGGGATAGCGCGTCACCGTGCCATCCTTTATCCTGAAGGCGTTGAGCACCGGCTGTCCCTCGGCTACGTAGGGGTGTCCCGATACGTCAGGCGCGAGGGAGAGGATGAGATAGAGGGCGTTAGGGTCGAGGGCGAGGCGCTTGTCTTCCTCCGACGGCCGCGAGGGCGAGGCGGGATGGCTATGCCAGTTGCCTATCACCTGGAGCCCATTCTGGCGTGCGTACTTGACGGCAGCAAACTGCTCCTTGGGGTCGAAGCTGAAGTGCTCGGCGCTGTGGTCGATGTTGGTGAGAGGGCGGTTCTCTGTTATGAGGACGTTGCCGTCACCGTCGATGGTGCCGAGGGCATAGCCGCAACTCTCTATCGGGGCATCGTGCTGAGCCTGTGACAGTATGGAGCGGTATGCCTCCTCTGTGATGCGGACTGTCTCTGTGCCTTCTATCCAGCCGTATTTCTCTTCGCCTTTTGTCATTTCGTAGTTTTTGTGGAGTTAATGATTTTTCAAGTCACATGCAGCCTGTTCGTAATCTACAAGCTCATGGATGGTCGGGTTGTCGCCACAGAGTTTGCAGTGGCTGTTGTGACGTGTCTTCACCTTGCGGAAGTCCATCGTCTTGGCGTTGAAGGTGAGCAACTGGTTTGTGAGCAGCTCGCCCACACCAGTGATATACTTCAACGTCTCTGCTGCCTGGATGGTGCCGAGCATACCAGCTATGGCACCCAATACGCCAGCCTGTGAACAGGTAGGCACAAGGTTTGGTGGTGGCGGTGCGCCGAAGACACAACGGTAACAAGCCGTGCCTGGCACGTGGGTGAAGGTCTGACCCTCGAAGCGCAGGATACCGCCGTGACTGAATGGCTTGCCTGCCATGACACAGGCATCGTTGATGAGGAACTTCACGGGGAAGTTATCCGTGCCGTCAACGATGAAGTCGTATTCCTTGATGATGTCGAGGGCATTGTTTGCCATGAGGAGGTCCTGTATGGCGTTGACCTTCACGTTGGGGTTGATGGCAAGCATCTTCTCCTTTGCCGAGAGCACCTTGGCGATGCCCACGTCCTTGGTGAAGTGGATTACCTGGCGCTGCAGGTTGCTGAGGTCAACGACGTCGCCGTCGATGATGCCTATCTCGCCTACGCCGGCAGCTGCGAGGTAGAGTGAGACGGGGGCTCCCAAGCCTCCTGCACCCACCACGAGCACCTTGGCGTTGCGTATCTTCTCCTGTCCCTCCACGCCTACGTCCTGCAGCAGTATGTGGCGCGAATAGCGGTTGAGTTCTTCTTCTGTAAAATCAAACATCTTTTCGAATTGACAAATTTACAAATTAACGAATTAACAAATTATTGTCCCCCACCCATGAAATAGAGGAAGTCGATAGAATCACCGTCGTTGAGCTGCAGGGTGTCGAACTCCTCACGCTCCACGAACTCTTCGTTTACCTGTACGCTGACCATCTCAGGCTGCAATACGTTGTTTGCCTTGATGATGTCGTTCACTGTTGCAGGGAGCTTCACTTCCTGCTCTTCTCCGTTTACTATTAGTTTTGCCATGATGTTATATATATTTTATAGTTTGTCGATGTATTCCTTTATCTTCGCTGCGTTGACTGCTCCAGTGAGGCGGTCGGCTACCTCACCATTTCTGATGAACAGGATGGTGGGTATGTTGCGCACGCCGAAACGCTCAAGCAGTTCCTCGTTGTTCTCGGCGTTGTACTTGCCTATGATAGCCTTGTCGCCGTATTCCTCTGCCACCTGTGCTATGATGGGGGCAAGCCGCTGGCATGGTCCGCACCATGTAGCCCATACGTCGATGACCACGAGTTTGTCCTGTGCGAAAAACTCCTGATAGTTGTCGTCTGTTATCTTTATTTCTGCCATAGTCTATTTGTAATCTTTTGCTAATTCTACGATGTGGTCGAGTTGCTCGTCCGTATGCTGTATGGAGACGAAGTTTGTCTCGAACTGTGAGGGGGAGAGATAGACGCCATTTGCGTACATATAGCGCCAGAAGCGTGCAAACTCCCCAAGGTCGCTCTGCTGTACGTCGCCGAAGTTTCGCGGTGCCTTGCCCTCGGGGGTGAAGTATGGCGTGAACATGCTCCCTACGTGGCTTATGTATATGCCTTTCGGTTCCAGTGCATCCTTCAGCTTCAGTATGAAGCGCGTTGCCTTGTCGTTGAGGTCCTCATAAACATGTGGTCGGCTCAGTATCTGCAGCGTTGACAGACCTGCCGTCATGGCTATTGGGTTGCCCGACAGGGTGCCAGCCTGATACACTGGACCGTCAGGGGCGAGCAACTGCATTATCTCCCTCCGTCCACCGAACGCTGCGGCTGGAAATCCGCCACCTACTATCTTGCCTACGGTGGTGAGGTCTGGCTTGATGCCGTAGTATTGCTGTGCACCGCCGAGGGTGAGACGGAAGCCTGTTATCACCTCGTCGAAGAGGAGCAGACTGTCATGCTCTGCGGTTATATGGCGCAGGAAAGCGAGGAAGCCCTCTTGTTCGGGCACCACTCCCATGTTGGCTGGCACGGGCTCCACTATCACTGCCGCAATGTCGTCGGCATATCGGGAGAATATCTGCTTCACCGCCTCCTTGTCGTTGAAGGGTGCCACGAGGGTGTATTTCGCAAAGTCGTCGGGCACTCCTGCCGAATTGCTCCTTCCTGCCGTAGCCACTCCCGAACCTGCTGCTACGAGCAGGTGGTCGGCATGACCGTGGTAGCAACCCTCGAACTTCAGTATGTAGTTGCGCCCCGTATATCCCCTTGCCAGCCTTATCGCCGACATCACAGCCTCCGTGCCTGAGTTTACGAACCTTACCTGCTCCATGCTCGGTATGAGTTCCGTAACCTTCTTCGCCAGTTGCGTCTCCAGCAGGGTGGGGATGCCATAGCTCGTGCCGTTCAGTACGGCTTGCCTTACGGCGGATGTCACGCTATCGTTGGCGTGTCCTGCGATGAATACTCCCCACGAGAGGCAGAAGTCAGTGTATTCGTTGCCGTCGATGTCAAAGAGCGTCACGCCCTTGGCTTTCTCTATGAAGAGAGGCGTCTCTCCTACAGCCTTGAGTGCTCTCACGGGTGAGTTCACTCCGCCCGGTATGTATCTTGTGGCATCCTCAAACGCCTGTCTTGACTTGTCGTGTTTCATGTCTATACCTCTCCCATCGTTTCAGTTCGGCAATCTCTTCCTCTATTATCTCCTCGCACGCCTTCACCGCCTGCCTGCGTGCGTCGATGTTCTGTCGTGCCATGCCCTCTATCTGTCCGAGGTCGAAGAGCCTCTTGCCTGGCAGGCTTCTCACGTCTTCGTCCACGTCGCGTGGGTTGGCAAGGTCGAAGAGTGTCACGTCATGGTCTGTGGTGAAGTCCTCGCGGTGTATTATGGAGTGAGGTGCCGAGGTGGCACATACCACAGCATCGCTAACCCTCAACAGTTGCCTTTTCTCGCTGAGCGACACGGCGGTGGCATGGAATGATGCAGCCATCTGCCTTGCACGCTCTATGCTGCGGTTGGCGAGTATTATGTTTGTGGCGCCCTTGGCAGAGAGGAAGTTGAGTATCGACTCCGTCAGGTCGTTGACGCCGATGATGCTCACCACGCTGTGGGTGATGTCGGGCAGGGCATCCATGAGCAGTTCCACCGTCACCTGTGAGTATGACACTGCGCCACGCGATATAGCCGTCTCGGTCCTCACGCGGTGTCCCACGTGTATCGCCGTCTGGAACAGCTTGTTCATGTTTGGCGTCAGCTTGTCCCCTGCCCTTGCCTCGTCGTAGGCTTTCCTTATCTGCCCGAGTATCGCCGTCTCGCCCAGCAGGGGTGACTCCAGTCCTGCCGCCACACGAAACAGGTGTCGCGCCTCGTCGGTATTTATGGTGCCGCCGTCGCGATATTCCTCCGTGCGTTTACAGGTCCTTAGTATCAGTGTTTCTGTCATTCCCTTTTTTAGTTTAATTCTTTCCTTCGGAAAGCGTAGCACCTTCGGTGCGTCCGATTACCTGAGTGCAAAGGTACGGCAATAACCTCATGTGGGCAATCGCCCGTTTGTGGTAATCCGTATCACTAACGTTTGTTATACAGGCTCTGTGGCTCGTGGCTGTGAGCCTCTATGTAGTCGAAGTTGTCACGTATGGCATCGCGTATCCTCATGCTGCGCCTCACGTCCTTGGCATCGCTCGCCACCGCCACCGTCAGGCTGTCCTTGCAGAATATGGCAGGCGAGGTGAAGTCACACAGCGAAGGACTGTCGCATACGCTTGCCAACACTCCTCGTTCCTCTGCGTCGTGCTTTATCTGGCGGTTCAACTCCGCATCCTCCGTACATATATATATAAGGAACGCGCCCTCGAGGTCCTTTGGCTCGTAGCTTTTCTTTACAAGTGTGAAGGGCAGCTCGTCGAAACCCTCACGGAACTCTGGCGAGATTACGGTGGCACGGTCGGTGAAGCGTGCAAGTATCTGCGCCTTGTGCAGCCCTACCCTTCCGCCTCCTATGATAAGGATGCGCTTACCCTCTATGTTGATGTTTATCGGCAAAAAGTTGAGCATAACGTTTAGCATAATAAGATATAATGTACTTCGCCCCTGCACGCCTTATGGCTGTGAGGCTCTCGTGGAATATGCGTTCCTCGTTGAACAGCCCCTGTTCGGCGGCATTCAGCAGCATGGAGTATTCCCCCGACACCTGGTAAGCCACCATCGGGTAGTCAGGGAAGCGCTGCGAGGCTCGGTATATTATGTCGAGGTAGGCAAGTGCAGGCTTCACCATTATCCAGTCGGTGCCCTCCTCTATGTCAGCTTCTATCTCCTCCAGTCCCTGGTTATATGTGCGGTAGTCCATCTGGTATGTCCTGCGGTCGCCGAAGCTCGGTGCCGAGCATGCCGCATCGCGGAACGGACCATAGTATGCGCTGGCGTATTTCGCCGAGTAAGCCATTATCTTCGTGCCGGCAGTCTTCGTGTCGCTGTCCAGCCTCTTGCGCAGTGCCTCTATCTGTCCGTCCATCATCGCCGACGGCGCCACGAAGTCAGCCCCTGCCAGCGCATGCTGGTAAGCCATCTCGGCAAGGAGGGGCAACGTGGGGTCGTTATCTACCACACCCCTCCCCAACAGTCCACAATGTCCGTGCGAGGTGTATTCGCACAGGCATACGTCGGTAAACACCTTCACCTCGGGGAAGTCATGCTTTATCGCCCTCACCGCCTCGGATATGATGTTGTCGGGGCTGTAGGCGGCGGTGCCTCGCTCATCCTTCTCCTCCTGCGGTATCACTCCGAAGAGCAGCACTTTGTCGATGCCCAGCGTGAGCAGTTCCCTTATGTCCTCAAGCAGGGTGTCGATGGAGAACCTATACACCCCCTTCATGCTGCCTATCTCGGTCTTTATGCCCTCGCCCTTCTCCACGAAGTAGGGGTAAATGAAGTCCTGCGGCAGTATCTCGGGTACGTCGGCAAACTTGTCGCGCACCTCCTGTGTCACTCTATATTTCCTGAATCGCTTCATACGTCGTTTCTCCTTTCGCTATTATCAATCCTTCGTATCCGTTTATTTCCTCCTCCGTATAGAGTGAGCGGAACGCCTCCACCCCCGATGGTGAACCAAACACTATCTTGTCATACTGCGTGAGGTCCTGCCTCACCGCCTCCTTGTTCGGTGTGTTGGTATATACGGCGAGGTCGGTCACCTCGTGCTGCGACAGTCCGTCGATGAGTTTCCTCAGTCCCTTGTCCGAGCGTGCCAACAAGATGCGGCTGCCCCTCGGCTTGTCTCGGAAGAAGTCTATGATGCCCCTCGCCGACTGTGTAGGCGACTCGAAGAATGGCTCTACGCCATACTTCCTCAGTTCGGCAGTGGTCACCGAGCCTACGGAGATAATTTTAACGTTAACGGGAACGTTAACGTTAACTTCGTAAAACGCTCGCACGCCGTAGCGCGACGTGAACACTATGTAGTTGTATTGTGAATAATCTATGTTCATCGTGTTGAAAGGTAAGTGGGTTATTTTTATCAGCGGCGTGTCCGATGTCGATGACGTGTCGTAAACTCTCGGTCTGTGTGCCTTAGCCTCTAACGCTACCACCTCGCCGACTATTATCAGCACCGGCGTAGCCTTGAACGTAGCCCATCGCATCTCGCCGAGCGTGGTGTAGATGGTTCTCTGCGTGGGCAGCGACACGTTTGTCACCAATGCCGCAGGTGTCTCGGCGCTCCTGCCGCTCTCTGTCAGCGCACGTGCTATCTCGCTCACCCTCGCTCCGCCCATATAATATAATAAGGTGTCGGCGTCGGGTGTCTGTATCTCCTTAGAGTGTCCCAGCACGAAAGCCACCGAACGTGCCACTGCGCGATGCGTCAGCGGTATCTGCGTGAGCGATGCGAGGGCGCCAGCGCTGCTTATGCCAGGCACCACCTCCACGTCCACCAATCTCGACTTCAGGTAGTCTATCTCTTCCCTGCCGTGAGCGAACACCATAGGGTCGCCGCCCTTGAGCCTCACCACCGTCTTGCCTTCGATTGCCGACTCGTACATCAGTTCGTTTATCTCCTCTTGACTGTGGCTGTGCCTTCCAGAACGCTTGCCAACGTAAAGCCATTTGTTCCCCTTCCCGTTAACGGGAACGAACGTCAAGTCATCATAAAACACTACGTCAGCTTCTTGCAACAGTCGCTGTCCCTTCACCGTTATCAGTTCAGGGTCACCGGGACCGTAGCCCACGAGATATACTTTGCCGTAACGGCGGCGAACGTCGTAGGTTGAGATTTTAGAGTTTTCGTAGCCCGCAGGGCGTTTCGTAGGCGTAGCCGTTTCGTTTTCGTAGCGTAGCTTCAGCCCCGTTATCGCCAGTTTCCCCTGCAAGGGGTGTGTCTTAAACGACAGTCGCTCGGTAGCTCTATGTAGCAAACCAAGACGGTCAAGGGCGCAGGTGGCAACAATGAGAGCGTCCACCGTGCCGTCGTCCACCAGCGCTATGCGTTCCTCTATCGTGCCGCGTATGGGCACCACCTCCACGTCGCCCCTCACGTTGAGCAGCTCCGCCTTACGCTGTGCGCTACTCGTGCCTATCCTGCTTCCTGCAGGCAGCGTGTCGAGTGTCAGTCCGTCACGTGCCACAAGGCTGTCGCTGCTGTCCTTTCCCTCTGTCAGCGCCAACAGATCTATGCCGTCGGGCAACGGGTAGGGCAAGTCCTTCGCCGAGTGCACCGCTATGTCAGCCCTGCCCTCAAGCAGCGCCTCGTCCAGCTCGCGAGTGAAGAAGTCCGCCACCAGCCCCTCGTCCATCAGCGACAGTTCCTTGTGTCTGTCGCCGTATGAGGTAGTCTTTATCACCTCATAGTCCGTGATGCCGGCAAGGCTCATTGCCTCCTCCACCTGTAGCAGAGCCAGCGGGCTCTGCCTTGATACAATCCTAATTTTCCTTTTCTCCATGTGTGTATCAGTTTAATTCTTCCCTTTTTTTCGTCTGCAAAGTTACGGACATTCCCCCACGTGGGTAATACCCTTTATTAAGGTTTCGTGTAACATACGTTAGGGATGTAAGCAAAAAAGGCGTTTGGGGGTGCAAAATGTCATTTCAAAAAGTGCAAGAAAAAAACTCAAAATAGAACACAACGACAGCTGATTTCCATGCAAAAAGCCGCAGAAGCTATGCTTCTACGTGCGGAAACTTAGTATCCACGCGCGGAAGTTATGCTTTCACCACCTAAAAGCATAGCTATTACAGGGCAAAAGCATAGCTTTAGTACCCCAAAAGCATAGCTTTTCCACCCCCTTTTCGTGCTTTTTCCATCGAAAAATCAGTTTCCCAAAACACAAGCACCTGACTGTCAATGATTTGCTAAAAACGCACGAGAATCGCGAATTTGACCGCACATCCGAGTTTGGTGACAAAAATCGCAAGGAAACGGCGTTACGAAAAATCAATTTGTCAGCAAAACTTCCGTTTTGCTGACAAATAGCACATAACGAAAAAGAAACTCGCCGACTGCTCATAATCGAGCCTGTCGGCGAGTAAACTGTTATTTCTTCAACTTGGCAAGAGCCTTGTCGAGCTTGTCCTGCGATATCTCAATGTAGCCCACAGGAGCGTTGAGCTTCTGACCGTCGGTAAGCACATACTTCAGGAATGCTATCACGACAGGGTCGGTAGGCACACCCTTGGTGACGAGATAGAGGTCGCGGGCTGGTGGTGAAGGATAGCGACCTTCAGCGATAGCCTTAGTGATGAGGTCCTTGGAGGCATAGAAATCCTCGTCTGGGTCTATCTTGCCGTTGCCGTTACCGTCAACAGGCAACACGCGGATGCCGTCGAGCGGCTTGAGGGTGTTGTTGTCATAGGCATAGCCGATATTGTTGAAACCGATGGAAAGTTCGTTCTTGGTGATGGCTGTCGCTATGCCGGGGTCGCCGTTCACGCCCTCGCCGAGGAGGTCTTCCTGGTGCTTGCCGAGCCAGTTGGCGAAGGTCTCTGCCGCGCCGCAGGCATCAGAACGTGTGAAGAGGGCTATCTTGGTCTGGTCCTGAGTGCCGAGGAGCTGTCCCCATGTCTTTATCTTGCCGTCAATCCACAGGTCGGTGGCGGTCTGTTTGTCTATGCCGTGCTTCACGAGTTCAGCATAGAACGGGTTGTTCTGGTTGATGGTTGGCACTACGGCGTCCTTTGCTGACGGGAAGCCTACGGCACCTTTCTGCTGCTCCTCGGGGCTCACCTCGCGTGAAACCATCGCGATGTCCACCTGCTCTGCCAGCACGTCGGTCATGCCCTTGCCTGCACCGCCGCCATCTACCTCAATCTTCACGTCGGGATGAAGCTTCTGGAATTCCTCTGCCCACTTCACCGCGAGGGGATAGAGGGCGAAGGCGCCAGAGATGGAGATGCGTCCTTCGAGCTTGTCGCCGTCAGCCTTGTTTTCACTCTTCTTGCCTCCGCAAGACACTGTTGAAATAGCGAGTGACAATATCACTGCCAAACTGAGTATTGAATAAACTGTCTTTCTCATTTCTTTTCTTACGCTTTATAAATTATACATTATATGTCCTTAGTCATTCGACCTTAGTCCTTCGACCTACTTTAGAATGCCACGAGCAGCTGTGTCTCCAAGAGGTTGCTGTTCTTCTTGCTTGAAGCAGTGTAGTCGGTGTGAGTGTAGTCGAGCTGCAGGCGCACCCATTTGTTTACCGACCAGTTGATGCCTACGGTGTAGTCGCTCTGGTTGTCCTGCTTAGCCTCGGTGTCCTTCTGGTAGTAGCCGTAGCTCAGCACGGGCTGTAAGCCGTAAGGCAACTTGTAGCCTGCTGTGGCATACACGCCCTGATGCTTCTGCTGACCAGTCTTGCCGTGCAGGTATTCCGAGCGCAGGAACAGCTTGCCGGGGTTGTAGGTGAAGCCAGCCGAGAGACGGTTGCGCGTGATGCTGCCCGTTCCGTCAAAGTAGCGGCCGGCGTAGTTGCCGAATGAGAGGGTGAGAGCCTTCAGCGGGTTTACTGTAATGTAGGTCTCCACGTCCTTGTATTTATCCTTATCCTTGACGTTGATGCCCTGACCGTTGTATATGCCCACCTTATAACCTATGACGCTGTAGCCCTCTTTGTGGATGAAGCTACCATAGAGGCGCAGACCTACGTCACGACCGTTGGCGCTGATGCCGCTGATGTCGCTGTAGCCGTTAAGCTTTGCCACCACGGTAGGGTTCTCAATGGTGAGCCAGCTGGTAGGACCGTCGAGGGTTTCCTGAGAGTAAGCCACCTTGTATTCACCCACCTGCAGGTTCAGCTCCTTGGCAAACTTGAAACGTGCATAGGCATCGATAAGCTTCACGTTAGAACCTGCGAAGTCTGCCTGCACGCGGTAGTCGATGCTCTTGCCGAAGTCACCGCTGATGCTGAGACGTGCGCGGCGTATGTCGAAGCCGTTGTAGCTGTCGCCGTTGCCGTCCTTGCTGCCTGTGTCGTAGGTGTAGCGTCCGTTGATGAGACCACCGACCTTTGGAACCGAAGGATTAAACTGGCTGAGGTTGATGTTCACCTTCGCATCGTCACCGAGGAAAGTAGATTGCTCAGCATTAGTCTCTGCGCTCACCGTGCTTGCTGCAAGTAGCAGTGCTGCGGCTGCAATGTTATTCTGAATAATCTTTTTCATAATCCTTTTTACCTTTCTTTTTAGTGTGTTAGTTAATACCTGATTTGTTTTGTTGTTTGCGTTTGTGTTGATTTACTATCTGATTTCTGGGTGCAAAATTACTGCGATTGTCCGAGGTGGGCAATCGCAGTGAGTAGGTAAATGAGTAACCATTGTTTGCTATCTGGAAACACTAACTATTCTTATTTTTTATCTTTTATGCAGTCCGCATTCCTTGTGTTCGGGGTCTTCCCACCACCAACGACCTGCGCGGATATCCTCGCCTGGCTCTATGGCACGTGTGCAGGGCTGGCAACCGATAGAGGGGAAACCCTTGTCGTGTAGTTTGTTATATGGCACCTTGTTAGCCTTTATGTATTGCCAGACATCGTCCTCGCTCCATCGCGCAAGCGGGTTGACCTTGATGAGATTGTTGTTGGCATCCCACTCCACCACCTGCACACCGGTACGTGTGACAGCCTGTGAAGCCCTCAGTCCGCATATCCACACGTCGAGAGTGGAGAGTGCACGCTTCAGGGGCTCCAACTTACGACAGTGACAACAAGCCTTGCGCAGTTCGATAGACTGATAGAAGGCGTTGATGCCGTTCTCTCTGACGTAGTCCTCCACGCCCGTATGCTCAGGGAAGAACACCTCTATCTTGATGTCGTACTTATCGTTGGTACGGTCTATGAGGTTGTAACTCTCGGGAAACAGCCTACCTGTGTCGATGGTGAAGATGCGTGGCACCGCTCCCTCGGTGGTCTTAGCCACCTTGGCTATCATAGCGGTGAGCACCTGGTCTTCCAGTCCCAGACTGGATGCCAGCGCTATCTTTTCGCCATACTGAGGGAGGAACCAGGCAAGTATCTCCTCCGGGGTGCTGTCCTTGAAATGTTCGTTGAGTGCTTCGATATCAACGGGAACGGGAACGTTAACCATAGCTGTCTCTCAATCTTTTAATCCTTTAATCTTTTAATATCTCAATCTTTTTAACCCACAATCATTGCAGCTCCTACGGTCTCGTTGGTGCCTTCGGCAATGAAGATGAGAGAACCAGTGGTGCGGTTGTTCTCGTAGAGGTCGTAAGCAAGAGGCTTAGACACCTTTAGCGTCACCTTGGCTATGTCGTTCATGTTGATAGCCTTGTCCTCGGTGTTATTCTCGAGGGTGTTGATGTTCACCTTATAGTCTATAGCCGTCACGAAGCCCTGCAACTCGTCAGTGGTATGACGTATGATGTATTTCTGCCTTAACTGCAACGGACGGTGGTTGAGCCAGCAAACGAGCACCTCCACCTGTTGACCTGTCAGCGGCACCTCGTTACTCTTCACTATCTGCGAACCACGACTTACGTCAACATCATCTTCCAAAGATAGGTTCACGCTCTGTGGAGCCTGTGCCTCCTGTATTTCCTTTGTTCCCTCGTCGATGCGACTTATTTTCGACTTGGTGAACGATGGCAAGATGGTAACCTCGTCGCCAACCTTCACGGTGCCTGATGCTATCCTGCCTGCATAGGCGCGGTAGTCAGGCCACTCGGCAGTCTGAGGACGCACCACATACTGCACAGGGAAACGGAACGGTTGTTTCTCTATTCCCTCTTTCAATGGTATCTGCTCAAGCAGATGGAGGAGTGTCTCTCCTTTATACCAAGGCGTGTGCTCCGATGGGTTCACTACGTTGTCGCCTTTCAGGGCTGAGATGGGAATGAAGTAAACCTTCTTCAGATGCAACAGCTCCGCTATGTGGGCATATTCCTCTTTTATCTTGTCATATACCTCTTCAGAGAAATCTACCAAGTCCATCTTGTTTATTGCCACCACTACGTAGTCTATCTTCAGCAGCGATGCTATGTATGAATGGCGCTTGGTCTGCTCTATGATGCCGTTGCGCGCATCAACCAATATTATCGCCGCATCGGCGGTGGATGCTCCCGTAACCATGTTGCGGGTGTACTCTATGTGTCCCGGTGTGTCGGCTATGATGAACTTACGCTTTGGGGTGGCGAAGTAACGATAGGCAACATCAATAGTGATGCCCTGCTCACGCTCCGCACGCAGTCCGTCCGTCAGCAACGCAAGGTTTATCTCTGCATTGCCGAGACGCTCTGACGCACTCTCCACAGCCTCCAACTGGTCCTCAAAGATAGACTTTGAATCATATAGCAGTCTGCCTATAAGGGTTGACTTGCCGTCATCAACACTGCCCGCCGTAGTGAAGCGCAGCAGTTCCATATCTAAATATCCTCGTGTCATACTTTTTCAAATTTACAAATTAGCAAATTTACTAATTTACGAATTGGAAGTCCTTTGACCTTAATCTTTTAATCTCTCAATCTTTTAATCTCTTAAAAGTATCCAGCCTTTTTCCTGTCTTCCATCGCAGCCTCTGAACGTTTGTCGTCAGCTCTGCCTCCGCGTTCGGTGACGCGTGATGATGCTATCTCGTCGATGATATCCTCCAGACTGTGTGCCGTTGAGAGGGTAAGACCAGTACATGTTATGTCACCGATGGTGCGGCAACGTACCTGCTTCACCTCCACCTTCTCTGTAGGCTTGAGTTGCATGAAAGGATACTTGGCAAGCCATACGCCGTCGCGGTTGAACACCTCACGCTCGTGGGTGTAGTAAAGTGACGGCAGGGGTATATTCTCTTGCAAGATGTATTGCCAAACGTCCATTTCCGTCCAGTTGGAGATAGGGAACACACGGAAGTGCTCACCGAGGTTTTTCTTGCCGTTGAAAATGTTCCACAACTCCGGACGCTGGTTCTTGGGGTCCCACTGTCCGAACTCGTCACGGTGAGAGAAGAAACGCTCCTTGGCGCGTGCCTTCTCCTCGTCACGGCGTGCACCGCCGATGGCAGCGTCAAACTTATACTTCTCCAGTGTGTCGAGCAGGGTGACGGTCTGAAGTTTGTTACGTGAGGCGT
>JAFVBX010000050.1 GCA_017479675.1 Prevotella sp.
ATTAGGGGAAATAAAAAAAGGCATCCGTTACGGATGCCTTTTTGCGCTCCCTCTTGGGCTTGAACCAAGGACCCCCTGATTAACAGTCAGATGCTCTAACCAACTGAGCTAAGGAAGCATTTTGCTTTTTTGCGAGTGCAAAGGTAGCAATAAAAATTAAGAATTAAGAAATAAGAAATAAGAAAAACGTTTTATTTTATCTTTTTTAACAATAGACTTGAAATAATAATAAAAAAGGTGTGGTGTGTGTGGCTGTTAAGAATAAAATATGTACTTTTGTGGTGTAAAGTATAGAGTTTACGGTTTACAGTTTACGGTTTAGAGCTTAACGAGATGAACAGGAAGTACATATATATTATTATGGTGGCGATGCTGACGGCGTTTGCCACGGAGATGGCGGGAGAGGAGAAAAACCATAACTTTGCGGTGGCGAGGAACCTGGAGACGTTTTCTGCGATATACAAGAACCTCGACATGATGTACGTGGATACGCTGGACGCCGACGTGACGGTGGGGCAGGGTATCACCGCCATGCTGCGCTCGCTGGATCCCTACACGGAGTATTATGCTGCGAGCGACATGAAAGACCTCAAGCAGATGCTGACGGGAAAGTATGCCGGCATCGGGGCGCTGATAAAGAAGGACCTGAGGACGGGGCGAGTGGTGATAGACGAGCTCTACGAGGGTATGCCGGCGGAGCGTGCCGGACTGAGGAAGGGCGACCAGATTGTTGCTATCGACGACTCGTCGATGGTGGGTAAGGAGGTGGCACAGGTGAGCAGCAAACTGAGGGGCGAGCCTGGGACGACGTTCCTCTTGAAGGTTGAAAGACCAATGCTAACGGGAACGAAAACGGGAACGGGAACGTTAGCGGGAACGAAAGCGAAGACCAAGACGCTGAAGCTGAAGATAACGCGCGGAGCGATACAGTTGCCGAGCGTGCCTTACTACGGCATGATGGGTGACGGCGTGGGCTACATAGTGTTGTCGCAGTTTACGGAGGACTGTTCGAGAGACTTCCGCCGTGCGCTGGTTGACATGCGCGGCAAGGGGATGAAGAAGCTGGTGTTTGACTTGAGGGGCAACGGCGGCGGTTCGCTGCAGGAGGCTATAAAGATTGTCAACATGTTTGTGGGCAAGGGTACCACGCTGGTGACGACGAAAGGTAAGCTGAAGCGCTCGAACAACGTATATAGGACGGAGCAGGAGCCGCTGGACACGGTGATGCCTGTGGTGGTGCTGGTGAACGAGAGCACGGCATCGGCAAGCGAGATAACGGCAGGGTCGCTGCAAGACCTGGACCGTGCGGTGGTGATGGGCACGAGGACGTATGGCAAGGGACTGGTGCAGCAGACGGTGGACCTGCCTCACAACGGGTCGCTGAAGCTGACGGTATCGAAATACTACATACCGAGCGGCAGGTGCATACAGGCTATAAACTATAAGCATACAGGAGGTGGATACCGTGAGCACATACCCGACTCGCTGACGAAGGAGTTCACGACGCGTGGCGGTAGGAAGGTTAGAGACGGCGGCGGCATAAAGCCCGACATAGAGGTGAAGCCCGACACGATGACCAACATCGCCATGTACTTGTTCAGAGGGGCGCTGGACTCTACCGAGGTGGTGCACTACTACGTGACGGACTACGTGAACAGCCACGAGAAGATAGCACCGGCAGGGGAGTTTCACCTGACGGACGCGGAGTTTGACGACTTCAAGCAGAGGGTGATAGAGAGCGGATTCAAATATGACCGCGAGACGAGCAAGGAGTATAAAAAGCTCGTTGAATTCGCCAAATTTGAAGGTTACTACGATGACGCGAAGGCGGAGTTCGAGGCATTGGAGAAGAAGTTGCAGCATAACCTGGAGCGCGAGCTGGAGGGTAGCCGCGAGATGATAAGGCAGATGCTGGAGCAGGAGATAGTAACGGCTTACTACTACCAGAAGGGCAGGATAGCCTACATGGTGGACACCGACTCGCAGGTGAAGCGCGCCAAGGAGCTGCTGATGGATGAAGAGGCTTATATTGGGGAATTAAGAGTTAAAAATTAAGAGTTAAGAGTTAAATAAAAAGAGTTATATGGGCAAGAAGACAAGAGAGAAGAAAGGCGGCAAGAGAATAACGAGGCCGCAGTTGGCAGAGAAGCTGGAGGCTTTCTTCAGCAGTCATCCGGGACAGACCGTTTCGTTCAAGGACGTGTTGAGGCAGCTGAGGCTCGACACGCACCCCATGAAGATGCTCGCCATAGACATCATGGAGGAGATGGCGTGGGACGATTACCTCGTAAAAGTGACGGATTCATCGTACAGATTGGCTGACAACACGCAGGTGATGGAGGGTGTGTTCCAGGCGAAGCCCAACGGACGCAACAGCATAATACCTGACGGCGGCGAGCACCCCGTATTCGTGGCGGAGCGTAATTCGCTGTCGGCACTGACAGGCGACAGGGTGCGTTTCTGCATGCTGGCACGCAAGCGTAGCCACATACGCGAGGCACAGGTGATTGAGATAATAGAGCGCAGGAAAGACCAGTTCGTGGGTAAGCTGAAGGTGGAGGCAGACCTTGCCTTCCTCGTGCCGCAGGAGCCGCTTGCCATGAACATCATAATACCGAAGTCGAAGCTCAAGGGCGGAAAGAACAATCAGCGTGCAGTGGTGAAGGTGGTGGCATGGCCTGACAGCGAGCATCGCAGCATACTGGCAGAAGTGGTGGATATTCTCGGTGAAATCGGCGAAAATGATGCTGAGATGAACGCTATACTGGCGCAGTATGGACTGCCGTACAAATATCCGAAGGCGGTGGAGGATGCTGCCAATAAGATCAGCGACGGGATAACGCAGGAGGAGATAGCGAGGCGTGAGGACTTCCGCGACGTGTTTACCTGCACCATAGACCCGCATGACGCCAAGGACTTCGACGATGCGTCGAGCATAAGGAAGATTAGCGGGAACGACACAGGGAATCTCTATGAAGTCGGCGTGCACATTGCCGACGTGAGCCACTACGTGACGGAGGGCTCCATTATAGATAAGGAGGCACAGAAGCGTGCCACTAGTATATACCTCGTTGACCGTACCATACCGATGTTGCCTGAGCGCCTGTGTAACTATATCTGTTCGCTTCGTCCAGACGAGGAGAAGCTGGCTTACTCCGTAATCTTCGAGATGAACGACGAGGCGGAGATAAAGAACAGCCGCATAGTACACACGGTGATAAAGAGCAACCGCCGCTTCTGCTACGAGGAGGTGCAGGAGATACTGGAGAAGAACGGTGTGAAAGACGGCACAGGCGAGCCTGCGCCGAAGAAGAAGGAGTATGAGGGAGAGTATGCCAAGGAGCTAATAACCCTCGATGCCCTCGCCAAAAAACTAAGGGCGAGGCGCTTCAAGAACGGCTCGGTGAAGTTCGACCGCGAGGAGATGCGCTTCGACATAGACGAGAAGGGAAAGCCTACGAGGGTATATTTCAAACGTTCGAAGGATGCCAACAAACTCATAGAGGAGTTTATGCTCATAGCAAACAAGACGGTGGCAGAGAGCGTGGGAAAGGTGCCGAAGGGCAAGAAGGCGAAGACACTGCCATACCGTGTGCACGACAACCCCGACCCGATAAAGATGGAGCAGCTGAAGCAGTTCGTGGTGCGCTTCGGATACAAGATGAAGTCAACGAGCACCAAGGGAGCAACGGCACGTGCGCTAAACTCGTTGATGGATGCGTTTGAGGGTAGGGCAGAGAGTAACGCCGTGCAGCTGGTGGCGCTGAAGGCTATGATGAAAGCGAAGTACAGCACGCACAACATAGGTCACTTCGGTCTTGCCTTCGACTACTACACGCATTTCACGTCACCTATACGTCGCTATCCCGATACTATGGTGCACAGGCTACTGACACGCTACGCCGAGGGAGGCAAGAGTGCCAACCGCGACTACTACGAGGAACTGTGCGAGCACTCCAGTCAGATGGAGCAGGTGGCTGCCAATGCGGAGCGCGACTCCATAAAATATAAGATGGTGGAGTATATGACGGAACACCTCGGCGAGGAGTATGACGCACACGTTTCGGGCATCACGAGCTACGGAATATACGCTGAAATCGACGAAAATCACTGTGAGGGCATGATACCTATCCGCGACCTCAAGGATGACTATTACGAGTTTGACGAGAAGAACTTCTGTCTTGTGGGCAGGCGCCATCACAACCGTTACCAGCTGGGCGACGAGGTGCGCATCAAGGTGGCAAAGGCTAACTTAGAGAAAAAACAACTTGACTTTACGATAGTAGAATGACATTTGAAGAACTGGGTATAATACCTGAGATATGCCGCGCCATCGACGAGCTCGGCTTCGAACAGCCCATGCCAGTGCAGGAGGCGGTGATTCCGTTCTTAATTAAGAATGAAGCTCCGAGCTTTGCTCGCCTGAGCACCTACGGAGCGCAAGAATTAAGAATTAAGAAAGATAGTGAGGTCCCCGTTAGCGATGATGTTCCCGTTAACGTTCCCGTTGACTTAATCGCTCTTGCGCAGACAGGCACAGGCAAGACGGCGGCATTCGGACTGCCGCTGTTGCAGAGGGTGAACGCCAAGGACCGCACCACGCAGGCTGTGGTGCTGTCGCCTACACGTGAGCTGTGCCTGCAGATTACCGATGACCTGCGCGATTTCTCCAAATATCTCAAAGGCATCAACATTGTGGCGGTGTATGGCGGCACGAGTATCTCCGACCAGATACGCTCTTTGCGTCATGGCGCACAGATAATAGTGGCAACGCCAGGACGCCTCATTGACCTCATGGAACGAGGCAAGGTGCATCTGGACAGCGTTGCAAACATAGTGCTCGATGAGGCTGATGAGATGCTCAACATGGGTTTCTCGGACAGCATCAACACCATCTTCGAGTCTCTGCCGGAGGAACACCACACCCTGCTCTTCTCTGCCACGATGAGCAGAGAGGTGGAGAAAGTGGCGAAGCGATACCTGAAGAACCATAAGGAGATAGTGGTGGGCTCGCGCAACGAGGGTGCGGAGAATGTCAACCACATATATTATATGGTGAACGCAAAGGACAAGTACCTTGCCTTGAAACGCGTGGTGGATTACAACCCTCGCATATACGGCATCATATTCTGTCGCACTAAGGTGGAGACACAGGAGATAGCCGACAAACTGATAAAGGAGGGATACAATGCTGAGGCTTTGCACGGTGACCTGTCACAACAGCAGCGCGACCTCGCCATGCAGCGTTTCCGTAACCACCTGACGCAGTTGCTCGTGGCAACAGACGTGGCAGCACGCGGACTGGACGTGAACGACCTGACGCACGTCATAAACTACTCCATGCCTGACGATACCGAGTCTTACACCCACCGCTCAGGCAGAACAGGCAGGGCAGGCAAGAAGGGAACGTCAATAGCCATCATACATAGCCGCGAGCGCCACAAAGTACGTGAGGTAGAGAAGATAATAGGCAAGACATTCGTTGCCGGCAGAATACCTACGGCAGAGGAGATATGCACCAAGCAACTGTTCCGTGCCATCGATGAAATCGAGAAAACTGACGTTGACGATGAGCAGATAGAGCCTTTCATGAGCGAGATACGCCGTCACTTCGAGTTCGTTGATAAGGAAGAGATACTGAAGAAGGTGGTGAGCCGTGAGTTCGGTCGCTTCCTGCAATACTATGCCAATGCTCCAGAGATAGAGGAGGTGGTGCTCAGCAAGAAGGATAAGAAAGACAAAGGCGGCACGGACTGGAAGTCGAAGAAACCGCGTGAGGGAGTGCAGAAGGGCTACACCAAACTGTTCATCAACCTCGGAAGGAACGACCGCTTCTTCCCTGGTGAGGTGATGCAGTTTATCAACCGCCA
>JAFVBX010000051.1 GCA_017479675.1 Prevotella sp.
CGACTTCAAAATAAGGGATGTAAACTTTGCATACAAAGACTATTGGCTTGTGCACCTTTATGGCGAAAACAGAAAAGGACGCAATGACCTTTCTATACTTCGTCTCCATACAAAAGATAACGAAAGCGAGCAGACAGACACTACGGAGGAAAGTCCAGAACTGTTTTGATTATCCTGACTACAGTATGTGCTATCCTCCCTACTGCCAGTTGCGTAGGGAGGCAAAGATTGTTCCCTGCCAAATCTGACGGATAACATTAAAGGCTTCGCTGTCAATATGACCTCTTACCTCTATCGCTTAAAGTGGGATACCAAGATCGCTGACGAGTTCTACAACCTTTACTATACAGACAATAATAATATAGACCAAAACAAGATAGCCGCATACAATAAATCAAACATTTTTGAGATGGAGTATGTGGGCAAGATAGAAAACAAGAGTAGCACTACCGTACTGAGTGGTGTGAAAACCAATGAAGAACTGATAAAGAAAGTATTGGTACGCACACTCGATCAGAACCTTGCTGACCTGCAGCATGAGTTCGAGGATTTCCGTATCAAGGCACCATTGTTGTCGGCAGAACCGATAAGGGTTCAGATAGGTATGAAAGAAGATGTCACGGAAAAATCAAGGTTCGAGGTGCTTGAAGTAATAACCGACGAAGATGGCTGTACGAAATATAAGCGTGCAGGCATCATAAAGCCTGTGGCAGGTAAGATATGGGACAACCGCTTCATGGCGACAGAGGAGGGGGCAGAGAATGCTACGCTCGGCTTCACCACCTTTGAAAAGGTCAGCGGCGGCGACTTCTACCCAGGCATGCTGATAAGGGAAATAAAGTAAGGAATATGAGTTTGTATATTAAGACATATTTGACACTACTGACTATATGGTTCAGTTTGAATAGTGCATGTGCTCAAAGCAAAGGTGTAGAATTTGTGAGCCTTTTGTCCTACCATAGCAATGTTGATGTGGAGGCTAAGGTTGAGGAGAGTAGAAGTAAAATTGACAAAAGGAGGAAAGGAAGTGCTTTGAGTCGTGTCATTGCTAAATCAAATATAACGAATAATGTCCGTAGGCAGCATAAAAAAGAAGAAAACAAGCGTCTTTTAGGTGGTCTGCATGATGGCGAGAGCAGGCAGTATATGAAACTTGATGCGGACAATAACCGTATGGCGGTATTCAGCCCCCAGCATGGCAGAGTGATAATGACTGACTGGAAGAATGGGAAAATGATAATTGCTTATCCCAAACTAAAGATGGCTGTAAACTACACCGTTGATGTTAAGGTGGCGAAACAAGCGGGTTCTATGGATGTTAATGAGCTTTTGGAAACGGACACTATTCCAGAAGGTGCGGAAATAGAGGAGATAAACGGCTATGTAGCGATGCAGCCTTTTGCGTATCGTGATGTGGAACCAGGTACTATGCCAGAAAATACGGTGATGATAAAAGGAAAGTTGAAAGAAGTGTTTCCTATGCCTGGATATGTTTTGGTGAAAAATGAGCATGAATACTACAAAAGTCTTTATGTTGAAGGAGTAAATAATAATGCAAAAGAAACGATAGAAAGTCGTCTTGAGATGTTTAGGGAAACTGCCATAAATAACTCGAATTTCATCCTCCCTGAAAACTATAAACTACTGACTACACAAAAAGAGATAGACAACCAACTTACTCCGATTCTACAAAAGGGAAAACAAATAATGGAAGACCCAGGAGAAATGCCCGATGTTTTCTGGTAAACGAAATTGTGTTTTTAATATGAAAAGGGAAATAATTATATTCTTACTGTGCATACTTACAGTATGCTGTTATGGGCAGATACTGTCTCCTATACAGAAAGGTAAACTGTGGGGATTTGCCGACGAGAATGGGAAAGTGGTGATAAAAGCAAAATATACTGCGGTAGGAGATTTTATTGCCGACTATACGTGGGTGAATATTGGCGGCAAGATGAAGATGGAACACATGCCAGAAGGTGGCAAGTGGGGAGTGATAGATATGAATGGCAACGAGGTTTGCCCAGTGGAATATGACTATGTTGACCTGCTTAATGGCGATATCGTCGCTGTCAATAAAGGAGGCATGGTGCAGAATGCACAGATAAATGGTGGTAAATGGGGATATTATGATGTCGTGAAACGAAAGGAGATTATTGCTCCATCCTTTGCTATGGCAAGTCCTTTCAATAGTGACGGCAGTGCATGGGTGATGAAAGACTGTCAGCTGACGAGAAAAGTGTATGGTGAGGAACTGAAGAACACGAAAGGTAAACTTGAAGACGTAATACCGACATTTGCTGTAAATGATGAGGTCCCTTTGATGGCTTTGTTTGAAAGTTATTCAGGTGAGGCGACATGGGGGCTGATTGATGTAAATGGCAATTTTATCTTGCCATGTGAATATGTGCGTGTACACGGATTTCAGAATGGGGTTACAGCTGCGGTACATGGTAATAAGGTTGGAGTGGTAGGGACAAAAGGTGAAATAGTAATTCCATTTATGTACAGATCAATATCCCAACTATACGAAGACGATCTTTTTGTAGTGAAAGTTGATAATGGAATGTATCAGTTGACAGATAGGAAAGGACAAGCTCTTACTGAACCCGTATATGAGGCTATATATGAATTTAACCACGGAATTGCTGCAGCAAAACGAAATAAAAACATAGGGCTGCTTGATGCTCATGGAAAGGAAATTACAAGATGTATATTCAGTGAGGCTCCTTTGAAGTTTGGTGAATCACAGTTTCAACCATGGAACCATGGAAAAAGAACATACCTCAGCTGGTTAAACGATAATCAGACGCTCGGCGTAGTATGGGTTAACGAGAAGGGAAGCATACTGCAATCCATGTCAAAAAAGGAATTTACGATAAAAGACCGAATTCCTGAAAAACTATGGGACTATTAAGAGAGGAGGGTTGACATGAAGAGATTACTCATATATATGTTCATATTAACAGTTGGGGCTTCAAATGCTGCTGAGACACCAGAGGTCGTAGCAGACTACAACCGTAGTTCGCTATATACGTTGTCTTTGCTCCACTCTGGCACAACTATGTACAGCGAAATATTCCAAACAGTGCTGAAACTGGAGTGTCCGGACCGCTACAATGACCATAGTCTGAGCCTGCGTACTATCAATGCTTTCGGCAAGCCCGACGAGAAAGAACAACTGCGACAATTGGAGGATTTCATCAAGAGAAACAAGATTGCTAAGCGCATGGTTGCCAAATGGTTTGATAGAGACAAAGAAGATGGCACCTTTAATATGGAACTCATCAAGGAACGTGGTAACTATAATGCAACCATAGAGGACATGAATGTTGCAATGCAAACAACTCGCGGAAAAGCTATGTTGGAGGATGCAGGAGAACAGCTAATAAGTAATACGTTCCTTGTTGTCAATGATGTCACTTATGTCAATAAGCAATCTCGTGCCGAGGCATGGCAGGCGGCTTTCGAGTTAGCAACGATGGTTGCTACGTTAGGCGCATCAGCAGGTGGCAAGGATGCCAAGAAAACCAGTGAGAGCGTGGCAGGAGTGGGTGTGTTGGGTAATACAATAACTTCGCTTATTGCTGGATTTGGCGTTAATATAAGAAGTTATTTGTTTAGGTTGACATGGAACGATGATATAGCAAGTCAGTTCTATTCACAGTACTATTACGATAAAAATAGTGTCTCAGGGGATAAGAAGAAAGCCTTTGATTTAGATGATAACCTATTCAAATTGGAATATGTGGGAAGTTTTGAGTCGTCAAGTAGTAAGACGGTGACAAGAGGACTACATAAGGATGAAGAGGTTTTTAAGAAAGTACTTACGCGTGCCTTCGATGAAAACATAGTCCAACTACGCAAGAAATTTGAAGTGTTTAAAATCACGGCTCCCATATATCAGATAGATGGTGAAGAAATTCGTATCCACATCGGCAAGAAAGAAGGTATCACTTCTGGCTCCAGGTTTGAAGTCCTTGAACGCATGGAAGATGCAGATGGGAAATTGTCATATAAACGCAGGGGGGTGATTAAACCCCAAAATAAGATATGGGACAACCGCTTCATGGCGACAGAGGAGGGGGCTGAGAATGCTACGCTTGGCTTCACCACCTTTGAGAAAGTAAGCGGTGGTGACTTCTACCCCGGTATGCTGATAAGGGAAATAAAGTAAGGAATTTGGGGTTTGAGAGAATATACCCCACATACTCACTTGTACCTCTCGAAGCCGCATGGTTGCTGGGCTGAAACGAGTGGGATATATATGTCGACATCCCACTTAGACCTCACTTTTTACTCAAATTGAAAATTGTCTATAGTGGGGTACGAGTGGGGTTCAGGTTGGGTACAAGTGGGGTGTCGATACTTGTACCCAACGTGCTTTATCCCAGTATTCATGCGGGATTCAGAAGACTTAGTGGGGTGTAGCCTCTGGCTATGCTTCAAGTACCCTCTGGCTATGCTTTTGGCATGGAAAAGATATGCTTTTAGGGTGCTAAAGCATAGCTTTAATAGGATAAAAGCTATGCTTTGACTGGATAGAAAGATATAGAATGAAAAAAGATTGATAAAATTTTGTTAAATGTGGGAAATTTTGTATCTTTGCATCCATGATACGAAGAATTAAAAGGAAATCAATACTATATTTATCCCTAATATGCATTGCTACCGCTTGCCATTGTCAGGATGTGCAGGCTAAGAAAACGAAGGAGGCGGAAGCCAAACCACAGTCACAGTACAAGATGCTGACGAGGCGTGACTCGGTGAAGATGGACGGCGTGATGAACGTCGTGCAGAAGGGCGACTCAGTGTATCTGGAGCTGCCGGTGAAGGTGATGGACAAGCCCTTCCTTGTGAGCAACAAGCTGCTGCGCGTGCCGCAGGAACTCAACGAGGCGAATGCCAACAGGGGCATCAACTACGAGAGTAAGATGGTGAGCTTCGAGTGGAACAGGCAGCAGAAGAGGGTGGTGATACGCGAGAAGAGGGTGACACCAGAGACACCTCGGATGTCTGACATATCGCGCTCGGTATCTGATAATTACATTGACCCCATTATAGCATCGCTGAAGGTCAGGGCTGTAGCACCTGACTCTTCGACGGTGATATTCAACGTCACTGACCTGTTCAACGGCAAGAAGAACATGCTCAACGACGTGTTCAACGAAATCAACATTGGCACGAGCCCTGACATGGACATGTCGCGCATCATGAGCGTGAAGGCATACGAGAACAGCGTCGTGGCGCGTTCGGAGCTGACCACCGTGGTTCACGAAGGGCAGTCGAAGGTCAACGTGACGGTGGAGGTGAGCACGGCTATCAGCCTGCTGCCCGACGAGCCGATGGCGCGCAGGGAGCAGGATTGGCGTGTGGGTTTCTTTACCACCCCCTCGCTCTATTACGACGACTACCAGCAGCGCGCCAAGCGTACGGGCTACATAACACGATGGCGACTGGAGCCGAGCGACACGGCAGCCTACTTGCGAGGCGAGCTGGTGGAGCCGAGGAAGCCCATCGTGTTCTACATCGACAGGGCGACGCCGGAGTATCTGCGCCCCTATATAATAAAAGGTATAACGGACTGGAATAAGGCGTTTGAACGTGCAGGCTTCAAGGACGCGGTGCGCGCCGAAGTGGTGAGCGACACGCTCGACGTGGAGGGTGACGATACGCGCTACTCGGTGCTGACCTACAACGCCTCGGAGACGCAGAACGCCATGGGGCCATCAACTGTAGATCCAAGGACGGGAGAGATACTGGAAGCTGACATAGTGTGGTGGCACAACGTGCTGGCGCTGATACGCGAATGGCTGATAGTGCAGACGGCACCCACCGACGCGAGGGCGCGCTCGTTCCACCACCTGCCGCAGGAACTGATAGGCGATGCGGTGAGGTTCGTGGCATGCCATGAGACAGGACACTCCCTCGGTCTGCGCCACAACATGATAGCCTCGGCTGCCTATCCTACGGACTCGTTGCGCTCGGCATCGTTCGTGGAGAGGGTGGGAGGCACGTCGGCAAGCATCATGGACTATGCACGTTTCAACTATGTGGCACAGCCTGGTGACGGTGTGAGGCAGTTGTCGCCATGCATAGGTCCCTATGACATGATGGCGATAGAGTGGGGCTACCGCTGGTATCCCGACAGCACAGAGGAGAAACCCCTGCTGGCAGACTTCCTGGCAAAGCACCAGGGCAAGGAATACCGCTACAGCGAGCAGCAGCCCATGCGCTCAGCCATAGACCCGCGAGCCCTCAACGAGGACCTTGGCGACGACGCGGTGAAGTCGGCGACATACGGCATAGCGAACCTGAAGCGCATCATGCCCCACCTGATAGACTGGACACGCACCGCCGACAGGGAGCAGAGCTACGACGACGCGGCAGAGCTGTACTCATACGTGCTGGGACAGTGGCAGCTGTACCTCTACCACGTGATGGCAAACGTCGGCGGCATGTACGTGGAGCGCCCGATGATAACGGGCGGCGCACCCTACGAGGTGAAGACCGCCTACGAGTTTGTGGACAAGGAGCGCCAGAAGCGGTCGTTGCAATTTCTCATCGATGAGGTGCTGACATTCCCCAAGTGGCTCTTCGGCAACAAGTTCTCCTCACAGGTGTTCCTGCACCGCTCTTCGCCCTCCGGCACGGTGGAGCAGGAACCGGTGATGGCGCTGAAGAACATACAGAACTACGTGCTGTGGGACCTGATGACCAACGACCGCATAGTGCGAATGTACGAGAACGAATGGCTTAACGGCGCGAAGGCGTTCACCCCAGTGGAGATGATGCAGATGCTGCACCAGAGCATCTTCCGCAAGACCATTGGAGGGCAGTCGCTCGACGTGATGGAGCGCAGCATGCAGAAGAGCTTCGTCGATGCGCTGATGACGGCAGCCGCCGAGCAAGAGGGGGTGAAGATTTCATCACGAAACGCAATCAGGGATTGCTACGAAAACGAAACGCTTCGCTACGAAAACAGTTTGCTTGGCAGCGGCTACAGGGTGATAGACATGACGTCGAACCAGCTGAACCGTGTTAGTGACGCCCTCAGCGTGAAGCGTGGCGAGCTGTTGCGCATACTGAAACTGCTCAAGGCGCGCCGCACCACTGGCGACCTCAGCACGCAGATGCACTATGACGACGTGATAATGAGAATACAGACCGCACTGGGGATGGTTAAGAATTGAGAGTTAAGAATTAAGAATTAAGAGTTAAGAAATTAGATATGAAGAGACTGCTAACGATATCGTTGATGCTTGCGCTATGCTTCATGGGAGCGACGGCGCAGGACGAGCGTACCATCACGGGCACAGTGATGGACGGAGAGTTGGAGAACGAACCGCTGATAGGAGCCACCGTAGGGGTGGGCGACAAGAAGGTGCAGACAGGCACCGTGACAGACATCAACGGCAAGTTTACCCTCACGGTGCCAGCCGATGCGCAGAGCATCAGGGTGAGCTACGTGGGCTACGACGCCAAGACGGTGGTGTTGAAGGAAGGTATAAGCCATTACACCGTAACGCTCTCAGCATCAGGACATAGCATAGGCGAGGTTGTGGTAACGGGTTATCAGAACATAGACCGCCGCAAGCTCACCGCTGCCGTGTCTGAGATAAAGATTTCGGACGAGAACCTTGGTGCTATAAAGAACATAGACGAGGCGTTGGCAGGACAGATAGCCGGTCTGTCATCAGTGTCAACATCGGGTGCGCCAGGCTCACCGGCGAAGATACGCATACGCGGTACCGCTTCCATCAACGGCGTGCAGGAGCCGCTGTGGGTGCTCGACGGCATGCCCCTCGAAGGCAACGACATACCGACGATGGAGAACCTCAACGACATTGACGACATCTACCAGACGAGCATAGCAGGACTGAACCCTGCCGACATAGACAACATCACGGTGCTGAAGGACGCTGCCGCCACCGCCATCTACGGTGCACGTGCCGCCAACGGCGTCATTGTGATAACGACGAAGAAGGGTAAGGAGGGCAGACCGATAGTAAGTTTCTCAGCCAAGCTCACCGTGAGCCCCAAGCGTAGCATAGACCGTCTCAATCTATTAAACTCAGACGAGAAGGTGGGGCTGGAGCTCGACCTGCTGCGCTCAGACTACACCTACCGCGAGAACAAGGGCGGGGTGGCGCAGATACTCAGTGCCCTCGGCGAGACTGCTGCCTACAAGGCTGGCGGATGGGACGCCCTCTCAGCGACGGCACAGCAGCAGATAAACCAGCTTCGCACCACCAACGTGGACTGGAACGACATACTGTTCCGCTCGGTGTTCAACCAAGAGTACAATGCCAGCGTGAGCGGCGGCTCGGAGCGCGCACACTACTATGCATCTTTGGGCTATTATGATGAGAAGGGTAACACCGTAGGTGTGGAGAACAACCGCTACAACCTCACGCTGAAGACCGACTTCAAGGTTAACAAGATGCTGAAGATAGGAGCCTCCGTCTTTGCCAACCAACGCAAGCAGGAGAGCTACATGACCGATGCAGGCGGCTTCACCAATCCTGTCTATTACTCACGCATGGTGAACCCTTACTTCCAGCCCTACGACGCCAACGGCAACTACATCTACGACACCAACGTGCAGGGTAGGGAGAACGAGGTGCCCGACTTCAACATATTCGAGGAGAGAGCCAACACGTCGAAGGAACGCACCGACCGCTCCATCATGGCGAAGTTTGACGCCGAGCTGAAGCTGCTCAAGAGCCTGAAGCTCAACACGCAGTTCGGCTACCAGTACGACAACTACAGCCTGGAGCGCTACACCGGCGAGAACAGCTACGCCATGCGCAAGGAGAGAGCATACGCCAAATTCACCGTGGACGGCGTGCAGAAGACGATACTGCCCCAAGGCGGCAAGATAAAGAAGACCGACTCGCACTCCAACCAGTGGACATGGAAGACCATGCTGGAGTGGGACCAGCGCTTCAACGACATTCACGACGTGGAGCTGATGGGCGGCTTCGAGCTGCGCCATACGGAGACCTCGGCAGTGACCTCCACGGCATACGGCTACGACTCGCGCACGCTCACCACGCAGCCTGTGCTGTTCCCTACGGAGAGCATCGCGCACCAGTATCCTCTGTATGACGAGACGCACACGGAGAATGCCTACGTATCGTGGTTTGCCACAGGCTCATACACCCTGCTTCACCGCTACACCTTCGGCTCCAGCGTGCGCTGGGACGGCAGCGACGTGTTCGGTGTGGCGAAGAAATACCGCTACCTGCCGCTCTACTCGTTCAGTGGACTGTGGCGCATGAAGGAGGAGAAATGGCTGCGCGACGTGAAGTGGATAGACGAACTGTCGCTTCGCGCCTCATACGGCATACAGGGCAACATAGACAAGAACACCTCGCCTTACCTCATAGGTAAGTTTGACAGGACCACCATACTGCCCGACAACATAGAGACGATAATAGAGGCACAGACGGCGCCTAACCCCGACCTTAAATGGGAAAAGACGAAGAACGTGAACCTTGGGCTCGACCTCGCTGTGCTGAGAAACAGGATTCGCCTCACGCTGGACTACTACTACCGCAAGAGCACCGACCTCATCAGTTCGCGCACCCTGCCTCTGGAGACGGGCTTCCAATATACCACCATCAACTGGGCTTCGATGAAGAACAGCGGATGGGAGATAGCCCTCAACACACGTAACATAGCAGGTAAGGACTTCACGTGGACGACGACGCTCAACCTCGGTTTCAACAAGAACGAGGTAATCAACGAGTCGGTGGCAGAGAACGCCACATATCCGGGCAGGGCAGGATACCCCGTCGGCGCACTGTTCGCCTACAAGACGGCAGGACTTGACGAAAACGGTTATCCGCTCTTCGTGGCAAAGGACGGAAGCATACAGACGATGAAGGACTTCTTCGCCCTCGACGGAGCCGGAGCAAGCAAGCTCACCGCTGCCGAGCAGCGCGACCTATATACCTACATGGGTACGGAAGACCCGAAGTGCTCCGGCGGTCTGATGAACCACTTCGAGTACAAGAACTGGAGCCTGGGCATCAACTTCATCTTCAACCTTGGCATGAAGGTACGCGTGCAGCCGTCATACAACCCAGTGTATTTCGACCGTGGACTGAACACCAACCACGACATACTCAACCGCTGGTCGGAGGACAACACGGGCAGCAACCTGCTGCCGCTGCTCGTTCAGACCACCGAGACAGGCAAGGAATACCAACGCTTCAGCGACGGCATAGGCAATACGTACAACATGCTCGACACGTGGATAAAGTCGTGCAACTACTGGCGCTTGCAGAGCCTGCGCATAGCATATCGCCTGCCGAGTGAATGGCTCAGGCAGTTAGGCATCAGTTCGGCATCGCTCTCGCTCGAAGGCAGAAACCTCATGGTCTTTGCCAGCAACTACGACAACTACCTCGACCCCGAGACGATGGGCAACCCTTACGCTCAGCCGATAGCCAAGAGCATCATCTTCGGACTGAACGTGAATTTTTAGAGAGAAAAGATTACATATAAAAGATTACATACTATAATGAATAAGTTGTTTGGACATAGAATAAAAATCTTTACTTGGGGGAGATTGAGAGGGGTGTTAGCGTTAGCGTTAACGTTAACGTTATTTTCCTGCGACGACTTTCTCGACATCACGCCGACGGGCAAGGTGATACCCTCAACCCTCGACGAGTACAGGGCGTTGCTGGGTTACGAGTACAACAATTTCGTGACCGACCGCTACATGACGACCATCAGGACTGACGAGGTGCGCCTTGGTGCCACGACGAGCAGCGAGGACCTTGATGCCTATCGCGACCTGTGGCTGTGGAAGGACGAGGACCCTCAGCCCTCCACCACCTATTTCTCATGGCGCACGTATTACCACAGCATCTACATAGCAAACTACATCATAGAGCACAAGGGCGAAATGACCAACGGTTCTTCCGACGATGTGAGCCAGCTGATAGGCGAGGCATACATGATGCGTGCCTACTGCCACTTCCTGCTCGTCAACCTGTTTGCCGAGCCATACACCCACTGCACACCGGCAAGTACACGTGGCATACCGCTGATGCTGGCTGCCGACGTCAATGCCATGCCGCGCAGCAGCAGTGTGGAGACTGTATATCAGCAGGTGCTCAGCGACCTCGACGAGGCAGGCAAGTACATGAAGGTGGAGAAGTGGGACAAGGGTTACAACTACCGCTTCAACGTGGCATCGGTAGATGCCTTGCGTGCGCGTACATATCTTTATATGGGTGACTGGCAGAATGCCTACGACGCGGCGCAGGACGTCATCACCGCATGGGGCGACCTGGAGGATATGACGGCAACAAGTTCCAAACTGCCTACAAACGCGGAGTCGGTGGACAACATAGTGGCACTGGAGCATTTCAGCACCAACATGTCAACGGTTATCTCACTGGTGCAGACAGCCTTCGTAAACAAATATCGCACAGGCGACTACCGCAAGACAAAGTATTTCAAGACGAGCGGCAGCACCACCACGCTGCTGAAGTCGGACGGCTACAGCTCCTTCCGCTCTGCCGAGGCATACCTCACGGCTGCCGAGGCACTGGCACAGCAGGGCAGCACCGCCGAGGCGATAGCACAGCTGATGCCTCTGCTGGCAAAGCGACTCAACAGCACGGCACTGCAAAATGCGCAGAACCTCATGGTCGGCATGACGCAGGACGAGCTGCTGGAGGAGATTTACGACGAGCGCGCACGCGAACTGGCTTTCGAGGGGCACCGCTGGTATGACCTGCGCCGCACCACGCAGCCGCAGCTCACGAGGACATACGGCGGAGCAACATATACGCTCACACCAGAGAAATACACTATGAAGTTCCCGACGGAAGCCGTTGAGGCTAATCCAGAGATAGTGATATGGGAGCCGTGAGCCCTTTACGGATGACAAAAACAAAAAAACGATATAAACAACCTTTATTATTAACTTAAAAATCAAGAATTATGAAAAAGTATTTACTTATGGCAACAGCTCTGATGACTTCAGTAGCTATGTTTGCAGACACAGGTTGGACGGAGGACAGAAGGTTTACTCCCGTAACAGCCTCCTATGAACTGTCAAGCATCCACACGACAGTAGCAGCTGACGGCTCTGTCTATGCAAGTAGTTCCATAACAACCGAGATGACCTTCGGCGGCAAGACGCTCACACCTACGGCTGATGGCTCTACCTGCGTTGTGAAATACGACAAGGAAGGCAACGAGCAGTGGGCTATCCTCTTCAGCGGTTCCAACTCGCTTCGCGCCATGACCGTCGATGCAACGGGCAACCTCTATGTGGCAGGTACCGTAACAGGTGAGGCGACAGAGTTCATCGGCACTGACGGCAACTCCAAGACCATCACTAACCCTACGAAGTATGACGATATGTGGGGTGAGTACGTCGTAACAGGCAAGGCAGGCTACATCGTGAAGGTGACTGCTGACGGTGCTATTGCCGCTACACAGTCAGTAAGCCCTGTAGGTCCAGAAGCAACGGTATATTACGGCGAGCCACGCGTCAATCCAAACAAGATTGTCGTTGACGGCAGCAATGTCTATGTATCATGTTTCTATGCTGGCTCAGTGGAGAGTCTCGGCTGGGAAGGCAGATACACAACGTGTCTGAATTTTGATACGTTTGAAACAGATTATTATGGTGACCTTTCTGGTGCGGGCGTATTCTCTGTCAGCAGCTCTGACCTGTCAGGCGTGAAAAACGTAGCAAACCTCAAGGCTACTGCCGACTACGATATTCTTGACGATGGCGGCTTCGGTTGCTCACCTGACGCATTCTCATTCGTGGCAAAGAGCGGCTTTGTTGGCGTGGCATTCATCGGTTGGGGTAACCTCACCCTCTCTACACCTACCCAGAGCGTACCTTTCTCATTCGACAGGCAGGGCAACGGTCTCAATGAGCACGCCTTGGTACTGTCAATGCTTACAGACATCGAGCACGCTTCTCTGACCTATCATTCCGCTGCACAGGACAATGAATACCCTGAGTACAACCTCTTCGGCGAGATGGTCGGCACAGACATCATCCTCGGCGGCACCTTCTCTGGTCAGCTCCCGCTGGACAACTCAAAGTATTCAAAGAGCACAGAAACGGAGAACAAATATAAGAATGCTGCCTTCATAGCATCAATCACTCCTATGAGCAACACCGTAAACTATGCTCTCCCTGTTGAGGCAGAGGAGGAGTCTTATGCAACAGGTCTGATAGTTACTGGTGAGGAGTCACACCTCGGCACGGAGAACGCTGTTTATCACTATAAGACAGCTGACGGTGCTAACGCCGGCGAGCCTATGGACTTCGGCGTACTCGATGGTGCTCAGATAAACGATGAGTATGTATCTATAGTATATACCGAGAAGGACAAGACGGACGTACGCGTATATGCTATTCCTATGGGCGAGGCTTCTGCTGTTGAGGCTGTCAAGGCTGCTGACGCAGCAGGTGCTAAGTACTACACCATCGACGGCGTGGAGATTGCTGCTCCTCAGCAGGGCATCAGCCTCGTGAAGACCGCTGACGGCGTAAAGAAGATTGTGAAGTAAAAAGCCCCCCTAAATCCCCCCTGCAGGGGGAGAAGATATGAAAAGGCTGAACATTACTATATTTATAACGTTGGCAGTGGCACTGAGCGGCTACTGCCAACGTGCTGAAATAGCCCCTTTGCTACAGACGGCGTGGGGGCAGGGAGCACCATACAACCTGCAGTGTCCGAAGAAGGGCGGCATGTACTGCCAGACGGGATGCGTGGCAACGGCAATGGCGCAGATAATGTACTACCACCGCTGTCCTGCCACTGGCTTCGACTGGAACAACATGCAGTTGACATACACAGGCAACGAGACCGACGTGCAGCAGCAGGCGGTGGCAAAGCTGATGGCTGACTGCGGCAAGGCTGTCGATATGCAATATGGCGTGGGCTCGTCATCCGCTTTCGCCATGGATGCCGCCGAGGCTTTCTCTCGCGACTTCGGCTACAAGGAGACGAGCGGCGAGCTCTATCGCATGGACTACAGCGACGAGGAGTGGGAAGAGCTGATATACAACGAGCTGGCAGCAGGGCGACCAGTGCTCTATTCTGGCAGTCCGCGAGGCTATTTCCACCAGTTCGTATGCGACGGCTACAAGGACGGCAAGTTCCACTTCAACATGGCGTGGCATATGGTTGCCGACGGATACTATGCGCTGACACAGGAGGACTTTGACAAGTTCTGCCCCAGCTATTCGCAGACCGCCGTCTTGCAGATACAGCCTAATGCCACAGGCATAAAAAAAATAACTCCCTCCCTATGGGGGAGGGTTGGGGAGAGGCTCGAGGTTTACCGATTGGCAAACCTCTGTCTCTATAAAGTTAAGTATTGATTTCTAACCAGTTGTCCTTACAGCTCGTCGGCGGCGTAGAGGAAAGGGAACTGCGGCTGGGGATAGTCGAAGATTTCGTCGTCGCGGAAGAAGCGGCGCAGCTCTAAGGCGGCTGTCTCGGCTGAGTCGCTGGTGTGGACTATGTTTTCCTGAAACGACATGGAGAGGTCGCCGCGGATGGTGCCGGGCAGTGCCTTTCTGCCGTTGGTGGTGCCTGCCATCTGGCGTACTACCTCTACGGCATCGACGCCTTCGTAGCAGCATACTATGACGGGCGTTACCATCATGGCATCCTTGAGCTGTTGGAAGAAGGGCTTGCCCTGGTGCTGTGCGTAGTGTCGGCTCATCTGTTCGTCGGTGAGTTGGCACATCTTCATACCCCAGTTCGGGATAAGAAAGTCGCATAAAAAGTTGGTAATCTGAGATATTTTTTGTACCTTTATATCTGAATTCCAATCACTTATAAAGTTAAACAAAAGAATAAACTCATGATTACCGACTACAAAATTACAGAAA
>JAFVBX010000052.1 GCA_017479675.1 Prevotella sp.
ACACCAACAGCGTGGAGCGCCCTGCGGCATCTCCTCGCCTTGCGTATGCTTCCTGCACTCGCATGAAGGCATCGTTGATGATATTCTCCATTGTCTCTTCGGACATAGCGTGCCTATGCCACGAACTCCCGAAATGGCTTTACGGAATGAAATGTGTTAATGTGAGGGAAATTATAGAAAAATAAAAAAGGCATGGGAGTTTCTACCTCTGCCCATCCCTGCATTCAGGCCTTCGCATTGCCCCTCTCCAAGTATAAGCAACGCAGTCAGCCCACGCCAAACGGTATTTACATACTCAACACGATACCCCATATAATATATATAAGGTATGCGCGAGTGAAAAATACACGCTAACGTAGACGTCCGTTGCATTATCTCTGTGGAGAGTTCAAGTTTGCGAAGTTTGAATGCACAGAATGATAACGTTCAGTAACGCCTTTCGAGGCTTTGCCAACTCGTGGCGGTGCCTCTTTCCCGAAATGTATTGAACCCACACGCCCGAAGGCTGAATGCGTCCGCTTTTTATGTGGGGCACATCCCCACACGTAGAGACAGTTTACACCATCTCCGCTGCAAAATTACGTAATTATTTTGAAACGACAAAGAAAATGGAGATTTTTTTGTAACTTTGCACTCGCAAAAAAGCGAAACGTAAATGAAAAAGAAGAAGATACTGTTTGTCTGTCACGGAAACATTTGCAGAAGTCCTATGGCAGAATACATAATGAAGCACTTAGTGGAGGAGGCGCACCTCACAGGGAAGTATGAGATAGCATCGGCGGCGACATCTACCGAGGAACTGGGCAATCCCGTCTATCCGCCTGCACGCCGCAAGCTTGCCGAGCACGGCATAGGGTGTGAGGGGCACACGGCACGACAGTTGACGCGTGGCGACTACCAGCACTACGACATGCTGATAGGCATGGACCAGTATAACATACGCAACATGGAGCGTATGTGCGGCGGTGATGCCGAGGGCAAGATACACCTGTTGCTCGACTATGTCAAGGGACGCGAGGGCGAATCGGTTGCCGACCCTTGGTACACAGGGGACTTTGAAGCTACATGGCGCGACTGCCTTGCAGGGTGCAAAGCGCTGTTGGCTGTTTAAGGTTTACTGTTTACGGTTTAAGGATGAAGGTGAGATAACCTCATGGTTAATTCGTCGTTTCGTTAAAAAAGATTAAAGAAAAGGCAACTTTAAACTTTAAACTTTAAACTTTAAACTATTATTTGTACCTTTGCACTCGCAAATTGCAAAGGCAAAAATGTTGGCGGGATAGCTCAGCTGGTTAGAGCGTCGGATTCATAATCCGGAGGTCGAGGGATCGTGACCCCCTCCCGCTACATTAAAGAAGAAAGGATTCGCCAGGAAAAGCGAGTCCTTTTTTTGTTGTTTTGCAAAAGATGGTCGAAATAACGACATGACGAATTGTAGAAATACCGACATCACGAAATATAGAAATAACGAATAAAGAAAATGGAAAATCTGCTTGATTTCCTGAAAAGGCTCTCGGAGAACAACAACAAGCCTTGGTTTGACGAGCACAAGAGCGAATATCTCGAGGCAAAGAAGACGTTTGACAGCTTTGCCCTCGACTTCATGCACGGCGTGGAGGAGTTTGACCCACGCGTGCACGGTCTGCAACTGAAGGATATCACCTACCGCATATACCGCGACCTGCGCTTCACACTCGACAAACGTCCGTACAAGACATGGATGGGAGTCTATGTGTGTCCGAAAGGCAAGAAGTCGGGCATGGCAGGCTACTACATACACATGGAGCCTGACAACGACGAGTTTTTCCTTGCCGCAGGACTGTATAACCCCACGAAAGAGGTGGTGAAGAGCGTGAGGGAGGAGATAATGCTTGAGGGAGAGCATTTCCACAAGACGCTGGAACAGTGCAAGGACTTCACCCTACCCTGGGACGAAGCGCTGAAGAAGGTGCCAAAGGGTTATGACGAGAACGACAAGTACAGCCAGTACTACCGTCTGAAGACCTACACCCTGCTGAAACCTGTGAGCAGGAAGCAGTTGCTCGCCAAGGACTTTCTGAAGAAAGCGCTTGCCGACCTCAAGCGCTGCTATGACTATAACGAGACGCTCAACCGCTGCTTCGACTATGCCTATGAGGTTGAGGGTTGATAGTTTACGGTTTACCGTTTACAGTTTAAGAGATTAACAGTTTAAGAGATTGAAAAAGATAGTTATTACTTCATACTTGCTGTTTGTTGCTTTTGTCCTGACAGGACAAGTGATGGCACAGGGCAAGGCACGCCGTGGGAAGGCTCAGGGCAAGTCGCTCATTGACTCGATAATGATGCTGAGCGAGGTGACGGTGACAGGTCAGAAGTCGGCGGTGAAGCTTGAGGTGGACCGCAAGACCTACGACGTGTCCAACGACCTGTCGAACATTGGCGGCACGGCTTCCGATGCGTTGGAGAACATACCATCGGTAGAGGTGGATAACGACGGTAACATATCCCTGCGCGGCAGCAGCAGCGTGGAGGTGTGGATAAATGGACGTGCCAGCGGACTTACCAGCGATAATCGCGGCACCATACTGCAACAGATACCGGCGGAGAGCATAGACCGCATAGAGGTGATAGACAACCCATCGGCAAAGTTCTCGGCAGAGGGTAGTGCCGGCATCATCAACATCATCCTGAAACGCGACCGCAAGGCTGGCTACTACGGATCGGTGCAGGCAGGCTTCAACACGGCTGGCGGCGCCAATACCAACGTGAACCTGAACACAAGTTCAAAGACGCTCGACGCATACGCCAGCATAGGCTATCGCCACCGTGAAGACGAGAGCGGCTCAAAGACAGAGCAGGACTTCTACTCTAACGGCGCTGCCACAGGGTTTCAGAACTCCACCTCGGTATCCGACCAACGAGGCAACAATCTTTTCCTCAGGGCAGGAGTGACGCTCCACGCCACACAGAAGGACGACCTGTCGCTATCGGGAATGTATATGCACGGCGGCTCTAACAGTTTCTCGCACACGCCATACCGCTATGGCAACTACGAGGGGACAGCGCCAAGCCTCACTCCTGTCATCACACGTGTGCTGGACCGCACGACCACTGGGCGCGGCAGGTCGAACATGGCGAATGTGGAGTTCAACTACCGACACTCGTTTGCCGAGAAACATACCCTCGACTTCATACTGAGCCACAGCACCTGGCACAACAATAATAATAATGTGTATCAGGACCGCACCACATACACTGACGAAACAATACCGACGGTGGAAAGCTATCAGCTGCGTCCGCAACACATACGCAACCGCTCCACGGAGATGAAGCTGGACTACGAGAACGTGCTTTCACCAAAGGTGTCGCTGCAAGCCGGATACAACGCGAAGTTCAACCGCGAGAACACTCCGCAGGAGGCATGGCGTAGCGACAGCTATGACGGCAGCAACCTGCAACCCGACGAGGCTTACTACAACCGTTTCCTATATGACATGGACACCCATGCCTGGTATGCCAACGTGACGATGAAGTTTGGCAAGTTCGGAGTGATGGCAGGTCTGCGCGGCGAATACTGGAAGGTGAGCACCGAGTCGTATGACTATGACGAAAACTCTTATGGTTTCAAGAAAGACTTCTTCCAACTCTTCCCCTCACTCTTCCTGTCTTATCAGTTCACGCAGAGCGACCAGCTGCAACTCAACGTCACACGCCGCCTGAAGAGACCTTGGGGAGGTCAGTTGAACTCGTTCATGGACACGAGGAACGCATCGAGCGTTTCGTTTGGTAACCCTGAGCTGACACCAGAGTACAGTTTCTCATATCAGCTCAACTATCTGCGCACATGGGACAACCACTCCCTGCTGCTCTCAGCCTACTATCGTCCCACCACCGACGTGATACAACGCATAAAGTACATGATAGACGGCGACGAGCGCACCTTCCAGACAAACATGAACCTCACGGAGTGCATCAACTCGGGACTGGAGATGACGCTGAAAAACAAGTTCGGAAGAATACTGGAGCTCACCACCACGGCGAGTGCCTTCTACTATAAGCTCGACGCATTCAACTACACCCTCACCGACCCCTTGATGGGCAGGCTCATCACGGTGAGCGGCAACAGCGAGAGCCGTTTCTCATGGAATGCACGTATGCAGGCAAACTTCACCCTGCCACATAATTTCTCCGTACAGCTGAAGGGCAACTATCGCTCTAAGCGCCTCATAACACAGGGCTCACGCCGTCCGTCGTACAGCATGGACATTGGAGTGCGCAAGAGTTTCTTCAACAGGAAGCTGACGCTTGCCCTCAACTGCCGCGACCTGCTCGACTCAAAGCGCAACAAGTCGGAGACGGAGAGCGAAACGTTCTACCAATACAGCGAGAACTGGCGCCATGCACGCAAGTTTAACTTCACCGCGACATGGGCATTCGGAAAGAACAATAACAAGAAGGGAAAACGCCAACGTGAAGACGAAAGCGAAGACGACGACATGCAGAGATACGACGGCGGTATGGAAGAGTAGGCTATCGGAGCAACTCCTCAGGCACGGCATCAGCCATCGCCTTGTAAGCCGTCTCCGACGGATGCAGGTGGTCACCCGAATCATAACCCTGGGCAAAACGCTCAGGGTTTTTCTTATCCCTTACCGCAGCATCGAAATCTACACATCCGTCAAAGAGCGGTGACGTACGTAGCCAATCGTTGAAAGCCATGCGCATCTCATCGCGCATCTCATTGTATGTACGCCATCCGTATATAGGCAGCAGCGTGCCGCTATATACCTTCAGCCCTGCAAGGTCGGCATGCCTGCGTATATAGTCAATGTATATCTCCTCCACACCTTTCTCCAACTGCTCCAGCGTTGGCATGTCGCTCCAGGGGCGGAAGGGATTCACCTCCTTGCCTACGGGGTGTATGATGTCGTTGATGCCATGCTGAATGATGACAGACGCAGCGCCTGTCACATCCATCTCGATGGGGAAACGCGTGGCACCCTTCAGCCCGTAAGCCTGATAGGTGATGCAATCATATTGGCGGAGGATGCGCGAACCGCTGACGGCACGGCGTATTATGGATACATTGCGGAAGCCCCCGTCCCATGCTCTCTGCGCGAGGTAGTCAGGCCAGCTCTGCGCCGTGATGGAGTCGCCGTAGCATACGAGGGCGTGATTCTTCTCTTCAGTGAGTATGTCGATAGTGTTGAGGAAGTAGAACCAGTTGGTGTTTCTCGTCAGGTCAAGCGGCAACTCGTCAGCCTCGGCAAAGTCTCCATAGGCATACTTCCCGTGCGACAGCGGACCAGTGATGAGCGTGCCTGCATTCATCTGGGTGTAGCCTTTCAAGTAAAGGCTCACCTCTATGGTGTTGCCGGCAGTGACATCAAGCGCTACCTCCTCACTTGTCACTTCCCTTCCTGGTTCAATAACAAGCGGTTTCATCGATGTTTTACCGCCATCGGCAGCCCTTATCACTATCTTGTCCAGACTGACAGGCTCAGTGCCTGTGAGGTTAGAGAAGCGCAGACGCAGCTTGTTGCCCGAGAAAGGCATGAAGACAGGATAGCGCAGGGTGATGTCCTTGGCATAGACAGCCTCCTTGCGGTCGGTAATCGATGTCGCGTTGCCCCAACAGGCAACCCACTTATTGTATAGCATATCTTGATATTTTTTGCAAAGTTACAAAAAAAACTTTATACTTTATACTTTATACTTTATACTTTTTTAGTAACTTTGCAGCCGTGAAAGCTCTTCTCCACATATTTCTCCTGTTGCTCGTGCCTCTGATGACAACGGCACAGGACACGCTCGCCACCCACATAGGCTATGACGTGCAGGCGGAAATGGCTGTGGGCAGCGGCGACTACACCGCATACCAACTGGTGACAAACCGTCACCACGCACTCGGCATACGTTCAAACACGGCATACCTGCGCGGAGCCATAGACGTGAGGCACGACTTCAGCCCCAACCTCACCCTGACGGGCAAGGTGGATGTGATAGGCTCCATACATGCCGACCACAAGGCGTACCTGCAACAGTGCTATGCCAACCTGAGGTACAAGAACTTCTTCATAGAGGCTGGCACACGCGAAGAGAAACCCGTAATGCGTGACGAACAGCTGTCCGTAGGCTCGTTCATCAAGGGCACCAACGCCAAACCCATACCACAGATACACATAGGGACGAACGGCTTCTGGACCGTGCCCTACACCAAGAAGTGGCTACAGATAAACATCGACTTCGGCTATGGCCATTTCCTCGACGGTGGTTACAAGGAGAGTATGTTTGATGGCAACCGTGACGTCAACTTCTCATATACCGACAAGGTGTGGTATCACCAGAAGCATCTCTATTTCCGCTCCAACCCCGACAAGCGTTTCTTTGGCGTCATAGGCATAGAACATGCAGTGCAGATGGGAGGCACAAAACATCACTTTGCCGACGGCACTATGCAGGAGACGAGCAAGAAGGCTAACCTCAAGACGTTCATGAAGGTTATACTGCCACTCGGCAACAGCGACTACTACGGCGACAACGCCATGGAAGACTGGGTATATGGCAACCACGTGGGCGTGATGACCTACCAGATAGGCTGGAACATCAACCGCGACCACCAGTTGCAGGCTTACCTCGACAACATCTTCGAGGACGGTTCGGGCATCCGGAAAGGCAACGGATGGGACGGTCTGTGGGGCTTGGAATACAAGAACAAGAAGAGCGGCAGGCAATACATCAGGGGCGTAGTAGTGGAGTATTTCCAGTCAACAAACCAGTGCGGACCGCTGCACTGGGACCCTAACGACTACCCAGAACCTGTCAGGAGTCAGATAACGAGCATGGTGACAGGCAACGACAACTACTACAACCACATGTTCTACGACGGCTACGCCCACTACGGCATGACACCACGCATAGCCCTCATCACCTCCCCCATCTATAACAAAGACGGCTTCATAGGCTATCGCGACAACCGCGTCAAGGCATGGCACCTGGGGCTCAACGGCGAGATAACGCCAAGGTTGTCATACCTCGTCAAAGGCTCCTACCGTGAGGGATGGGGCACATACGACAACCCCATCAGTCCCAAGAGGCACACCTTCGACGCTATGGTACAGGGCACATACCTCATGGGCGCATGGACATTCTCTGCGGCATACGCCCTCGACAAGGGCACAATATATGGCGACAACTCCACGTTTAATATAAAGATAGGCTATCATGGCAAGATACTTTAAAAAGTTCTTTCTGTTTCCGTTCCCGTTAACGTTAGCGTTGTTGCTTCTCTCTTGCCAAGAAGGTCATGAGGCAGGCGACCTGCTCGGAATGTGGAAGCGCGAGGCGGTGGCGGCAGACAACCAATACGTGGCATTCTCCGGCAACATTGTACTGATGCGCGCCGTAGGAGAAAGGGAGGTGTTTGGCAATTTCCAGCACGTGGGCGACAGCATCTTCATACAGTGCTACTCCATCAACGGCGACGAAGCCGACAGGACACTCGTAGAGGAGACATTCGACTTCAAGCCCTTCGACAACATACGCCTGCGCATAGCCACGCTCAACGGCGATGCCCTCGTGCTCACCTCAAAAGAAAAGACATGGCACTTCAAAGCCGACTAACCACTGACAATTACAATCATAACAACAAAATCTATCTATTAAATGAACGCCCTAATCATTCTCTCTCTGACGTTCCTGCTGTCACTCCTGCTTGGAGCCTTCACCATCCCCTGTGTAGTAAGACTGTCCCACGAACTGCATCTATACGACCTGCCCGACAGTCGCAAGGTGCACGCCCTGCCCATACCGCGACTGGGCGGAGTAATATTCCTTCCCGTTGCCACCATCATCATAGCCATAGTCCTCGTGCTGATGCTCCGCATAGGCATCACGCATGAGTTTCTCTGGTCTAACGTCACCATACAACATTTCCTCGCCTACATGGCAGGAGCCATGATGCTCTATAGCGTAGGCATCTTCGACGACCTTCACGGCGTGTCCTACCGCGTGAAGTTCTGCATACAGATAATGGCGGCGGCGCTGCTCTGCGTCTCTGGCTTGTGGATAGCCGACTTCTCCTACATCTTCTTCATCGAAGAAGTGCCCTGGTGGATAGGCATGCCCGTCACCGTGCTCTTCGTCGTCTATCTCACCAACGCCATGAACCTCATCGACGGCATCGACGGCCTTGCCTCTGGACTCAGCATCATCTCCCTCAGCGTCATAGCCGGACTAAACTATTTCGCGAGCGACATAACGTGGACCATGATACCCCTCGCCTTCGTCGGCGTGCTACTCCCCTTCTTCTACTACAACGTCTTCGGCAACAAGAACAAGACCTTCATGGGCGATGCCGGAAGCCTGACGCTCGGCTTCACCCTCGCCTTCCTCGTGCTCCATTTCTGGCAACGCGAGCCAGTATGGAACCGCCACATACACAACATAGGCATCATCGCGCTCAGTACGCTGATAATACCTATGTTCGATGTCGTCAGGGTATTCATGTCACGCGTAAGGGACGGACGCAACCCCTTCCTGCCAGACAAGAACCACATACACCACAAGCTGCTCCGCACAGGCATGAACCCAAAGATGGCGATGGCGACACTACTCACCATCTCCGTCATCTTCGTCATCATCAACTACCTCGTGGCAAGCCAGCTGTCGCAGACCCTCATGATAGTCGGCGACGTGGTGATCTTCTGCCTCATGCACGTCGTCATCAACCATTTCATAAGCAAAAAAGAGGACGGAAAGACACAGTACGACAGGGCTTACTGACGCATTGAAAATCAATCACTTACAAATAGCTATCCTTTAGCCTCCTAAAAGGATAGCTTTTGGCTCCTTAAAGGATAGCTTTTCCATGCCTAAAGGATAGCTTTTCCAAAGCACCTACATATTCCACTTGAGAGCGATGGTAGGATTCCAGAAGAAAGTCTTGGTGTTGTAGGTATTATATATGAAGTTGTTGGAGAATTCCCATTCGGTGCCTACTGAGAAATGTGGTGTAAAGTTATACCACAACTGAGGCTCAGAGAGTATCACGAGACATCCATGACCGTCAGCTTTCTCACCGCGCCAGAAGTCGATGAAGCCAGAGAAGGTGAGTTTCTTGTCGCAGAAGTTCAAGCCCCATACGCCTGTGAGCTGGGCAGAAGCGTAGGAACGCGTGTTGTCATAGCTCTTGAAATACTGCTTATACATCAACTGCACGCTGTAGGTCTTGGAGAAGTCAGCGTTGTGACCGTTCCATGCGGCGCCGAGGAGTGCTGCCTGCTGGAAACTGCCATTGCGGCTCAGTCCGCCGTCGTACTCCACATGGGCAGCGAAGGGTGTCTCCTTGCCAAGCTTGAACTCACGTGATATCTCGGTGTATGCGCTCTCCACGAAATGGCTGGACATATCGACATCCACGAAGTAGTACCATGAGCCCCACTTGTCCGCCTTGAACTGCTCAAGTGTGACGGTGACCTTCTGCCTACCTGCCTCCTCGCCAGTGTAGATGTTACGTCCGAAGTCGTAGTGCAGCTGAATGTTTTGGGCACTTGCTTGCTTCACAGAAACTAAAGTAATAATTAATAAGGTAAAGGTAAAAATAATCTTTTTCATTGTTCCGTTATTTTAAAGTGGCTAGTTGACTATGTAGTTGAGTACGAAGAAGGCGGAGAGGATGTACATGGCAAGGGAGGGTTCCTTGTAGCGTCCGCAGCATAATTTGATGATGACGTAGGAGAGCATGCCGAGGACTATGCCGTCGGAGATGCTGTAGGTAAGTGGCATCGCTATGATGGTGATGAAGGCTGGCAGTGCCTCGGTGAAGTCGGAGAAGTCGATGTCGGTGATGCTCTTTGTCATGAGCACGCCGACGATGACGAGGGCACTGGTGGTGGCAGCAGAGGGGATGATGAGGAAAAGGGGAGAGAAGAAGAGTGCCACGAAGAACAGCAGGGCAACGGTAAAGGATGTCATGCCCGTTCTGCCACCTTCCATGACGCCTGTGGTACTCTCCACATAGGTGGTGACGGTAGAGGTGCCGCACAGGGCACCTGCCGCCGTGCCTATAGCGTCTGCCATGAGGGCCTGGTTAAGTCCATGTATCTTACCTGTCTTCTTGTCAACCATGCCCGCGCTGGTAGCAGTGCCGATGAGGGTGCCGATGGTGTTGAAGAGATCCATGAAGAGCAGGGCAAAGACCACTACGTAGTAATTGAGGTCGAGGGAGAGAAGAGGAGTGAAGTCGAGCTTGAAGGCTATGGACGACATGGACTGCGGTGCGCTGACGATGGAGAAGTTCTCTGGCAGCTGCGTAACGCCGAAGGGTATGCCGATAACGGTCATGGCAATGATGGTATAGAAGAGGGCGCCTCTGACGTTGAGCGCCATGAGCACTCCGCCGAGGAGTATGCCTGCGGCGGCTATCATAGACGTGACATTCCATGGTCCGAGAGAGGTCATGGTGGCATCGTTGCTCACTATGATGCCTCCGTTTTTCAGTCCTATATAAGCAATGAAGAGTCCTATGCCGACGGAGATGGCATAGCGCAGGTTGAGGGGTATAGCCTCGACGATAGCCTCACGCACGCGGAACAGGGTGAGCAGTATAAACGCAATGCCTTCGAAGAAGACGGCGGTGAGTGCCTGCTGCCATGTGTAGCCCATCGCCAGCACAAGTGTGTAGGCGAAGAAGGCATTGAGTCCCATGCTGGGTGCAAGGGCGTAGGGTAGCTTGGCATAGAGAGCCATCACCAGCGTGGCGATGACGGATGATATGATGGTGGCAGAGAAGAGGGCGCCTTTGTCCATCCCTGTCTCGCTGAGTATCAGCGGATTGACGGCAAGGATATAGGTCATGGTGAGGAACGTGGTGAGTCCAGCCATCATCTCTGTCTTGACAGAGTGCTTCTGCGGGTCGAAGCCTAAGAGGGTGAAGAGGTATTTCATTGTATCTTCAAGG
>JAFVBX010000053.1 GCA_017479675.1 Prevotella sp.
GCTACGAATACTATAATAGGCTCCGCTGAGGAATGGTCCTCGGCGGAGTTTTTTATTGTTTTATCTCCACTTTTTTGTGTATTCAGAAATTATTTGTACCTTTGTAAGCAAATTTCACTAAAGATGATAGAGATACGCACTATAAGCACATCGAAGGAGATAGATAGGTTTATCGATTTCCGTACGGAGTTGTATAAGGACGACCCTTGTGCTGTGCCTTACCTCTTTATGGACGAGAAGGACACGCTGAGCAAGGACAAGAACCCTTCGTTCGATTTCTGTGAGGCTGAGTATTACATGGCTTACCGCAGCGGAAAGGCGGTGGGACGTGTGGCGGCGATAATAAACCGTAAGGCTAACGAGCGATGGGGACAGAAGATTGTACGTTTCGGATGGCTGGACTTTATTGACGACCGTGAGGTGAGCGAGGCATTAATAAATAAGGTACGCGAGTATGGCATTGCAAGGGGCATGGACACCATAATAGGTCCGATGGGCTTCATAGACCTGGAGCGCGAGGGACTGCTTGTGGAGGGCTTCGACACAATGGCGACGATGCATGCCAACCATAACTTCCCATACTACAAGGAACATCTGGAGGCGATGGGCTTCACGAAGGACAACGACTGGGTGCAGCAACTCGTCACAGTGCCCGACGGCGTGCCAGAGAAGTTTGCCAAGATAACGTCGATGATAGGCAGACGCTATAACCTCAAGGCAGAGAAGCTGACGAAGAAGGAGCTGATGAAGGAGGGCTATGGACATAAGTTCTTCCATGTGCTGAACAAATGTTACGAAGACCTCTATGAGTTTTCGGAGCTTAATGAGAAGCAGATAGACAAGATGGTGAAGGACTATCTCGGTCTTGCCGACCTTAACCTTGTGTCATTCCTCTTCGACAAGAACGAGGTGACGGAGGAGGATCCGCACGGCAAGCTGATAGGCTTCGGCGTGAGTTTCCCTTCATTCTCTGAGGCTCTGCGCAGGAGCAAGACGGGCAAGCTGTTCCCCTTTGGCTGGTTCCACCTGTTGCGCACCATCTATTTCCACAATACCAAGACTGTTGACCTGTTGCTCATCGGCGTGCTGCCGGAGTATCGTGCCAAAGGTGCCAACGCATTGTTGTTTGACGACCTGATAAGATGGTATCTGAAGTACGGCTTCACCCATGCCTTGACTCTCGCCATGATGGAGACCAACGACGGAGTGCTCTCTGCATGGCAGTATTTCGAGGCAAAGACAGTGAAGAGACTGAGAAGCTACAAGAAGGAAATTAAGAATTAAGAGTTAAGAGTTAAGAAATATAAGGTTAGAGAAAGAAAGAAGAAAAGAAGATAATGAGCAAGGATAAAGATATAGAAGAGGTAATGGCTCCCTCTCTGCAAGAGAAGGCGGGAGGAGAGTCTGTGGATTATACTGATGATAATATCAGAAAGCTGAGCGACGTAGAACATGTGCGCAGCAGACCTGGTATGTACATAGGCAGGCTGGGCGACGGCTCGTATGCCGAGGATGGTATCTACGTGTTGCTGAAGGAGGCGATAGACAACAGTATCGACGAGTTCAGGATGAATGCCGGCAAACGCATAGAGGTGGACCTGTACGACCAGAAGGCTATCTCGCTGCGTGACTATGGTCGTGGCATACCACAGGGCAAGATGATTGCTGCCGTGAGTCAGTTGAACACAGGCGGCAAGTATGACTCCAAGGCGTTCAAGAAGTCCGTAGGCATGAACGGCGTTGGCATCAAGGCAGTGAACTTCCTCTCTACGAAGTTTGAGGTAAGGAGCTACCGCGACGGCAACGTGCGCACAGCAAAGTTCGAGTATGGCAAACTGGTGAGTGACACTACGGAACCGACAGAGGACGAGACAGGCACATACATCTATTTCGAGCCTGATGACAGCCTGTTCAAGAACTATTCGTTCCATGACGACATAGTGGAGACGATGCTCCGCAACTACACTTACCTTAACACGGGACTCGCCATAATGTTCAATGGCAGGAGGATAGTGTCACGCAACGGCTTGCAGGACTTGCTCAAGGACCAGATGACAAGTGAGCCTCTCTATCCCATCATACACATGAAGGGCGAGGACATAGAGATAGCCTTCACCCACACCAACCAGAACGGCGAGGAGTACGACTCCTTCGTCAATGGTCAGCATACTACCCAGGGCGGCACGCACCAAAGTGCCTTCAAGGAGCACATAGCCAAGACCATCAAGGAGTATTTTGGCAAGTATGAGTATGGCGACATACGCAACGGACTCGTTGCGGCAATAGCGGTGAACGTGGAGGAGCCTATCTTCGAGTCGCAGACAAAGATTAAGCTGGGTTCGCTCACCATGTCGCCTGACGGCGTGTCGGTAAACAAATATGTAGGCGACTTCGTGAAGACAGAGGTGGATAACTACCTGCACCGTAACCTGGACATCGCCAATGTGATAGAGGAGAAGGTGAAGTCATCGGAACGTGAGCGCAAGGCGATGGCTGGTGTGGCAAAGCTGGCACGCGAGCGTGCCAAGAAGGCGAACCTCAACAACCGTAAGCTGCGCGACTGCCGCATACACTTCTCTGACGTGAAGAACGCGCGTAAGGAGGAATCGTGCATATTCATCACTGAGGGCGACTCTGCCAGCGGTTCTATCACCAAGAGCCGTGACGTGAACACGCAGGCGGTGTTCTCTCTGCGTGGCAAGCCGCTCAACTGCTATGGTCTGACCAAGAGGGTGGTGTATGAGAACGAGGAGTTCAACCTCCTGCAGGCAGCTCTCGACATAGAGGACGGACTCGACAACCTGCGCTATAACAAGGTAATCGTTGCTACCGATGCCGATGTTGACGGTATGCACATACGTCTGTTGCTCATATCATTCTTCCTGCAGTTCTTCCCCGAACTGATAAAGAAAGGACACGTGTTCGTGCTTCAGACCCCGCTGTTCCGAGTGAGGAGCAAGCGCTCGAAGATAAAGAACAAGAAGGTAGTGGAGGCTGAGGACAAGAAACTCAAGGAGCGTGGCGAGAAGCCGAAGGACTATATCACGCGTTACTGCTATAGCGAGGAAGACCGCGTCAATGCCATAGAGGAGTTGGGACCTGACCCCGAGATAACGCGATTCAAAGGTCTGGGAGAGATTTCGCCCGATGAATTCGCTGGTTTCATAGGTCCCGACATACGTCTGGAGCAGGTAACCCTACACAAGAACGACGAGGTGGAGAAACTCCTTGCCTACTACATGGGTAAGAACACTATGGAGCGTCAGAACTTTATCATCGACAATCTCGTGATAGAGGAAGACCTTGTGCAGGAAGAGGAGTATTAATATATAAATATAAGAAGGTGTAATATGAGGACGCTGGATAAGCTTTTGGCAGTTCTGTTTCTTATGCTCTGTACCTGTTCGCTCTGTGCGCAGATACGTATCAGTGGCGTTGGGGGTGACCCTCTGCGCAAGCTCGCCATTGCCGAGATGGCTACCGCCAATATGTACGTGGATAGTGTCGATGAGAACAAACTGGTGGAGGATGCCATCAGAGGTATGTTGGAAAAACTCGATCCGCACTCCAGCTATGCCACACCGAAGGAGGTGCAGGCTCTCAACGAACCTCTGCAAGGAAACTTCGAGGGCGTGGGCGTGCAGTTCAACATCCTTGACGATACCCTGCTCGTGGTGCAGACCATCAATGACGGACCTTCGGAGAAAGTGGGCATAGTAGCAGGCGACCGTTTCGTCAGCGTGAACGATACCGCCATAGCAGGCGTTAAGATGTCTAAGGAGGACATGATGAAACGCCTTCGCGGACCTAAGGGCACCAAGGTTAAGATAGGCGTGAAGCGTCAGGGCATCGATGAAACCGTCTATTTCACCGTCATTCGCGATAAGATACCCCTCAACACCGTCGATGCGCTCTACATGATACGCCCCGGCATAGGCTACATACGCTTATCCTCTTTCGGTGCGACGACTCATCAGGAGTTTGTTGACGGCATAAAAGCATTGCAGAAGGAGGGCGAAGACGCAGGCACTCCGCTCCGTGACCTTATCATAGATTTGCAGGAGAACGGCGGAGGATACCTCCAGGCTGCCGTCGCCGTACTCAACGAGATACTCAATGATGGCGAGCTCATAGTATATACCGAGGGCAGAAAGGCAAAGCGTCAGGAGTTTCGTGCCAAGGGCAACGGCATCTTCCGCACGGGTAGGGTAGTGGCACTTGTTAATGAGTACTCTGCCTCCGCTGCCGAGATAGTATCGGGAGCCCTGCAAGACCAGGACAGAGGCATCGTGGTGGGACGCCGTACTTTCGGCAAAGGACTTGTTCAACGTCCTATCGACCTGCCCGATGGCTCCATGATACGCCTCACCGTAGCACATTACTACACCCCGTCGGGACGTTGCATACAGAAACCGTATGAGAAGGGAGGGCTGAAGGATTATGCTATGGACATAGCCAATCGCTTTGAGCATGGCGAGTTTACCAATGCCGACAGCATACACTTTGCCGACTCCCTGAAGTTCCAGACCTTGAAGAAACATCGTACTGTCTATGGCGGTGGCGGCATCATGCCCGATTACTTCGTACCCCTCGACACTACGAAATACACCAAATACCACCGTGAGTTGGCAGCCAAGGGCATCATTATCAATGCCAACCTGAAGTATGCTTCGAGCAAGCGTAAGGCTTTGCTCAAGCAGTACAAGAGCTTCGAGGAGTTTGAAAAGGGCTACACTGTGCCTCGCTCTCTCATCGATGACATCTATGCCGAGGGCGACAAGCAAAAGGTAAAGCGTCCTGAAGACAGCGAGACCATGCAGAAGACCGACGAAAGTATCTCTATGCAACTGAAAGCACTGATAGCCCGCGACTTATGGACGATGACCGAATATTTTCGTATTGTAAACGCACACAGTGATGCTGTAAAGTGTGCTTTGGAGCAGTTGAAATAGCAAAAACGGCTTGATTTTTGACAAAATAATGCACAAAGGGAGGGTAAATGTGCAAACCGAAACGCTTTTTTCTCAAAAATGTTTTGTCAATTGATAGATTATTAGTAATTTTGCACCCGAATTCGAAAAAGAAGATGTTCTCTTTAGAGAATATACAATAAAAAAGAAAAAGACAATTAAAAACAAATTAAAACATTAAAAATCATGTCTGAAATTGAATCAAAAGTAGTAGAGATTATCGTTGACAAGCTGGGTGTTGATGCAGCAGAGGTAAAGCCAGAGGCTTCTTTCACTAACGACCTCGGTGCAGACTCTCTTGACACAGTAGAGCTTATCATGGAGCTTGAGAAGGAGTTCGGTGTAACAATTCCTGACTCTGACGCAGAGAAGATCCAGACTGTAGGCGATGCTATTGCTTACATCGAGAACGCTGGCAAGTAATTCTTCTTGCATGCGTAGATCCGTATGATACATGGGTGATGGTTAGGTGAGAAATTACTTATCCATCACCTTTTTTTATTAAATTTATCAGAGTAATCAGAGTAGTCTGAATAATCAGAAAATTAGAAAGATGGAACTAAAAAGAGTAGTGGTAACCGGCATGGGTGCTGTCACGCCACTTGGACTTACAGCGGAAGAGACATGGAAGAATATGCTTGCAGGCGTTAGCGGTGCTGACACCATCAAGCAGTTTGATGCTTCACGCTACAAGACCACCTTCGCCTGTGAGTTGAAGGATTTCGACCCTACGGTGTGGATAGACAAGAAGGAGGCACGTAAGATGGACCGCTTCTGCCAGATGGCTATAGCAGGTGCCGACATGGCAATAAAGGATTCGGGCATAGATCTTGAGACAATCGATAAGGACCGCGTAGGTGTCATCTACGGTGTGGGTATCGGTGGTCTGAAGACAATGCAGGAAGAGCTGGAGTATTACTCCGAGCACAAGGATCAGCCTAAGTTCGGTCCCTTCTTCATCCCTAAGATGATTGGCGACATCGCTCCTGGTCAGATCTCCATACGTTACGGCTTCCATGGTCCTAACTATGCTACGACCAGTGCGTGTGCATCATCCACCAATGCACTTGCCGATGCTTTCAACCTCATTCGCTTGGGTAAGGCAAACATCATTGTCTCTGGCGGTGCTGAGGCTGTCATCACCGATCCTGGCTTGGGCGGTTTCTGTTCTATGCACGCTCTCTCCACACGCAACGACGAGCCACAGAAGGCAAGCCGTCCGTTCTCTGCAAGTCGCGACGGTTTCGTCATGGGTGAGGGCTCTGCATGCCTTATCCTTGAGGAACTGGAGCATGCCAAGGCACGCGGTGCCAAGATATACTGCGAGATGGTAGGTGCCGGCATGTCTGCCGATGCTCACCATATCACTGCCTCACATCCCGAAGGTCTGGGCGCAAAGATTGTTATGTCTGAGGCACTGAAAGACGCAGAGATGCAGCCAGAGGACATCGACTATATCAACGTTCACGGCACATCAACTCCTGTCGGCGACCGTTCAGAGGCAAAGGCTATCAAGGACCTCTTCGGCGAGTGGGCTTACAAGCTCAATATCTCTTCTACCAAGTCTATGACAGGTCACCTGCTCGGTGCTGCCGGTGCCATCGAGGCTATGGCATGCGTCAAGGCTGTGCAGGAAGACATCATACCTCCTACCATCAATCATGAGGAGGGTGACAACGACGAGGAGATAGACTACAACATGAACTTCACCTTTAACAAGGCACAGAAGCGTGAGGTACGCGCCGCATTGAGCAACACGTTTGGTTTCGGCGGTCACAATGCCTGTGTTATATTCAAGAAGTATGCTGAGTAATATAATAGATAGGATAAAGCTCCCTTTCCGTAAGGAGAAGGAGCTTTATCTTGCTTTATATAAGATACTGGGTTTCTTCCCCCGCAACATCACCTACTATAAGATAGCACTGATGCACAAGAGTCTTGGGCACCGTGCTACGGAGAAGGAGTTGAAGGAGCTGGAGAAGGTCAGTGCGAAAAAGGCGAAAGGCAAGGGTAAGGGTGCCAAGAAAGGCAAGAAGCTGGGACGTCCCCTCAACAACGAGCGCCTGGAGTTTCTCGGCGATGCCATCCTTGATGCCGTCGTAGGTGCCGTTGCCTATCAGCATTTCCCCGGTAAGTCCGAAGGCTTTCTCACCAATGCACGTTCCAAGATGGTGCAGCGCGATACGCTCGGAAAGCTTGCGCAGCAGATGGGACTCTCACGCCTCATTATGGCGAGCGGTCGCAACGTCACCCACAACAGCTATATCGGCGGTAATGCCTTTGAAGCTCTCGTTGGTGCCATATACCTCGATCGCGGCTATGAGGCATGTAGGCAGTTCTGGACCAAGCGCGTGATGTCTGAATACCTCAACGTTGAGAGGGTGGCTTACACCGAGGTAAACTTCAAGTCGAAAATACTTGAGTGGTCGCAGAAGAACCGCGTGAAGCTTGATTTCCGCCTTGTCGAGCAGTCGCAGGACGAGAACGGTTCGCCGAAGTTTGCCTACACAGTGGTTATCGAGGGCATCGACGGATGCACAGGCGAGGGATTCTCAAAGAAAGAGAGCCAGCAGCATGCCTGCGAGATGACCTTGAAGGAACTGCGTACCAATGGCGTGTTCATCGACAAGATATTCGCCGCAAAGACTGAACGCACGCAGATGGAGGAGATGCCCGTCAGCGTTGCTCCAGTGGTGACAGAGACCGATGACGGCCTTGTGATAATAAAGGATATTGACGACACGACGGCTGGCGGTGGCATCATTACGGTAGCGGAACGCGAGGTTGACGACCTCTCCCTCGAAGATGTTGACGTAAGGCTGCAAGACAAGTCGCGTGAAGAAATCATCGCTGCTGCCGAGGCAGAGGCGTATGGCAATTCATAGTTTATAATTCACAATTCATAATTATATATGAAGATAGCACTTATAGGATACGGCAAGATGGGCAAGATGATAGAGCAGATTGCCCTCTCTCGTGGACACGAGATAGTAAGCATCATCGACATCGACAATCAGCAGGACTTCGAGTCCGCTGCCTTTGCCTCTGCCGACGTTGCGATAGAGTTTACCAACCCCTCTGTGGCTTACGGCAACTACCTCAAGGCATGGAAGGCAGGCGTGAAGGTTGTCAGCGGCACCACAGCATGGCTCAAGGATCATGGCGACGAGGTACGCAACGCCTGTGCCAACGAGGGTAAGACACTCTTCTGGGCATCCAACTTCTCAGTGGGTGTGGCAATCTTCTCTGCCGTCAACAAGTATCTGGCAAAGATAATGAACCAGTTCCCACAGTATGACGTCAACATGGTGGAGACTCACCATGTGCACAAGCTCGACGCACCATCGGGAACAGCCATCACCCTTGCCGAGCAGATAGTAGAGCGCCTCGACCGCAAGAGCAAGTGGGCACTCCACGAGACAGCCCCCGACACCCTGCGCATCGACGACGTGCGTCGCGGTGAGGTGCCAGGCATCCATAGCATCAGCTACGACTCTCTTGCTGACATGATAACCATCACCCACGATGCCCACTCACGTCAGGGCTTCGCCCTCGGTGCCGTGCTTGCAGCAGAATATACAGCCGAGCATGAAGGCTTGCTGACTATTGACGATATGTTTAAGTTCTAAGATGAAAAAGAAGAATCAACCAAACATGAAGGTGCAGTGGACGAAGTTCATCATCGTCCTCGTGCTCTACCTTGCTTTCCTCTGGTGGCTCAAGAGCTGGCTGGGGCTTATCGTCGTTCCGTTCATCTACGATGCCTACATATCCAAGAAGATACGCTGGGACTGGTGGAAAGACCTCGACAGCTTCCCCCGTATGCTCATGTCGTGGGTGGATGCCTTGGTGTTCGCCCTCGTAGCGGTTTATTTCATCAACCTTTTCTTCTTCCAGAACTACGTCATACCGTCAAGTTCCCTGGAGAAGTCGCTCCTCACGGGTGATTACCTCTTCGTCAGCAAGGTAAGCTACGGTCCGCGCATACCGCAGACACCGCTCACCATGCCTTTGACGCAGCATACCCTGCCTGTAGGCAACATCAAGTCCTACATAGAGTGGCCGCAGTGGGACTACCGCCGCGCACCGGGCTTGGGCAAGATACAGCTCAACGACATCGTGGTGTTCAACTACCCTGCCGGCGACACCGTAGTAAGCGAGCCACGCTGGCAGCCGCAGGACTACTACCAGATGTGCTACGGCTTCGGACAGCAGATACTCCGTCAGCAAGGCATAGAGGTAGCTCTCGACAGTCTGAACCCTATGGACCTGCGCCATTTCTACGAACTGGCTTATCAGGCAGGCAGACAGTATCTTCTTTCCGATCCTCAGGAGTATGGCAAGCTCATCGCCCGTCCTGTTGACCGTCGCGAGAACTACGTGAAGCGCTGTGTGGGACTGCCAGGGCAGACACTCCAGATTAAGAACCACATAGTGTATATCGACGGCAAGCCCAACAAGGAGCCAGACAACGTGCAATATACCTACTACGTGAAGCTCAACAATATGCTGCCCGACGACCTCATGAAGGAACTCAGCATCTCGCAGGAAGACCTCGTGCAACTCAACCAGACAGGTTACATGCCGCTTACCAAGCGCGCTGTGGCAGAGCTCAGCAAGCGTAAGGACCTCGTGGCATCCATCACTCCCAACCTTGAGCAGACCGTTGGTGACATCTATCCGCTCAACGCACGCTACGGATGGACGCGCGACAACTACGGTCCCGTATGGATACCGCAGAAGGGCAAGAGCGTGAAGCTCACCCTTGAGAACCTCCCCATCTACGAGCGTCCTATCCGCGTCTATGAGGGCAACGACCTTGAGGTGACGCGCGACGGCAAGATACTCATCAACGGCAAGGAGGCTAAGGAATACACCTTCAAGATGGACTACTACTGGATGATGGGCGACAACCGCCACAACAGTGCAGACTCGCGCTACTGGGGCTTCGTACCAGAAGACCACATTGTGGGCAAGCCTATCTTCATCTGGTGGTCGAGCGACCCCGACCGTCGCGGCTTCGTCAACGGAGTAAGGTGGAGCCGCCTCTTCCGCATGGTTGATAAAATAAAATAAAGGGAACTAATAACAGCCAGGATGCAAACAACTGTTGCATCCTGGCTGTTTTGCAAAATTGCATTTTCTTTTTACATAAAGGGAAATTATTTTGCCAGTGTCTGTAATTTTTTGTTACTTTGCATCCGTAAATGTAAAGTAACATGCGCAATACTATACTTACGATAACAGGTAGTGACGGCACCGGAGGCTCCGGCGTGCAGGCAGACATCCGCCTCATTGACGAGTTGGGCGGTGTGGCGGCATCGGCGGTGACCTCTATCACGGTGCAGAACACTCTCGGCATTCAGGAGTTCCACGACCTCCCTGCCGCTGTGGTGCGCCAACAGGTGGAGGCTATCATCAACGACCTGCAGCCGCAGGTGGTCAAGATAGGTCTGCTGCGCCGCATCGATGTCGTCGAGACCTTGGCAGAGGTGCTCACACGCTACAGGCCGCGCCACATCATCTATGCCCCCGTGCTGCGTTCCACTCATGGCGACCAGCTTGTGGCGCCCAATGTCTATGAGGCAATACAGCGGTTGCTCATACCCCTGTGCACCGTAGTGCTCGAACCCTCCGACCTGCCTCATGCGTCGCGCCGCCACGGCCATGCCAACCAACTGTCGTCGGCGGTGGCATTCTATCTCAGCCAGGGTGAGGAGATAGCCGACGCCATGCTCCATGCACGCACCTATCTCAGGCAGCTGCCATCCACATACGCCGAGGGCAACAGCCGCAGCGAGGAACTCTACAACCGTTTCCTCGACGAGGTTGACAGGTACTTCAACCGCTATGCCGACGTGTCCTTCTATGCCGCCCAGCTCAATGTCAGCCCTCGCTACCTTGCGCAGGTGACACGCAACATCGCCGGCCGTTCACCCAAGTACATCATCGACGAGCGCATAGTCAGCGAAGTCGCTGCTATGCTCAGCTCCACCACCTATCCGCTCAAGGATGTCGCCATGCGTCTCGGCTTCTCGTCGCAGGCACATCTGTCGCGCTTCTTCAAAAAACATAAGGGCATCTCGCCTACGGAATATAAACACACTAACAATACAAACAAAAAATGAACCAAGACAGACAACAACTTAACCGCCAGTTAGCACAGATGCTGAAGGGCGGAGTAATCATGGACGTTACCACACCCGAACAGGCAAAGATAGCTGAAGCTGCAGGAGCCTGCGCAGTGATGGCGCTGGAGCGCATCCCTGCCGACATACGTGCCGCGGGTGGTGTATCGCGAATGAGTGACCCTAAGATGATACGCGGCATACAAGAGGCGGTGAGCATCCCCGTCATGGCAAAGTGCCGCATAGGCCACATAGCCGAGGCGCAGATACTGCAAGCTATAGAGATAGACTACATCGACGAGAGCGAGGTGCTGTCGCCTGCCGACAACATCTATCACATCGACAAGACACAGTTTGACGTGCCTTTCGTCTGCGGTGCACGCAATCTCGGCGAGGCTCTGCGCCGCATAGCCGAGGGTGCCACCATGATAAGGACTAAGGGCGAACCGGGCACTGGCGACGTGGTGCAGGCAGTGAGCCACATGCGACTGATGCAAAGCGAGATACGTCGCCTCACCTCCCTCTCTCCCGATGAACTCTTCGAGGCTGCAAAGCAGTTGCAGGCACCCCTCGACCTCGTGCGCTACGTGCACGAAAACGGTAAGCTCCCCGTTGTCAACTTCGCCGCAGGCGGTGTTGCTACACCTGCCGACGCTGCCCTCATGATGCAGCTTGGCGCGGAGGGCGTGTTCGTGGGTAGCGGCATCTTCAAGAGCGGCAACCCCGCCAAGCGTGCGGCAGCCATCGTGCAGGCAGTCACCAACTACAAGGATGCCAAGCTGCTGGCAGAACTCTCGGCTGACCTCGGCGAGGCTATGGTAGGCATCAACGAACAGGAGATAGAACTGCTCATGGCTGAGCGCGGAAAGTAATGAGAATAGCAGTACTCGCCCTGCAAGGGGCATTCATAGAGCATGAGCAGACGCTTCGCAGGCTCGGCATCGACACCTTCGAGATAAGGCAGCTCAGCGACTGGCAGCAACCCAAGGACGGCGTCATACTGCCAGGCGGTGAGAGCACCGTGCAGGCAAGGCTGATGGTCGAGCTGGGGCTGATGGAGCCTATCCGTCAGGACATCCTCGGCGGTCTGCCCGTCTTTGCTACCTGTGCAGGTCTCATCCTGTTGGCAAAGCAGGAGGACGGCAAGCCTCGCGCAGGTCTTAACGTCATGGATATCGACGTGCGCCGCAATGCCTACGGCAGGCAGTTAGGCAGTTTCAACGCCAAGGGAGAAGTCAAGGGTATAGCCCCCGACTTCCCCATGACCTTCATCCGTGCCCCCTATATCCATAGGGCGCTGTCGCCCGACGTGGAGATACTCTCCACCGTCGATGACCATATCGTGGCAGCACGGCAGGGCAACATCCTTGCCACCGCCTTCCATCCCGAGCTCGACACCCCCCTGCTGCACCAGTGGTGGTGCAAGGAAGTGGTACAATAATCAGCGTGTCACGAAAAGGGGAGGATTGCTTTCACTTTGACTTTTCGCCGACGCTGATACGTGCGAAAAAATTGAGGAAACTCGGTTTCGGGCTTAAATTCGGAAGTATTTCGATGTTTTTGCAATACATTGTGCCACAACGGGTTACAAAATTTAGGGTTGAAAGATGCCGGGTTTCTGCCTGCGGAAGCATTGTTTCCACGCGCGGATGCTGTGTTTCCACGTGTAGAAGCTATGCTTTTAGCTGCTAAAAGCATAGCTTTTCCATGCCTAAAGCATAGCTTTTGCAAAGGAAAGGGATAGCTTTTCGTAGGGTAACGGGCGCTTCGCACCTCTTTTTAAAGTTCCTTAACATCTAAAAGGGGAGGCTGGCACGGGAGTTTTCTGAAAGCACGGTGTAAGCAAAAGTGTGGCTTTTGCTTACACCGTGTCATTTTTCGTCCATTCGGAAGGGGTGACACCGTGTTTCTGTTTGAAGACACGTTGGAAGTAGTGTGGGTCATAGTATCCGCACTTTCGTGCAATATCTACGATGGAATCGCCGTTTTCTGCTTGTCGGCTGAGCAACTGTCGTGCCCGTTGCATACGTGCGTCGATGAGCAGCTTTGATGCTGATATGCCGAGCAGGGAGTGCAGGTGGCGGTTGAGGGTGGAACGGCTTGCTGCCGCTGCGTCAGCCATTGCATCGACGTTGGCATCGGGGTTTGAGATGTTCTGGTCGATGTACTTGCGCACTCTTTCAAGGAAGCGTGTGTCTTCTGCCGACAGTGTCTTGGCTACCGTGCTTGTGATGCGATGCGTCTCGTGATGCCCTGTTTCCGTGCCTGTTGTCTTTGCGAGCACTTTCATGTATTTCTCGAGCAACTGCTTACGCTGGCGGTTCACCTTCCTTATATATAGATAGGTGTAGGTGACGGCGGCGATGACGGCGAGGGCTATAAGCGTGAAGAGCAGGCGTGCCCACCATGTCTCGTACCAGAATGGTGCCACTGTGATTGTTATGGTGCGGCTGTTGCTTACCCATCTGCCGTAGCGGTCGGTCGATTGTACCTCTAAGGTGTGTGTGCCTGCCGTGAGGTTGAAGAGCGTCACGCTGCGGTTTTTGTTTGCGCTGCACCATTCCGAGCCGTCGAGACGACTACGGTAGAGAATGCCGCTGTTGTCGGTATAGTCGAGGGCGGCATAGCCTATGGTGACGCTTCGCTGGTCGCAAGCCAGCGATATTTCCTTCTTAGGCACAAGGCAGAAATCGGCTCCTCCGTCCTTTATTGCCAGGGTGGTGAACACCAACGGGGGTATATAGCCGCGCGAGTAGAGGTTGTGGGCAGAGGCTATGAGTGCCCCTTCGTGCGTTCCGAGAATCCACGAGTCGTCGTTAAGCACCAAGGGCTTCGTCTCCTCGAAGCGCACGCTGTCGCTCCAGAATATCCTGCCGTAGTTGATTGACTGGTCGGTAATGGGGTTGAAGGCTGTGACGTTGTCGTTTCCCACCACTATGATGAGCGAGTCGTTTGCTATGGTCATGGCTTTGCAGAAATCGCTTGTCAACGACGAATTATTCACGTTGAAATGGCGGAAAACGGGTTGTCGGTTGCCAGTTACGCAATCCATCAGTTCCTTCTCGCTTATCATGTCGATGCCAGAGCACTCCGTGCCAACGTAGATGTTGCCCTTGCTGTCCTGCACAAGGTCCATCGTGGCATTGTTGGCAAGGCTGCCCTCATTGCTCGCATCGCGCTTTATCAGTTTCAGCTTGGTGTTTTGCCAGTGCTTATCGTCAATATGCCCTGCCAGCAGTCCTTCGGTGGTGGTGGCGAGGATGTTGCCCGACGGCGTTATGAGCAGTCGGCGCACCTTCAGTTTGCCGATGCCTCCTACCGGTGCAGAGATGGTGACGGGGCTGTCGTCGGGTTGTTCGCACACCTTGATGCCATCGCCGAAGGTGGCAATCCAGAGGTGTCCTTCGATGTCTTCCTTTATGTCATACACTATGTCGTCAGACACTACCGTCTGCTGTCCGTCAGCCTCCACGCGTACCAGTCTGCCGGGCTTGCCGCCCACCCATACGCGTCCGTTCTGCATGGGCAGCATGGCGTAGGGTGCGGTGTCGAGCGTTATGGTGCGCACGAGGGTGCTGTAAGTGTCGAAAACCTTTATGCAACGGCTGTCTGCCATGCTCATCCACAGGTTGCCGATGTTGTCGATGGCGAAGGAGCGCGGCCACTCTCCCTCGGTGCCCTTGATGATGCTTGCCGGGTGGTGGGGGGTAGAGGTGCGGTATAGTCCTTCGCGGTCGGCGGTCCATAGGTTGCCCTGCGTGTCTGTGAGTCCTCGCCAGTTCTTGCCCATGCGCCTTGCTATCACCTTTTGTGTCTTGAGGGGTATCTCCTTAAAGGCATAGGTGGATAGGTCAAACTCGTATATTCCGTTGTCCGTATGGCACCAGATGTTTCCCTTTGCCGATAGCTGTATGTCGCGAAGCCTGCCCGTGCTGATGCCTGCATTGTCGCCGGGCTTGATGTTAATCCAATGGAATTCGTAGCCGTCGTAGCAGTTGAGTCCGTTCCACGTGGCAAACCACAGGAGTCCGTTCCTGTCCTGTACGCCGCCGCCCACGCGTCGGCTTGACAGTCCGCTGTGGTCGTCATAGTGTGTGATAATCTGCGATTTCATCGGCAAAACGGTGCATAACGTGACCGTAACAAAACAGATAACGGCGATGAAATGGGCAGAAAAGGATGTTGTGGTCAGTTTAGGTTTCATCAGTCATGTAGGTTAAATTCACGACAAAGTTAGCATTTTTTTTCCACTTACGCCGTGTTTGACCTGTTTTTTAATCCGTTTGACCTGTTTTTTAAGTTCTTTCTGGCGTATTATGAATAATTTTGCAGCGAAAAAGAAAGCAAAACCTAAATACAAATTTTATTCAAGAATGAAACGTACAAAGACTATTCTCAGGACTATCGTCTGCTCTATGCTTGCCCTCGTTGCTGGCACGACCTATGCAGACCAGACCACTGTGGCACATTGGGAGTTTACCACAGGTTACGACAGCGAAAAGAGCGGTTCCACCGTAGTTTATACTCCCAACGGACGTGCGTGGGAGTCTATTGCCAATGTGGCATGGAAGACTACCCAGCCGTGCTTCCTGCCTAACACCAGTGCCATGACGCAGGAGGACTGCAAGGTAACCGTGCATACGAGCAACGGTAAGTGGCAGCTGACATCCAGCGGAAGTAATCCTAACTACCTGCTGCGTCTCAACACAGCGTCAATTACCGATTTCACCGCTACGGCAGACTATGCCGACGGCACGAAGCACGACCAGTATTTCGAGGTGGCGATGCCTACGAACAACCTTTCCAACGTAAAGGTGAACTTCGCCATAGGCGACGGCTCCAGCTCAAGCACCAAGTTCGGTGTGGTATATTCCGTTGACGGCGGCAGCACGTGGACACGTCTGGAGGACTATACGGCAGGCAGCCACTGGAACACCTATGTAGATAAGACCTACACACTCGATGCCGACAACAAAGAGAGCCTCATAGTGAGGATGCTCATACAGTCAGCAACCAAGACGAGCAACTATAACCTGAAGTATGTCAACATACTTGCGGACGATTTCAGCGGTCCGCAGCTGAAGACCGTCACTCCTGCGGAAGGCACGGAGAAGGTGAGCACCAGCGGCAAGATAACTATGGTGTTCGACGAGAGCGTAGTGGCAGCAGAAGGCACGGTGGGCATACTGAAGAACAATGCCACCAACATGAGCCAGACTCTCACGCCTGTAATAAATAATAATAAGGTGACATTCGCCTACGAGACTCTTGACCTGCTTACGTCATACACCTTCTCTGTTGCAGCCAATGCCTTTGCCGACCTGTCAGGCAACAAGTGTGCACAGGCTTTCTCCACTACGTTTACGACAGCCGAGAGACATCCCGTGCCACTGCCTGTGCTCGACTCCAAGAACCGTCTGTGGTACAACCGCCCTGCTGCTTACTGGGAGGAAGCATTGCCACTTGGCAACGGCAGACTCGGAGCAATGGTCAGCGGCAGCGTGTGCAAGGACACACTGCAACTGAATGAAGACACATTCTGGGGACAGTCGCCCAACAAGAACTATAATGCCAATGCCAAGACTGTGCTATCACAGGTGCAGCAGCTCATCTTCAACGGACAATACGCAGAAGCCCAGAGACTCGCCATCCCCAACTGGATGTCGCAAGGCTCGCATGGAGCACAGTATCAGGCTGCGGGATGTGTGCTGGTAGGTTTCCCTGACCACAGGTACAACGACGAGGAAGCAGGAGCAGAGGATGGTGCAAAGGATGCTGAAGCATACGTGCGCGACCTTGACCTCGCCACCGCTGTCGCTACGACATCATACCAGGTGGATGATGTCACATACACACGTAAGGCGTTCACTTCTTTCGAGGATAACGTCACCGTGATGCGCATAGAGGCTTCGGAGGCAGGCAAGCTGAACCTCAACGTGAGCTATGCTGCACCAGTGAAGACCAACATGGAGAAACTCGGCATCAACAAGATAACGGAAGACGGTATGATAGAGGCTTCGCTGATACCAGCAAAGACACAGACAGAGGGCGTTGACAACAAACTCAACTGCTACACCTTTATAAAGGTAATCAACGAAGGCGGTACGCAGAGTGCTACCACGACCTCTATAACGGGGCAGGGTATCGTTGCAGCCAACAATGCGGCTCCGATGATAGAGGTAAGCGGTGCCGACGCTGTCACCATAGTGATTTCATCTGCCACCAACTTTGTGAAATATGATGACATCAGCGGCGATGCTGAGGCTAAGGCTCTCGGTTATATCACAAACTACTTGGAGAAGAACAAGGACTATGCCACTACCGAGGCTGACCATACGGCAAAATACAAGGAACAGTTTGACCGTGTGAGCCTCGACCTCGGCGAGAATACAGCGCAATATGTCAAGGACACGGAACAGCGCATAAAGGACTTCTATACGTATGCCGACGATCCGGGGCTTGTAGCCAACTACTTCCAGTTCGGCAGGTACTTGCTTATCAGCTCTTCACAGCCTGGCACGCAGCCTGCTAACCTGCAAGGTATATGGAACCCCAATGCGCGTCAGTACCCTGCATGGGACTCTAAATATACTTCTAACATCAATGTGGAGATGAACTACTGGGCAGCAGAAGTTGCCAACCTCGCGGAGTGCCACAGCCCGTTTATAGAAATGGTGAAGGACGTAAGCGTTACTGGTGCTGAGACTGCTCAGCAGATGTATGGCGCACGCGGCTGGGTGCTGCATCATAACACCGATATATGGCGTACCACAGGTGCCGTAGATAATAACTCGGTGGGTGTGTGGCCTACGTGTAACGCATGGTTCTGCTCTCACCTGTGGGAGAAATACCTCTTCTCTGGCGACAAGACCTATCTCGCAGAGGTTTATCCTATAATGAAGGGATGTGCACAGTTCTTCCAAGACTTCCTCGTAAAGGACCCCAACACGGGCTACATGGTAGTATGCCCGAGCAACTCGCCTGAGAACCATCCGGGACTGGCATCATACATCGACGATGCAGGCAAGACACAGAACTGCGCCCTCTTTGCCGGTGTGGCGATGGACAACCAAATGGTGTATGACGTGCTGAAGAATACTGCCGAGGCAGCGCGAGCACTCAATCAGGATGCCGACTTCGCAAACAGCATTGACGACCTGAAGTCACAGTTGGCACCATACAAGATAGGTAAATACGGACAGGTGCAGGAATGGCTTGAGGATTGGGACAAGGAGACGTCTTCACATCGCCACCTGTCACATCTATGGGGCGCATACCCTGGTAGCCAGGTGTCACCATACGAGAACCCGACATTGTATCAGGGTGTGCTGAAATCACTGAAGGGACGTGGTGATGCAGCCCGTGGATGGTCTATGGGATGGAAGGTGTGTGAGTGGGCTCGTATGCTTGACGGTGACCACGCCCTGAAGATAATAAAGAACCAGTTGCGTCTCGTTGACCCTAACATCACGATGAACGACCCCAACGGCGGTACCTATGCCAATATGTTCGATGCCCATGCGCCTTTCCAGATAGACGGAAACTTCGGTTGCTGTGCTGGTGTGGCAGAGATGCTGCTGCAGTCACACGCCGGGTTCGTACATCTTATTCCTGCGCTGCCTGCTGCATGGGACAAGGGTAACGTAAAGGGACTGCGTGCCCGTGGCGGTTTTGAAGTGACAAATCTTGAGTGGAAGCTCGGTAAGGTAGATAAGGTGAGCATCAAGTCAACACTTGGCGGCAACCTGCGTCTGCGCTCCAACGAACCCCTCATGATGGCTGACGGCACACCGCTCGCACTTGCTGAAGGTGAGAATGCCAACGAGCTCAACCAACCTTACAACATGCCTGCGGCTGACGTGAAGGATGCAACGAAGATACCGACGACAAATCTGCCTACGACGTATCTTTATGATATTCCTACCGTAGCAGGCGAGACCATCGACCTTGTGAGCCAGAAGGCAATGGCTATCAGCGCAGTTTACAGCTCACAGTTCAAAATTCACAATTGCTACAACGTGCAAGGACAGCGTGTCAGCGATGCCTTCAAGGGTGTGGTAATACGCAACGGTCAGAAATTTGTGAGGTAAGAAAACACACGTAGGTGTGCCTACCCGCTAAAATAAAAAAGCCAACTTCCACAGTTGGCTTTTTTTATTTCTCAAAATGTTGGTAGTCTTTCAAGGTTTTCCAGTTGCCGCCCCAGCGGAAGCCGTGCTGAGTGAAGAGGCGGTAGGGTAGGGAGGAGCGTGTTATGTCGGGCTGCTTCTTGGCTCCATGTGGCTTTATGACCTTGTCCTTCACGTATGGGTTGTCGAAGGGATTGAGGTCAACGGCCATGCCCAAGCCGTGCTTGGAGACCTTTGTGCGCGAACCTGTGACGAGGCGGAAGTTGAAGCACGTGGTGTTGTTTGCCGCCATGCTCCGCTCGTCGTCAGCGCCGTATTCGTCTATCAGCACCATGCGTTCTATGGGGTAGCGTGCATCATACAACTGGCGGAAAATGTCGATTAAATCGGCAGAAATGGCTTTGTTGCATACCATCTCACCCACCTGCGCCTTGCCCTCCTTATTGATATGCAGCACGTGCAGATAGCGCAGGTCGCTGCGCTTGATGGTGCAATGCTTGGGAAACGACTTGCCATGCATACGGCGGAACACGTCATCAGGTATGGGTTGGCTATAGAAGTATTTGCCGGCTTCATCGGTTTTGACGCTTATCACGGTGCCTGCCTTCACGTTCGTTGCCTCCCCGACCTTTTGGGCGGAGGTGCTGATGGCTGAAAGCAGCATACACATTATTAATAATATATAGGGCATAACGATGCAAAGGTAAGCAAAAAAGTTGAAAGTGTAAAGTGTAAAGTGCAAAGTTGTGGTTAAAAGTCAATAGTAACTGTTAAAAAAACGTAATTACAGGTTTTTAGCGCTTCGTTTCTCCTATATATATTAGGTCAATTCGGGAAAAAGTAGTACCTTTGCACCCGATTTCGCTCAAAAGGCGAGGTGTGCTCTATTGGTAACAGGGCACGTAACTTATTGAATTCAAAACAAATAAATAAAATAATAACAATTAAAAACAAACAAAAATGCCTACAATTCAACAATTGGTAAGAAAAGGCAGAAAGGTACTTGTGGACAAGTCAAAGTCACCAGCTCTGGAATCATGTCCTCAGCGTCGCGGTGTATGCGTGCGTGTGTACACAACTACCCCTAAGAAGCCTAATTCGGCTATGCGTAAAGTAGCCCGTGTTCGTCTGACGAACTCAAAAGAAGTTAACTCGTACATCCCAGGAGAGGGACACAACCTGCAGGAGCACTCTATCGTGCTCGTTCGCGGCGGTCGTGTGAAGGACCTCCCAGGTGTACGTTACCACGTCGTTCGCGGTACTCTCGATACCGCTGGCGTAGCAAGCCGCACACAGCGTCGTTCTAAGTACGGTGCTAAGCGTCCAAAGGCTGCCAAGAAGTAAAAAAAAGAAAGCCGGTTGAGTAAATGCTCCGGTGGGAGCGTTGAAGACCAAGTCATTTAACAACAACCCAATTTTTCAGAAAAGAAAATGAGAAAAGCAAAACCAAAGAAGCGTGTGATCCTTCCAGATCCCGTTTACAACGACCAGAAAGTTTCTAAGTTCGTTAACCACCTCATGTATGACGGCAAGAAGAACATCTCATACGAGATATTCTACGACGCTATCAACACCGTAGGCGAGAAGATGAAGAATGAGGAGAAGTCAGCTCTCTAAATATGGAAGCAGGCTCTCGACAACGTGACACCTCACGTAGAGGTAAAGAGCCGCCGTATCGGTGGTGCTACCTTCCAGGTGCCTACAGAGATCCGTCCTGACCGTAAGGAGTCAGTGGCAATGAAGAACCTCATCTCTTTCGCTCGCAAGCGTGGCGGTAAGGGTATGGCTGAGAAACTCGCTGCAGAGATCATGGATGCCTACAACAACCAGGGCGGCGCCTTCAAGCGTAAGGAGGATATGCACCGCATGGCTGAGGCTAACCGTGCATTCGCACACTTCCGCTTCTAATCTAATCTAATTCAAAATTCACAGTTCAAAATTCACAATTAGATTATGGCTAAGCACGATTTACATTTGACACGTAATATCGGTATCATGGCTCACATCGATGCCGGTAAGACAACAACTTCAGAGCGTATCCTCTTCTATACTGGTAAGACTCACAAGATCGGTGAGGTACACGAAGGTGGTGCCACTATGGACTGGATGGAGCAGGAGCAGGAGCGTGGTATCACCATCACCTCTGCTGCTACCACTTGTTTCTGGAACTATAACGACAAGCAGTATAAGATTAACCTCATCGACACTCCGGGACACGTTGACTTCACCGCTGAGGTGGAGCGTTCACTGCGTGTGCTCGACGGTGCCGTTGCTACCTACTGTGCCGTTGGCGGCGTAGAGCCACAGTCTGAGACCGTATGGCGTCAGGCTGACAAGTACAACGTGCCACGTATCGGCTACGTAAACAAGATGGACCGTTCTGGTGCCAACTTCTTCGACGTAGTGCAGCAGATGAAGGACGTGCTGGGTGCTAACCCAATACCTCTCTGTGTGCCTATCGGCGCTGAGGAGACCTTCAAGGGTCTCGTTGACCTTATCAAGATGAAGGCTATCATCTGGCACGATGAGACGATGGGTGCTGAATACGACGTAGAGGACATTCCTGCCGACCTCGTTGACGAGTGCAACGAGTGGCGCGACAAGCTCCTTGAGTCAGCAGCAAACTTCGACGACTCTCTCATGGAGAAGTACTTCGAGGATCCGTCTACCATTACCGAGGAAGAGATCATCGCTGCCATCCGTAAGGGAACCATAGCACTCGAGTGCGTGCCTATGCTCTGCGGTTCTTCTTTCAAGAACAAGGGCGTACAGACCATGCTCGACTACGTTTGTGCTCTCCTCCCTTCACCAATGGATACAGAGAACATCGTAGGTACCAACCCAAATACCGACGAAGAGGAAGACCGCAAGCCATCAGAGGAAGAGCCTACATCAGCTCTCGCATTCAAGATTGCTACCGACCCATACGAAGGTCGTCTCGTATTCTTCCGCGTCTATTCAGGTAAGATTGAGGCTGGCTCATACGTCTATAACCCACGTTCTGGCAAGAAGGAGCGCGTAAGCCGCCTCTTCCAGATGCACTCTAACAAGCAGAACCCTGTAGAGGTAATCTCTGCCGGCGACATAGGCTCAGGCGTAGGCTTCAAGGACATCCGCACCGGTGATACCCTCTGCGACGAGGCACACCCAATCGTGCTGGAGTCAATGACCTTCCCTGACACCGTTATCTCTATCGCCGTAGAGCCAAAGTCACAGGCTGACATTGCTAAGCTTGACAACGGTCTTGCCAAGCTTGCTGAGGAGGACCCAACATTCACCGTTCGTACTGAC
>JAFVBX010000054.1 GCA_017479675.1 Prevotella sp.
CGATAGACACAAGTGAGGAAGGCGGACAGAGCGGTGCCGAGTCGTTAGACCTCGACTTCGGTATCTCTGACGACTGACGGATAGACTTAAAAGCCGTCAAGTTTGTCATGAGGAGAATATTTTCAGTTAAAAATTTGGCGGAATGGAAAAATTGTATTACCTTTGCATCCGCAAATCGCAGAAATGCGTTTGCACGCAATAGAAAACAGGTGCCAGTTTGGTATAGATGTCAATCTATGGAAGGTTGGGTGAGTGGCTGAAACCACCAGTTTGCTAAACTGACGTACGGGTTTACCGTACCGGGGGTTCGAATCCCCCACCTTCCGCGCTTGTTTTTCCAGCGTATGCTGGTGGGTTCATCTAGTGGCCTAGGATACCGGCCTCTCACGCCGGGTACACGGGTTCGACTCCCGTACCCACTACCAGCACATCTTTATGGTGGGTTCATCTAGTGGCCTAGGATAGCGGCCTCTCACGCCGGGTACACGGTTTCGACTCCCGTACCCACTACTACGCAGAAGCACAGACAGGGCGATGTTCAATAGAAGGATTGAGCGTCGCTTTAGTTGTTTAAGGTCAAAGGTCTAAAGTCGAAGGTCAGAAAGTTGAAAAGGATATTAACATACATAGTATTATACGTCGCCTGCGTCGCGTGCGCGAGTGCGCAGATGAAGTGGAGTTCTGCCTATCAGGCTTATATCGACAAGTACAAGGACTTGGCGATAGAGCAGATGCTGGAGCATAACATACCGGCTTCGATAACGTTGGCGCAGGGACTGCTGGAGAGTGGTGCAGGAAGGAGCACTATGGCAACGGAGGGCAACAACCACTTCGGCATAAAGTGTCACAACGACTGGACGGGAGGCACGATGCGCAGGGACGACGATGCGCCGAACGAGTGTTTCAGGGTATATAGGCATGCGAGAGAGAGCTATGAGGACCACAGCAAATTCTTGAAGAAGCAACGATACAGCAGGCTGTTTACGTATGCAAGGACTGACTATAAGTCGTGGGCGTACGGACTGAAGGCGTGCGGATATGCTACGAGTCCGACGTATGCACAACAACTGATAGGCATCATAGAATTGTATAACCTGAGCCAGTATGACAAGGCGACGAAGTATGACAGGTACATAGCGAGCCATGCGGGCTCCAACGGACAGCGCGGCACGATAGGCCACCAGATATACTACTTCAACGACAACTACTACGTGAGGGCGAAGAAGGGCGACACTTTCAAGTCGATAGGCAAGGAGGTGGGCGTAGGCTACAGGAAACTGGCGCGATACAATGAGCGCGACAAGCGCGATGTGCTGAGCGAGGGCGACATAGTGTATCTGAAGAAGAAGAAATCGAAGGCTCCGAAGGAGTTTAAGTATAAGCCTCACACGGTGAAGGCTGGCGAGAGTATGTACGACATAGCTCAGATGTATGGCATACGTCTGGCGAAGCTGTACAAGAGGAACGGACTGTCGCCTGACTTCGTGCCGCAGGTGGGCGATGTGCTGAGGGTGAGGTAGGATGAAAGAAAGATATACGATAGGAATAGACCTTGGCGGCACGAACAGCGTGATAGGCATTGTGGATGCTGAGGGAAAGGTGGTGGAGCAGACCGCCATAAAGACGCAGGACTATGCTACGGCAGAGGAGTATGTGGCAGCGGCAGTGAAGGCTGTACGCAGCATAGCGGATAAGGTGGGCGGCATGGAGCAGATAGGCTCTATGGGCATAGGGGCACCTAACGGCAACATACTGACGGGATGTATAGAGACGGCGCCAAACATAGCATGGGCGCACGAGGGAAAGGTGCCGCTGGTGAGGATGTTTGGCGAGGAGTTGGGCATACCGGTGACGATGACCAACGATGCCAACGCTGCGGCGATAGGCGAGATGAAGTTCGGAGTGGCTAAGGACATGAAGGACTTCATAGTGATAACGCTGGGCACGGGAGTTGGCTCGGGTATAGTGTGCAACGGTAAACTGGTGTATGGTGCCGACGGCAACGCAGGAGAACTGGGACACTTGACGATACGCAGGGGCGGCAGACTATGCGGATGTGGCAGAAGGGGATGCTTAGAGGCTTACTGCTCGGCAACAGGCATAGTGCGCACGGCAAAGGAATGGCTGAAAGAGACCAACGAGCCGTCGGCTCTGCGCAATATGAGGGAGGAAGAGATAACATCGTATGCCATAGCCAAGGCTGCCGAAGATGGCGACGAGATGGCAAGAAGGATATATGACTATACGGGCACGCTGCTTGGAGAGGCGTGTGCCGACATGATGACGTTCAGTTCGCCGGAGGCGTTTATCTTCTTTGGAGGAATGGCGAAGGCTGGCGAGTTGTTGTTTGAACCCATGCGCAAGGCATTTGATGACAATGTGATGCCGATATTCAGAAACAAGGCAAAGTTCCTGATGTCGGGACTGAAGGATGCCGATGCGGCAATAATAGGAGCAGCAAGTTTATGAAATACGCAGACGACATAATGAAGGCAGTGGAAGTGATGAGAAAGGGTGGGGTGATACTCTATCCGACGGACACGGTGTGGGGCATAGGATGTGATGCCACCAACGAGGCTGCCGTAGCAAGGATATACGAGATAAAGAGAAGGGCAGAGTCAAAGGCGATGATATGTCTGGTGGACTCGGACAACCGCATACAGAGATATGTGAGGGATGTGCCCGATGTGGCGTGGGACGTGATGAACCTGGCGACGAAGCCGACGACGGTGATACTCGACGGTGCCAACGGACTGGCGCAAAACCTGATAGCGGAGGACGGCAGCATAGCGATACGCATCACGCAGGAGGAGTTCTCGAAGGAGCTGTGCTACAGGATGCAGAAGCCGATAGTATCGACGAGTGCCAACATAAGCGGTGAGCCGGCGGCACAAAACTACTGCGACATAGCGGAGGAGATACTCGGTGCGGTGGACTATGTGTGTACCTCGCGACGCAACGAACACAAGCCCCATAAGCCTTCGTCTATAATCAGACTGAGGAAGGACGGGGAGGTGAATATAATTAGGAATTAGGATATTCAAAGATTGTAGATTGAGTATAGAAAACTACATAAAGAAAGTATTTGAGTCGGGATGGTTCGACGATGTGCTGGCATGGAGGAAGAACCACCTGTCGGACAAGCAGTTTACGCTTGTGCTGGCATTCATGGTGGGCATCTTTGCAGCGCTGGCGGCATACGTGCTTCACGGACTGATACACGTGATACAGCATCTGCTGACGCAGGAGATGGAACTGACGAGTTTCAACTGGCTGTTCCTCATACTGCCTGTGGTGGGTATATGGCTCACGATGCTGTTTGTGAGATACGTGGTGAGAGACAATATCTCGCACGGTATCACGAGGATATTATATGCCATAAGCTCGAAGAAGAGCCGACTGGCGCCCCACAACTGTTGGTCGTCGGTGGTGGCATCGGCAATAACGATAGGATTTGGCGGTTCGGTGGGAGCCGAGGCGCCTATTGTGCTGACAGGCTCGGCAATAGCCAGCAACCTGGGACAGAAGTTCCGCATGAACAACAAGACGTTGATGCTCCTTGTAGGTTGTGGAGCGGCGGCTGCCATAGCGGGCATCTTCAAGGCGCCGATAGCAGGACTGGTGTTTACCATAGAGGTGCTGATGATAGACCTCACGATGGCGAGCATATCGCCGATACTGATAGCCAGCGTGACGGCAACATGCTTCACATACGTGATGGTGGGCGACAGTCAGCTGTTTACCTTCCACACGGTGCATCCGTGGGTGGTGGATCAGGTGCCGTCAAACATCGGACTGGGAGTGTTCTGTGGACTGATTTCGTTGTACTTCATTCGTATGATGAATGCCTGCGAGGGTGTGTTTGCGAGGACTAAGAACCGTTACGCCAAGTTGGCGATGGGCGGACTGATACTTAGTACGCTGATATTCCTGTTCCCCTCTCTCTATGGTGAGGGATATTCTTCAATAAACATATTGCTCGACGGCTCTGCCAATGCCGACTGGAACAAGCTGATGGAGAAGTCTATGTTCTACGGCAAGGGCGAGATGATATTGCTGCTCTACGTTGGTTGCGTTATACTGACCAAGTGTTTCGCCACGGCGAGCACCAACGGCGGAGGCGGTTGTGGCGGTACGTTTGCTCCATCGCTATTCATAGGCGCCTTTACTGGATTTCTCTTTGCGCGATTGTGGAATATGTACAGCGTGGGACAGACTTTCCCTGAGGAGAACGCTGCGTTGCTTGGTATGGCTGGAGTGATGTCGGGAGTGATGCACGCTCCGCTGACGGGAGTGTTCCTCATAGCAGAACTGACGGCAGGCTACGACCTCTTCATGCCACTGATGATAGTTAGCGTGTGTGCTTACCTCACCATACTCGCCTTTGAGCCACACAGCATATACGGCATGCGACTGGCACGGCAGGGTAAGCTGATAACGCATCATACGGACAAGAGCGTGCTGACATTGATGACGCTCGACTCGGTGATAGACAAGGACTTCACGCCAGTGGACAAGGACATGGAACTGATCGAACTTGTTCATGCGCTGAGCAAGAGCCACTCTGACGTGTTGCCTGTACTCGACCCAGCCGGCAACCTGCTGGGTGAGATAAATCTTGCGAAGATAAGGCACATAGTGTTCAGGACGGAGCTCTACCACCGTTTCCATGTGAGTCAGCTGATGGAGGAGGTGAGTGCTACGGTGAGACTTGGCGACCCTATGGAGGACGTGATGTCGGCATTCGAGGAACACAACGTGCAGCATCTGCCAGTGTTGGATAACGAAGGACATCTGTTCGGATATATCTCAAAGGCACATCTGTACAGCCAGTATCGTCAGATGGTGGCGGATATGAGTAATGATTAGTTTACGGTTTAAAGTTTACTGTTGAAGGTAGTGAAAAAGAAAGACTTGAGAATAGTGTTTATGGGTACACCGGAGTTTGCGGTGGGCACGCTACAGGCTTTGGAGGAAGGCGGATACAACGTTGTGGCAGTGGTGACACAGCCTGACAAACCAGTGGGGAGACACGGTTCGGTGTTACGTGCACCGGCAGTGAAGGTGTATGCCGAAGAGCACGGAATACCCGTGATGCAGCCGGAGAAGATGAAGGATGCTGGGTTCGTGGAACAGTTGCGCTCGTATAATGCCGACCTGCAGGTCGTGGTGGCATTCCGTATGCAGCCTGAGGTGGTGTGGGCGATGCCGCGCTTAGGCACTTTCAACGTTCATGCCGCTCTGTTGCCGCAATATCGTGGGGCTGCCCCTATCAACTGGGCTATAATAAACGGTGAGACGAGGACGGGAGTGACGACGTTCTTCCTTGACCATGACATAGACACGGGACGCATCATCATGCAGAAGCCTTTCGACATACCTGACGATGCTGATGTGGAGTATGTCTATGACGGACTGATGGCACTAGGAGCAAAGGCGGCGGTAGAGACTATAGAGAAAATCATAGAGAACAACGGCGAGATAGAGACGTTGCCACAGGAAGATATGATACCTGTGGGCGAGACGCTGAAAGGTGCGCCGAAGATATATAAGGAGACGTGCGAGATAGACTGGACGGGAACGGCGAAGCAGGTGCACGACTTTGTGAGAGGACTGTCGCCTGTGCCTGGAGCCCACGGCAAGATAGTAACGGAAGATGGCACCGAGATGGAGGTGAAGATATATAAAGGTAAGGTGACGGAACAGAGTGCCGATGGCATGACTCCTGGCACTATTGTAAGAGAGAAAAAGCATTTGTATATGGCTACCGGCGAGGGACTCTACGAGGTACTATCCTTGCAGGCTGCAGGCAAGAAACGCATGGATGCCATATCGTTTATGAATGGCTTACGTTGATATTTGTCAACCGAAAAGAGCGGTGTGTGTTAATAAACGCTAAAAACAAGAAATTTCTTAATTCTTAATTCTTAATTCTTAGTTAAAAGTAGTACCTTTGCACTCGCATTTGGCGAAATGACGCGGAAATAGCTCAGTTGGTAGAGCACAACCTTGCCAAGGTTGGGGTCGCGGGTCCGAGTCCCGTTTTCCGCTCTCAACACATTGTAACAACAAGAAGTGACGCGTTGATTGCTCAGGACATGCTCCTTGGATGCGACAACACAATTTGCCCAGGTGGCGGAATTGGTAGACGCGCACGTTTCAGGTGCGTGTGCCGCAAGGCGTGCAGGTTCGAGTCCTGTTCTGGGCACAAAGGTAAAGGTACCCCCACACACAAGGTTGCTTCTTGGAAAGTAAAATGAAGTCGGAGAGGTGGCGGAATTGGTAGACGCGCTACTTTGAGGGGGTAGTGTCAATTGCGACGTGGGAGTTCGAGTCTCCTCCTCTTCACTTTCTTTTTGCTGGATATGCTCAGTGAGAATTGCTGAGACATTTCCATTTGCGGAAATAGCTCAGTTGGTGGAGCACACCTTGCCCCAAGAAATGAAACGGCTCAACCTTGGCAAGGATGTATGCGGAAATAGCTCAGTTGGTAGAGCACAACCTTGCCAAGGTTGGGGTCGCGGGTCCGAGTCCCGTTTTCCGCTCTTAAAAGTTTATCAGACCGTAAAGATGTCTATATTATGATGAGAGCAGTCGTTACTGCTCTATTTTTGTTTAAAATAATACTATCTACTGGCAAAACTTATGAATTACTACCTTCGCTACTTTGATGACGAGACGCTCGTATCAAACATTGACGATGCGCTGAAGTTTCTCGATTCGATATCAGAAATAAACGTTACACCTGAACTGGAAGCCGACATACGCGAATATGCCGAGAGTGACGTGTTGTTCCCCAAAAGATATAAGGTACGCCCGCGCATATACTTTATTATAATAAAGACAGAGGCGGCAACGATGCAGGACTTCAAGGACAAGAAGGCACTGCGCAAGGATATATCGCCTGTGGCAAAGGTGCCGGAGCAGATGCGCCTCATGGAGAACAAGCGCGGATGGTATGAGGGACACTTTGAGTTCAAGCGTGTGGTGGTCAACCATCTGGGCAAGTGCGAATATCGTGATACTACCTTCGTGGCACGCTGCATTGCCAACTCGCCAATCGACTGCTACAACCGCATAGTGGAGCATCTGAAGGGTAGGGTGGACGAGCGTTCACAGTTCCCCTCAGCCAAAGGCAAGAACTTCAGTTATAAATATCTTGGAACAGAGAAGCCTGCACAATGAACAAGGTGATGTTGATAGGCAACGTGGGCATGGAGCCAGAGGTGAGGTACTTCGAGCCTGACAGTTGTGTGGCTCGTGTTCGATTGGCTACTACGGAGAAGGGCTATGTGCTGCAAAACGGTACGAAGGTGCCTGACCGTACCGACTGGCACAACCTTGTGTTCTACCGCAAATTGGCTAAGGTGGTGGAGCAGTATGTGCACAAGGGTGATAAGCTCTATGTTGACGGCAGGCTGCAATATTCGCAGTATGACGACAAGCGTGGCATACAGCGCATGGCGACAGAGATAATAGTAGATAACATGGAGATGCTCACTCCCAAGTCTGTATCACAAAGCTGATGTACCTACTACTGACAGCAATAGCAAACCAGATAACATTCATGCCGTTTACCACTTCGGTAGCGATATGCTTGTTGCTCGCCGTGATACTCCTGGCTCTCTCGGGCTTCGCAAGTAGTTCGGAGATAGCCTTTTTCAGTCTTACGCCGCAAGACCTTGCCCAGCTTGATGAGGACAGGGAGAGCGACAGAAAGATTAACGAGCTCCGCCAAGACTCGGAGCGTACGCTTGCTACCATCCTGATAACCAACAACTTCGTCAACGTGACCATCATCATGCTGCTCAACTACGCCATTGCGCAGTTAGTAGATTTCGGCACGTTGTACTGGTTGCAGTTCCTTTGTATCACGGTGATACTCACTTTCCTCCTGCTGCTTTTCGGTGAGATAATCCCCAAGGTCTATTCGAGGGTGTCGCCACTTGCCTTTTGCCGTAAGGCTGTCGGCGGCATACTCTTCTTTCGTCAGCTTTTCTGGCCTATAGCAACGATACTGCTCAGCTCCAGTTTCATAGCCGAGAAATTCGTACAACGTAAGAACCACGTGTTGAGCATGGACGAATTGGAGCAGGCACTGGAGCTTACCGACAAGGAGGAGATAAAGGAGGAAAAAGACATTCTGGAAGGCATCATACGTTTCAGCGATGAGACGGCGCGAGAGATTATGACGAGCCGTCAGGACATTGTTGACATTGACATCCGCTCTTCGTTCAAGGATGTGCTGAAGTGTATCATAGACAACAACTACAGCAGAATACCTGTTTATCAAAATGATGAGGATAATATACGTGGCATATTGTATATCAAGGACTTACTGCCTCACACCGATAAGCCTGCAAACTTCCGTTGGCAGAGTCTGATACGTCCTGCATACTTCGTGCCAGAGACCAAGAAGATTGACGACCTGCTGCGAGAGTTCCAGGACAACAAGGTGCACATAGCCATTGTGGTTGACGAGTTCGGCGGCACGTGCGGCATCATAACCCTTGAAGACATACTGGAGGAGATTGTCGGCGAGATAAGCGACGAATATGACGACGATGAGCAGGCATGCACCCGTCTGTCGGATGATACGTGCATCTTCGAGGGTAAGACGAAGCTTGTGGACTTCTGCCGCACGCTCGACCTCGACGATGATTTCTTTGACGACGAGCTCGATGCCGACACGCTGGCAGGACTGCTGCTTGAGCTGAAGGGCGACTTCCCCAAGATACATGAGAAACTGACCTACAAGAACCTGTCGTTCGAGATACTGAAAAAGGAACAACGACGCATATCCCGAGTGAAGGTTACTGTGAAGGATAATATGTAAAAAAATGTGAAACCCGCGGAATTGGTATAAATTATTTGTACTTTTCGCGGGTTTTTGCGTACTTTTGCAGTGTGATTTGGCAAGAAACGCCATTATTACATAACAGAATCAATACATTATTTATATATGATGAACAGGAAATACATATTGACAACATTTTCTTTGCTGCTGTGCTTCTTTACCTCGCTGCACGCAAAGACGTGGACGCTCGACGAGTGCATCCAGTATGCTATGGACAACAACATCTCCTTGCAGAAGGCTGGACTGACACGTCAGACCAACCTTGAGACGCTGAAGTCCTCAAAGGCGGCACTGTTTCCCTCGCTGTCCTTCTCCACCAGCCACAACGTGGCATACAACCCATGGCGTGCCAACGGCACCACAACGGTAACGGGCAGTCAGGTGGAGTCATCCTCTTCCACCACCTCCTACAACGGCTCCTACAGCGTGGGTGCCAACTGGACGGTGTGGAACGGCAATCGCAACACCAACACCATAAAGCAGAACGACATTGCCGAGCAGGTTGCCGAGCAGGACAGCATAACCCTTGCACGCACCATAGAGGAGCAGATAGCCACCCTCTACATTCAGATACTCTATTCCAAGGAGGCGGTGAAGGTCAGCAAGGAGTCGCTGGAGGCTGCCAAGGTCAATGAGGAACGTGGCATGCAGATGGTCAAGGTGGGCAGCATGAGCAAGGCAGAGTGTTCGCAACTCTCCGCCACCCGTGCACAGGACGAGTACAACGTGGTCAATGCCGAGAGCAACGTCCTCAACTACAAGCGTCAGCTGAAGGCTCTGTTGCAGATAATGGACGACGATGCTGATTTCGACGTTGCTGACACCGATGCCACTGACGCGATGGCTCTCCAGCAGATACCTGCACTCCAGTCGGTATATGAGTCAGCCAAGGCTAACCGTCCAGAGGTGAAGACCGCCCTGCTCTCTGTCAAGAGTGCTGAGCTGCAACAGAAGATTGCCAAGGCACAGCGTTATCCTACCGTGTCGCTCAATGCCTCAGCAGGCACCACCAACACCTCGCTCAGCCAGAACTCATGGGGCGACCAGATCAAGAACAACTTCAACGTGGGAGCAGGAGTGACGGTGAGCGTGCCTATCTTCGACCAGCGCTCCTCACGCACAGCCATCAACAAGGCTAACATACAGCGCCAGTCAGCCATGCTCGACGTACAGAATGAGGAGGTGACGCTTCACAGCACCATTGAGCGTTACTGGATAGACGCCAACAACTACCAGAACCAGTACAAGGCGGCAAAGGTGAGCACCACTGCGGCACAAGAGTCTTACGACCTCCTCTCTGAGCAGTTTGCCGTCGGGCTGAAGAACATCGTAGAGCTGCAAGACGGCAAGACACGTCTCCTCTCAGCCAAGCAGAGCGAGCTCCAGTCAAAGTATATGACCATACTCGACATAAAGATGTTGGAGTTGTACAAGAAGTAATGAATAAAGTATAAGGTATAAAATATAAGGTATGATGAAGAACAAGAAGATATACATCGGCATTGCAGTGGCAGCGGCAGTTGCTGTCATAGCGTACCTCCTTTTCGGAGGCAAGAAGTCGGCAGGCGTTTCATACACCACTGCCGAAGTACAGACCACTGACATCACCAACAGCGTGACGGCAACAGGCACCATAGAGCCTGTGACGAGTGTCACCGTCGGTACCCAGGTGTCAGGCATCGTGGCACACCTATACGTGGACTACAACAGCGAGGTGAAGAAGGGGCAGGTCATAGCCGAGCTCGACAAGACCAACCTCCTCTCCGAGCTCTCCAGCGCAAAGGCAAACCTATCATCGGCACAGAGCAGCCTGTCCTATCAGAAGGCTAACTACAACCGTTACAAGACTCTTTACGACAAAGGGCTCATCTCTGCCAACGACTATGAGCAGGCACGCCTCTCCTATGAGCAGGCACAGCAACAGGTGCGCACGGCTACCGAAAGTGTCAACAAGGCACAGACCAACCTCGGCTATGCCACCATCACCTCGCCTATCGACGGCATAGTGCTCTCAAAGAGTGTGGAGGAGGGACAGACCGTAGCAGCATCCTTCAGCACCCCTGAGCTCTTCACCATTGCCCAGGATCTTACCAATATGCAGGTGATAGCCGACATCGACGAGGCAGACATAGGCGATGTGAAAGAGGGGCAGAGGGTGAAGTTCACCGTTGACGCCTATCCCGACGACACCTTCACTGGCACTGTGACGCAGGTGCGCCAAGAGGCTACCACCGAGTCAAACGTTGTGACCTATCAGGTAGTCATCTCCGCACCTAACGCATCCATGAAGCTCAAGCCAGGACTGACAGCCAACGTCACCATCTACACCCAGGAGGCTAAGAACGTGCTCGCCCTGCCAGCCAAGGCTCTCAAGTTCACCCCCAATGAGAAGATGCTCAGCGGTAATCAGAAGATAGAAGACTGTCAGGGCGAGAACAAGGTGTGGACTCTTGACGGCGACGTCTTCAAGGCTCATGCCGTCACCATCGGCATGACCGATGGCATCACCACCGAGGTGAAGAGTGGCGTCACTAAGGGTATGAAGGTCATCACCGACTTCCAACTGGGAGGCGGCTCTCACGACGGCGACAGCCAGGACAGCCAGAACGGCACCAACAACCCTTTCATGCCGAAGCGTCCAGGCAGCAACAAGAAAACCAACAGCAGCAAGTAACCCCATATCATCATGGCTGAAGAAAACAACATAAGGCAACAGGACGCCGACACACGTAAGGTAGTCATCGAACTGCAAGACGTACGCCGTGAGTTCAAGGTAGGCTCCGAGGTCGTCAAGGCACTTCGTGGCGTGTCGTTCAAAATTTACGAGGGCGAGTTCGTTACCATCATGGGCACCTCGGGCTCAGGCAAGTCCACCTTGCTCAACCAGCTTGGATGTCTCGACACCCCCACCTCGGGCGAGTATTACCTCGACGGCGTCAGCGTGCGCACCATGTCCAAGAGCCAGCGTGCCCGTCTCCGCAACCGCAAGATAGGCTTCGTCTTCCAGAACTACAACCTCCTTGCCAAGACCACCTCGGTGGAGAACGTCGAGCTGCCACTCATGTACAACTCTGAGTACAGCGCTGCCGAGCGCCGTGAGGCAGCCATCAAGGCATTGCAGGAAGTGGGACTCGGCGAGAGGCTCTACCATAAGTCAAA
>JAFVBX010000055.1 GCA_017479675.1 Prevotella sp.
AGCTTGCCCTGCATGTATGCTTTTTCACGCTTTGCGTATGCTTTATTGTCTTGTGGCATAGTTATTCTTATTATTCTGAATACTCTGATTAATTTAAGAAAGCTGTCAGCGGACTTGAAGCCTCAGCACTATCACTAATGGCACCCAGACCTGCCTCGAAGGCACGACGTCCTGCAATGACGGCTTCCTTGAAGGCTATAGCCATCTGCACAGGGTCGCCGGCAACGGCAATGGCTGTGTTTACGAGGCAGCAGTCGGCACCCATTTCCATCGCCTCAGCAGCATGGCTTGGTGCACCGATACCGGCATCGACAACGACAGGTACGGTTGCCTGCTCAATAATAATCTGCAGGAAGTCCTTCATGCGCAGTCCCTTGTTGGTACCGATAGGGGCAGCAAGTGGCATAACGGTGGCAGCACCAGCCTCCTCAAGATGTTTACACAACGTAGGGTCTGCCTGACAATAAGGTAACACTACGAAACCCTTCTTCACCAATATCTCAGTGGCTTTCAACGTCTCCACGGAGTCAGGAAGCAGATAGCGAGGGTCGGGATGGATTTCAAGTTTAAGCCAATTTGTGCCGAAAGCCTCTCGTGCCATCTCTGCAGCAAAGACCGCCTCCTCTGCATTACGCACCCCAGAGGTGTTTGGCAACAGCTGTATATTGCTGTTCTGCGTAATGTGGGTAAGCAGGTCATCCTGCTTATCCTGAAGTTCTACACGCTTCATGGCTACGGTAACCATCTCTGTTTCACTCGCCTTAATAGCTTCCGCCATTAAGTTGTTGTTGTTGAATTTTCCTGTTCCCAAGAACAGACGTGAGTCAAACTCACGCCCTGCGATAATCAGTTTACTCATTTTGATATTTCGTTTTGTCGTTTCGTCGTAATGTCTATTATTCTCTTCATTTCTTTTACCGGATCAGCGGCATTAAGCACCGTACCGCTCAAGGCAATGCCAGAAACTCCTGTGAGCATAAGGTCTGGAATGTCATCAGCCGTAATGCCACCTATTGCAACGACAGGCAGGTCAATGCTTTCCTCCTTCATTCGGTTTATAACATCCTTGTAACCGTCAAGTCCGAGGACGGGCGAGAGGAGTTTCTTCGTTGTAGTGAAGCGAAAGGGACCGCAGCCGATATAGTCTGCACCAGCCTCATAGTGTGCTTTCACGTCAGCAAAAGTATTGGCTGTGCCACCAATTATGAAATCCTTACCCAGCACTTTGCGTGCTTCGCTTATTGGCATATCGTTCTTACCAAGATGCACTCCGTCAGACTTTATCTCGAGTACCAACTCCACCCTATCATCGATTATGAATGTGGCTCCGTACTGCTTACATAGTTGCTGAGCCTCAAGGGCAATGGGACGCACTTCGTCATCGGTGGCTTCCTTCATGCGCAACTGCACCCACTTGCATCCTCCTTCGAGAGCCAAGCGGATGGAATCAAGGTAACCATACCTCTCGTTATGATGGCTTATGAACTGAATCATCCTCCGCAAGCCGCTTTTATGATAAGTACACTACAGCCTTCGGTTAATGGTGTCGTCGTCCATTCCTGACGCTGAATCATCTGCATCCCTATAGCCATAGCCACACCTTTGTCAGGCAAGTTCATCTCTGTTGCCAACTCTGCAATGGTGGTTGCGGATGTCACATGCTGTTCTCCGTTTACGTTGATATTCATATTGTTTATTTATTAAGAAATCTCTTTATCTTTACCAAAACAACAAACCTCGGGCAAAACCATTTATTGGTCTCTACCCGAGGTCGTTTGTTATTTGTCTTTCTCATTCCCTACGGCAGCATTACCTGCATCAGGTTAATGGGTATAATCTCAGCCTCGCTGGAAACGAAGCACCCCGGATATATATTATATTGCGGAGAGAACAGCGAAGCTTTTATCTAAAAAACTTTGAACCCTGTTCATTCCTGCGGAGAGAACAGGATTCGAACCTGCGAACCGCTTTTGACGGTTACACGCTTTCCAGGCGTGCCTCTTCAGCCACTCGAGCACCTCTCCTTAGTCTGTCTGTTTCATTAAAGACTTTGCAAAGTTAATGTTTTTATTTTAAATACGCAAAAAAATCTAAGTACATTTTACATCAACAACGGAAAGTAAGCTTCCTGTAACTTTAAAACGAAGGTCATAACCGCCATATTTCATACCATAAACACGATTGGGGTCATCATGATAATGCGGACGAGGATCTTGACTGAGAAGCTGGCAGCACACAGGCATCTGTTCACTGATATCAGCATAATCAGGATGAGCAAGTTTTTCTTCTACTTCCTTGGTGAGTTCAACTTGCAGTGGTTGCCACTGGATGCTGTCCGTAAATCCAGCCTTTGCATCGGGATGGGCATCGGTATAGGCTATGTATGGCTTTACATCATAGATAGGTGTTCCATCCATAAGGTCTGCACCTTCAACATATATGACGGGAGCTTCCGTAGCATCGAAATCAATGTGGTGGATCTTGACAGAAGATAATCCGAGAGCATTGGGACGATAAGGACTACGCGTGGCAAACACCCCTACTCGCTTGTTGCCACCCAAACGTGGAGGACGGACAGTCAGGTTGTCGGTACCAGTATCCCTGTTTGCAGAGAAGCCCCATATAAGCCACAGGTAATCAAAGCCCTCCAGACCTCTTACGGCATCTGGAGAGCGGAAGGGTTGTTCAAACACTATCTTACCTAACAAATGTGGCACCACTCCCGACTGACGCGGAGTGCCAAACTTGCTTTGAAGCGGGGAACGGAAATGAGCTACGACTTTCAACTTTAAACCTTATTTTTCCATATAAGGATCTGTGCCAAGAACAGTAGCAGCAAGACGTTTTGCCTTGGTGCGCAACTGATTAACGTCAGCATCGGTATCGCCATAGCATAGAACCACACCCATGCGACGTCCGAAATGTGCTTCAGGTTTACCGAAGATGCGTACCCGGGTACACTCCTCTTTAAGGGCATCAATAAAATTATAGGGAATATTATCAGAAGAAGAATACTCTTTATCTGCAAGCACTACTGCTGAGACACCGGCATGCTCAAGACGAATATCATGTATTGGAAGTCCGAGCACAGCACGCAGGTGTAGCTCAAATTCAGATAGATTGGTCGTGTGTCCCAGAGTTACCATACCTGTATCGTGTGGACGCGGTGACAATTCTGAGAATACTACCCCAGTATCGGTGAGGAAGAACTCCACTCCCCAAATGCCGTAACCTGTTAATGCTGCCGTGACTTTGTCTGCCATTTGTTGAGCAGCTTTAAGGTCTGCATCTGAAATCTGGTATGGTTGCCAAGACTCACGATAGTCGCCACCCTTCTGTACATGACCTATCGGCGGACAGAATAATGTGGGACCATTTTTCTGGGTTACAGTGAGCAAGGTAAACTCTGACGTGAAGTGGATAAACTCTTCAATTATGACTTCCTTGACATCTCCACGCGCTCCTGCCATAGCATCGTCAAATGCCTTTCGCAGTTCATCACTGCTTTTGACGGTTGACTGTCCATGACCGCTTGAAGACATCAGAGGCTTGATGACACAAGGAAAACCTATCTCCTTTGATGCTGCAACAAGTTCATCATACGTTTTTGCATAATAATATTTTGCCGTGCGTAATCCCAATTCCTTTGCAGCAAGGTCACGTATTGCCTGACGATTCATTGTATAGTTTACAGCACGAGCAGAAGGTACTACCTGAATGCCTTGCTCTTCAAACTCGAAGAGTCGCTCGGTACGTATAGCCTCCACCTCTGGCACAATAATGTCAGGATTATGTTTGCGTACTACAGCAGCCAAAGCATCACCGTCAAGCATAGAAAATACTTCACACTCGTCAGCCACCTGCATAGCAGGAGCACCTGCATAACGGTCACATGCAACGACGTACTGACCAGCCCTCTTTGCTGCAATCACAAACTCTTTGCCAAGTTCACCAGAACCCAAAAGGAGAATCTTTTTCATATAATAGGTTTAGTTTTAGTTGTTATACCTTATATTTTACTTCACGAATTATCTGCGCAATGACTTCGGCTGTGCGTTCTATGCCGAGCAGCGAACTATTGATACATAGATCATAGCTTTGTGACGCACCCCATTTCTTGCTCGTATAGTAGTTATAGTAATTGGCACGACGAGCCTCCTTACGCTGAATGATTTTACGTGCTGTCTCATAATCGCAGTTATGACGTTGAGCTACCGCATTGATACGGTCAGTTTCATCTGCCGTTATAAATACGCTGAACAAACCAGGTTTTTCACGTAGTATGTAGTCTGCACAACGACCTACGAATACGCAGTTATCTTCTTTTGCCGCCTTCCAGATTGCTTCACTCTGTACCTGAAAAAGCGATTCTTGAGACATGGCATTCTTATAGTAGTTACTCGTAGCCCTGCCCAAACGTCCAGAGAAAGAACCAAAGAGAGACTTCAGCGTGCCGTGACTCTCATCCTGTTTCTCAAAAATTCTCGGATTGAAGCCACTACGCTCTGCCGCCATGTTTATCAGTTCATGGTCATAATACTTACAGTCAAAATGCTGTGCAAGAAGTTTTGCTATCTCGCAACCGCCACTGCCCAGCTGCCTGCCGACACTTATAATGAGATTATCCATGATGAAGTTTCTTAAATTTCTTTATATATATGTATATCATTGTGTATGCCATTACTGCTGCAACAGCATCACTGAGAGGCATCGCAAGCCAAACACCTTCCAACCCCAAGAAACGAGGTAGCACAGCTATCAATGGTACAAGGAATATCAGCTGGCGAGACAAACTCAGAAATATACTCACTTTTGCCTTACCAATGCTTTGGAAAAAGTTTGTAATCACCATCTGGGCACCTATAATAATAAATACTGCCATCATGTACCGCATGGCTGTAACAGAGTACGCAATGAGAGTTGCGTCAGTAGTAAAAAGTCTGGCACATTGAGCAGGGAAGAACATTGTAATGAAGAAACCTACAGCACATACTATGGTTCCTGCTATGCTTGCAAGTTTGAGGACTTCAAGCATCCTGTTATAATTCTCTGCACCATAGTTGTAACCTGCAATAGGCTGCATACCCTGACATACACCCATTGTCACCATAACAAAGATAAAGCCGATACGGTTAGCTATTCCGTAAGCACCAATCGCCATGTCGCCCCCATACTGCATCAGAGAGTTATTAATAAAGATGACGACAAAACATGCACAGGCATTCATTGAGAATGGCGATATACCTATACTGATGATATTGTTTACAATAGGAGCATCAATACCGAATTTTGAATAGTCGAAATGTAACAGTTCCTCTTTGTTAGAAAACTGCTTACACTGCCAACATAGGGCTAATATCTGCGAAAGTATTGTAGCATAGGCAGCACCGCGTATTCCCAAATCGAATGTATATATAAAGATAGGGTCTAATATAGCATTAAGCATCACCGTAAAAATGGTGATGTACATCGCCTCCCGAGGTTTACCAGCAGAACGCAATACGGCATTTAATCCTAAATATAGGTGAGTAAAAACATTACCAAACAGGATTATCTCCATATATTCCTTTGCATAAGGCAAGGTAGCATCACTGGCACCAAAGAAACGAAGTATCGGTTCAAGAAACAACAGACCAAGTCCGCCAAAAACTACACCGACCAGTATATTGAGCATAACAGCATTTCCGAGTATTCGGTTAGCAATATCGTAGTCTCGCTGTCCGAGCTTAACACTAAGAAAAGTACTGGCTCCAACACCGATAGCTGCACCAAAAGCAGCGGAAAGGTTCATAAACGGAAATGTTACAGCTAAACCTGAGATGGCGAGCGGTCCAACGCCCTGCCCTATGAATATGCTGTCCACCATATTATATAGCGATGATGCCACCATCGCTACAATTGCCGGCAGGGCGTACTTAAACAGCAAACTGCCCACTGGTCGAGTGCCTAATTCTAAAGTAGCTTGTTTGTTACTCATTATTAATATAATAATTTGTCCACAAAATTATAAAAAAATTCTTAAGCTACAAAATATCACAAACAAAATATTTTGATACTTCGCAAAAAAAATCGTACCTTTGTACACATGATTCTATTTGACGACACACAACCGATGACACTTTCTTCCCTTAACAGCCTTGTTAAGGACGTTATTGACAGATATTTGTCCACCTCTTTTTGGGTACAGGCAGAACTTGCCAGCATCAGAGAAAACCGCGGCCACTGCTATATGGAATTAATAGAGAAAGTTGATGACGGCGCAATACGAGCACAAGCTCGGGCAGTGTGTTGGAAAAACATTTGGATAAATGTCAGCAGAAGGTTTACCGAAACGACAGAAACGTCGCTGAATGCCGGCATGAAAGTTCTATTATGTGTTCACGCCAATTTTCATGAGGCATTCGGTTTTTCCTGGGTGGTAGATGACATAGACCCCACTTTTACTCTGGGCGATATGGCACGCCGACGTCAAGAGATAATTCGAATACTGACCGATGAGGGTGTAATAGACCTTAATAAACAACTTAAGATATCACCATTTTGTAAACGCATAGCTGTAATATCCTCTGCCACCGCAGCCGGATATGGAGACTTCTGCAACCAGCTGTCAGACAATCAGTACGGATTCAGGTTTGAGACACAACTCTTCACTGCAACAATGCAAGGCGAACAAGTAGAGTCAACCGTCATAAATGCCCTTGACTCCATTTACGCGTACCAACAAACGAACCCCGACCGTCCCTTTGATTGCGTAGTAATAATACGTGGCGGTGGAAGCACTTCCGACTTGTCGGGGTTTGACACACTATCGTTGGCTGAAAATGTTGCAAACTTCCCTCTACCCATAATTACTGGTATAGGACATGACCGCGACAAGAGTATCCTTGACATCGTAGCATGCATAAGCGTGAAAACTCCAACGGCTGTAGCTGAATTCTTGATAGGGAATCTTGCAGACACTCTGGAAAGAATCGAAGATTTCATGTTACGTATCAATGATACTGTAAAAATGCAGTTGGAACATGAAAAGCTTCATATCCAAAGTATAGAACAACACTTTCGTGCTTCACTCAACATTAGAATAATTAAAGAGCAAAATATCCTAAAGGAATTATATTCGAAATTAACCAACCTATCTGAACGACAGCTAATTATCGAAAACAACAAAGCAAAACTACTTGAACAACGTATATTCGCATTAGAACCTAAAAATATTCTCAAAAGGGGTTACACGCTAACACTCCGTCAAGGGCATGCCATAACGAACCCGTCTTCCTTGCATAGGAATGATGAAATTACAATAATTTTTGCAAAAGGTTCTGTTAATGCAACTGTTAAAGAATAATTCCTATAACAGTACTTTTCCAAGACATTGTTGTATTTTCTCCTTTATCCTTTCCGACTTGACTCGTGGGAGTATTTCGTCTCTAAGTTTTAAGAAGTACATACGTGTCTCTTTGGGCATCTGTAAGGCATAATATCCCAACAAAACCAACATCGTCAGTCTCGCTTCTGTATTTACCGTATCGGTTTCAACGGAACTAAAACGCTTAATAAAATTCTCTATAGCGTCTTTCTCTTCTTCCTGTAATTCTTCTCCACTGCTTCGCTTCTTCAAGGCCTTCTCTACACGTGGTTTGAAGGAATCCATCTTCTTATAGATGTGCTTGTTTCCGTGAGCAAACCTTATTACCTGTATATTCTCTGGAGAAATATCAAGGGTTGGCACAGACACAAGGTCTCCGATACTTACAACGACCTTACCACCATCCTTTCCCTGTTGGCTTATCAGCGTCCCCTCAACGCCCTTAAAAGGACCATCTATTATTCTCACCCTATCACCTTTCATCATAAGTTTTCTGTCAGGTACAGTCAACGGCGCACCCTGAGTATAGAATGAAGCTGCTTTTATAAACATCTCCATCTCACGGTCATTGGCTATCATAGGACGATATTGCGTATCCTTTGTATTTGATTTCGCATCGCGCGAAGGTGAATGATACAGCATTGTCACCCTTGACATATCTCTAATCATTGACCTCAAAAACTGAAAGTCATCGGTATGAAAAAACACATAGTTAAGAGCCAACGGTACGTTACGTTTAACATCCTTACCCTTTACTACCATTTTCTTCTCGCTCATTGGAGCGAAGTATTCAAAAGGCAGACGATCAAGCATGCTACACAATTCTGGCGAGACATGATATGCTCGCGCAATGTACCAATATTTCTTGTTTTCTTTCAAACTTTCAGAGTTTTTAATTCCTCATAGATTCGTTGTACGGGAAGCCCCATCACGTTATAGTAAGACCCGTTGATACCTGTTATACCCACATAGCCTATCCACTCCTGTATGCCGTATGAGCCAGCCTTGTCATAAGGCTTATACACCTTAACATAGTGGGTTATTTCCTCATCGCTGAGTTTTTTGAACGTCACATCCGTGCATACGCTGAAATGCTTCTCGCAGCTACCGTACTTTATGCATACGCCTGTATATACCTGGTGTGTCTTACCTGAAAGGCTGTGCAACATTCTCTTTGCATCCGTTTCGTCTGACGGCTTCCCCATTATCATGCCTTCACACACCACAACCGTATCTGCAGTTATCACAACATTGTCTGTACCCTCCGTTATGTAGGGTACAGACTTTTTGGTTGCGATATATTCTGCCACATCCTTTGCCGGCAAGTTATTTGGATATGATTCGTCAATGCCTGGTATTACCTGCACCTCAAAATCTATATCCAGCCCTTTAAGCAGTTCCTTGCGTCGTGGTGAGTTGGATGCTAATATTATCATTTCTTGCTCAACTTGCCTACGTAGGCATCGATTACGGCAACAGCAGTGATATTAACGATATCACGTACTCCCGCATCAAAATCAGTAAAGTGGATTGGCTTGTTAAGTCCCATCTGTATCGGACCTATAACCTCTGTCTCCTGTGAGAACTGCTTTATCAATTTATAGGCTGAGTTTGCAGAACTGAGGTTGGGGAATACCATAGAGTTGACTACTTGGTTGTGCAGACGCAGGAACGGATATTTCTCGTCTCTGCGCTCGTGGTCAAGAGCGAGGTCAACACTCATCTCACCGTCAATCTTCAAGTCAGGATATTCCTCCTGCATCTCTTTCACTACGTCAGATATCATCTTAGGACTACCAATCTTGTCAGCGCCAAAGTTCGAGTAGCTTATCATGGCAATGCGAGGCTCGTCGTTGAAGAAGCGAATTGTGTCAGCCGTCAGTCGAGCTATATCCTTGATAGCTTCCTTGTCAGGATGGCGATTCACCAGTGTGTCGGCAATGTAGTATGTACCACGTTTTGAGTTAAGGATATGCATCGTGGCAAAATGCTTATATTGCGGACGTATGCCTATGATATCCTGTGCTGCTTGCAACGTAGAAGTAAACTTGGTGTAAACGCCAGTGATGAGTGCATCTGCATCACCCGTTTCTACCATCATCATACCGAAGTAGTTACGGTCGAACATCTTGTCGTTTGCCTCCTCGAAGTTGTAACCTTCACGCTGTCTCTTGTCAGCAAGGACCTGTGCATAGCGCTCACGTGTCTCATGCAGGTCATCATGACGCAAGTTTATTATCTCAACACCTTCGAGTGAGAGGTCGAGCTCTTCTGCCTTTTTGGTTATCATCTCCTTGTTGCCAAGCAGAATTGGGAAACACAGCCCCTCGTTCTTTGCCTGTACAGCAGCCTTTATCATCGTTGGGTGCATACCCTCGGCAAATACCACCTTCTGCGGATGCTTGCGTGCCGTCTCATATAGATTTTGCGTCACACGTGTTTCCTGCCCCATCTTCAGTCGCAGGTTTCTCTTGTATTCATCCCAATCGGTAATCTGTTTGCGTGCCACACCTGAGTCCATTGCTGCCTTGGCAACTGCCGCACTTACCTCAGTGATGAGTCGTGGGTCAACGGGTTTTGGTATGAAGTAGTCTGGACCAAAAGTGAGGTTGTTCACGTTATACACCTTGTTCACCACGTCAGGCACAGGCTGCTTGGCTAGGTCGGCAATAGCATGTACGGCAGCTATTTTCATTTCCTCGTTGATGGCCTTTGCGTTAACGTCCAATGCACCACGGAATATGTATGGGAATCCTATCACATTGTTTATCTGATTAGGATAGTCAGAGCGTCCTGTTGACATCAATACGTCAGGACGAGCTGCCATAGCATCCTCATAGCTTATCTCTGGCACGGGATTGGCACAAGCAAACACTATAGGGTTCTTCGCCATTGAACGTATCATATCCTGACTGAGCACGTTGCCCTTCGACAGTCCGAGGAACACGTCAGCACCTTTCATTGCCTCCTCTAATGTATGTACATCTGTACGTTTTGTGGCAAAATAGCGTTTCTGTTCTGTTAGGTTCTCTCGGTCGGCAGTGATAACGCCCTTTGAGTCTATCATCAGAATGTTCTCGAGCTTGGCACCAAGAGCTACATAGAGTTTGGTACACATGATTGCCGCAGCACCTGCACCTGATACTACTATCTTAACATCCTCAATCTTTTTCTTAGCCACCTCAAGGGCATTGAGCAGTCCTGCACTTGAAATGATTGCCGTACCATGCTGGTCGTCATGCATCACGGGTATGTCAAGGCTCTTTTTAAGTCTTTCTTCTATGTAGAAACACTCCGGAGCCTTGATATCCTCAAGGTTTATACCGCCGAAAGTCGGGGCTATTTTCTCCACTGCCTCGCAGAATTTCTCAGGATCTTTCTCTGCCACCTCTATATCGAACACGTCGATGCCGCCGTAGATCTTAAAGAGCAATCCTTTACCCTCCATCACGGGCTTGCCGGACATAGCGCCTATATCTCCAAGTCCCAGAACTGCCGTGCCATTTGATATCACAGCCACGAGGTTTCCCTTGTCCGTGTATTTATACACCGTGTCTGGGTCTGCCTGTATTTCCTGACATGGGAATGCCACACCTGGTGAATAAGCCAACGACAAGTCCGTCTGTGTACGATAAGGCTTCGTAGGCATCACTTCAATCTTTCCTGGTCTGCCGCTCTCATGGTAGAGAAGGGCATCTTCTTTTGTAATCTTAGCCATAGTATTTGTTGTTTAATTTCTGAGTATTCTGTTTTCTATCCAAAGAGGACTTTCAGTGCCTCTTCAACTTTCTGTACGGGATGAATCTTTATTGAGAATTTCTTCCCCTTCAATGCTCCCATATTTCGCTTGGGTATCACTATGTCTGTAAAGCCCAGTTTCTCAGCCTCGCTGATACGCTGTTCTATGCGGCTTATGGGACGAACCTCACCACTCAGTCCTACCTCACCGCATACGCAGTACCCAGCATCTATCGGCATATCCACGTTGCTTGAGAAAATAGCAGCCAGCACGCTTAGGTCCATCGCCATGTCTGTCACTTTTATGCCACCTGCGATGTTGATAAAGACATCCTTCTGTATTAGTTTGAACCCCACTTTCTTTTCCAATACAGCAAGTAGCATGTTGAGTCTTCGCTGGTCGAAGCCTGTGGCACTGCGCTGTGGTGTACCGTATGCCGCTGTGCTCACCAGAGCCTGTGTCTCAATGAGGAACGGACGCATACCCTCCACCGCTGCACTGATAGCTATGCCACTCATGCCGTCACGCTCGTCACTCAACAGCAGTTCCGAAGGATTTGTCACAGGGCGCAGTCCTGTCTGTTGCATCTCGTATATACCTATCTCCGATGTAGAGCCAAAACGATTCTTTATAGAGCGCAGTATGCGGTACAGTCCCTGTCTGTCACCCTCAAACTGTATCACGGAATCTACTATGTGCTCCAGTATCTTCGGGCCTGCTATCGTTCCCTCCTTGTTTATATGTCCTATGAGTATTACGGGCACCCCGCTCGTCTTTGCATATCTCAGCAACAAGCTTGCGCACTCTCTTATCTGGGTTATACTGCCAGGTGCTGAGTCCACCGCCTCTGTTTCCATTGTCTGTATGGAATCTATCACTACAAGGTCTGGTCCCACCTCCCTTATCTGGTCGAAAACCTTTTCAAGTGAGGTCTCGCAGAGTACCATAACACTCTTCCCATCAGTTTTATCATTGCCATTAACGTTCCCGTTCAGTCTCTCAGCCCTCATCTTCAACTGGTGTGCACTTTCCTCTCCACTCACGTAGAGTACCTCTTTGCCATCCATTCGCATGATGGTCTGAAGTGTCAGCGTACTTTTGCCTATACCGGGGTCACCGCCAAGCAACACTATGCTACCTGGCACCAACCCACCACCAAGCACCCTGTTCAGTTCCACATCCTGCATGTCTATTCTTGGCAGTTCTTTCGTGGGAATGTCCTGCAATCTCACAGCACCTATTCTTTCAGGCTTAAATCCTTGGTCTTTTAACTGTGAACTACGAACAGCAGACTGTGAACTGCTTCCTATCCTCACCTCCTTGAAAGTGTTCCACTGTCCGCAACTGGGGCACTTGCCCAACCACTTGGTTGAGTCAAATCCGCAGTTGTCACAAACATATGCCGTCTTATCCTTAGCCATCTGAATATGAGGTGTCTTTATGCGTTTAATGGTTGAAGTTTTGCAAACTGTTCCTGAAGATTCTCCTTGGAGAAGTTGCAGGCATCCTGCGCTGGGAGAAAGTGCGGTGTATCTCCTTTCTCGTCATACGTCAGTTCGGCGAGATAATTCACTCTCTGTAGGTCGTACAGCAACTCCTTCACTATACGCATCGGTCTGCCCACCTTGTTTTTTATCTCCATCTCCGTATAGGGACGGTTGCCCTGTCGGAAGTGCTCTGTCACCAGTTGAACTATTTCCCACGATATATCCACCCTGTCCTGAAAGCATAGCCCTTGGAAAGATGTCGTAAAGAAATCCTCTGCATTCTGGCGGCAGTAGCTCAGTTCCGCCCCGCCCAGACAGATTATCCACGATGCCTGCAACCACAACAGGAAGAATGGTATGATGGCAAACGAACCGTAAATAGCGTTATAGTTGGATATCCATATCTGCGAATTGATGTAGATGAGCTGAAAGACCTGCATACACACACCTGCGAGTATGCCCGGCAACAGGGCACTCTTCAGTTCCACCTTCGTGTTAGGCATAAAGAGATACAACAGCGTAAAGGCTACCGACCACAGCAGGTATGGTGACAGTTCTATTAGGAACGATACTACAGGACCTATCAGCACTATATCACCTAACTGATGATTGAGTGCCGCCACCGTGATGCTCAAGCCCGAACTTATCACTATCACGATAGGCATTAAGAACAGCAGTGTGACATAGTCAGTAATAGTTCTGAACAGACTCCTCTGCCTCTTCACCTGCCATATATCGTTGAATGCAAGTTCAATGTTGGATATCAGCATCAGCACCGTAAAGAGCATGAATATCAATCCTATGCCGAGAAACAGCCCTTTCTTTGTATGTACCAGATATGAGTTGACAAAGCCAATAATGGTGTTGGCGGCATCAGGTTGCGACGACAGCGAGTTCCTGAACCATTCTTCAATATACATGGAGTAGCCAAAGCCTCGCGCTATGGCAAACACCACCGCCATTATGGGTACGAAGGCAAGCAAGGTGGAATAGGTCAGGTTTGTAGCTGTTCCCATAACCCTCTTGGCACTGATGTCGTCCCATAAGGTCATTATGTATTTGTATATTGACTTTATCACTTTTGAACTCTCAACTGTGAATTATGAACTGTGAACTAAAAAAGCAGTGCCCCTATAAGCCGGGTTCTGTAACCACCATGAGGGTGGCGCCCTATCATTTATCTAATCCGTCTGTCACCAGCCGGCTCAAGCATTCTACCCTCCATCGTAAGCCATTAAGACTATCGGGCGGGTCGCCCTATCATGACGATGGTATACTTGAACTTGCAGCCCCCAGCAGACACAGCACACTTGTCACCAAATGCCTGGTGGTCTCTTACACCACCTTCTCACCCTTACCCCCACGAGAGGAGGCGGTTATTTTCTTCTGCCTTTAGCTAATCATCGCTGACTACTTGTATTTTCGCAAGTGGGGTACCCTTTGCTGCCCGGACTTTCCTCTCGTGCCTTGATAGCACCAGCGATAGAGCCGGGGCACTGCTTTGTTTTATTTTTTATAGTTCCTATAGTACATATAGCGACTATAGTATCTATTGTCCCAGCAAGTAAGCCTTAAACTCTTCAAAGTCCTTGCTCATAGCCACGCTCTGCTTCGTGCCCTTCATGAACTCCTGCAAGCGCTGCGGTATGTCGATGTCGGTGCCGAGTATCTCGTCAACCTTCTCCTTGAACTTAGCAGGATGAGCCGTCTCACAGAACACGCCCACCTCGCCTGGCTTAAGTAGGTCTTTGAGAGCCTGATATCCGCAAGCGCCGTGAGGATCGAGCACATACTTGGTCTCTGCATAGCAAGCCTTCATGGTCTTGCGTATGTCCTCATCCTTGTACGTCGCACCGCTGATCAGCTCCGTTATAGCCTTATGGTCACCTTTGTAGAGGTCATAGATACGTGCAAAGTTAGACGGATCGCCCACGTCCATAGCGTTTGCAAGCGTAGCGATAGATGGCTGTGGCTTGTACTCGCCAGTCTTTAGGTAATTATAGAAAATGTCGTTGGCGTTGTTGGCAGCGATGAAACGCTTTATCGGCAGTCCCATCTGGTGTCCGAACAGAGCCGAGCATATATTACCGAAGTTACCGCTTGGCACGCACATCACCAAGTTACCGTTCCAGTTCCCGTTAGCGGTCATCCTCTCCTTCATCCTTGCATAGGCATTGAAATAGTAGAATGACTGAGGAAGGAAACGTGCCACGTTGATTGAATTTGCTGATGTCAGCTTCATGTGCTTGTTGAGGTCTGCATCCATAAATGCAGCCTTCACGAGTGCCTGACAGTCATCAAACACACCGTCCACCTCAATAGCGGTGATATTCTTGCCCAACGTAGTGAACTGGCACTCCTGAATGGCGCTCACCTTACCTTTTGGGTAGAGCACATAGACGTGTATGCCGTCCACTCCGAGGAAACCGTTAGCCACTGCCGAACCTGTGTCGCCCGATGTTGCCACGAGCACGTTAACCTGACTGCCGTTTGCCTCCTTCTTGAGGAAATACTGCAGCAGACGTGCCATAAACCTCGCGCCTACATCCTTGAATGCCAGCGTAGGACCGTGGAACAGCTCCAGCGAGTAGATAGTGTCCGTAACAGGCACCACAGGACAGTCGAATGCCAGTGTGTCATAGACTATCTTTTTCAGCGCATCAGCCTCGACATCCTCTCCGAAGAAAGCATCAGCCACAGTGTATGCTATCTCCTGAAACGACAACTTCTCTATGTTATCAAAAAAATCCTTTGGCAACGGCTTGATGCTCTCAGGCATATACAAGCCCTTGTCTTCTGCAAGTCCCTTGACCACCGCCTTCTCCAGTGTTGCCGTAGGGGCTTTTTTGTTGGTTGAGTAGTATAACATCTTTTTCTTCTTATTGTTTCATTAAAGTCTGCATAAACTCCCTTAGCCTAAGGACACCATATCCGCCGCCTACGCATGTAAACTCATCGTAAGCCTTCACCTCGTCAGGCTCTATGCCCGGATAATATATGATGAACGGCACAGGCTCACCTACATGGACACGTAGCTCCACAGGTGTATAGTGGTCTGGCAAAACGGCTATCTGCACAGGCTCCTCCCACTTGCTCACCTCTTCGTATATCGGACCTATCATCCTCTTGTCAAGATTTTCTATAGTCTTCACCTTCAGTTCTACATCACCGTCGTGACCAGCCTCATCGCTCGCCTCCACGTGGAGGAACACAAAGTCCTTCGTTCTCAGACTATCCAAAGCTGCCTGTGTCTTGCCCTCGTAGTTGGTGTCCCACAATCCTGTGGCACCCTTCACCTTCACCACGTCGAGACCAGCATATTTGCCTATGCCCTGTATCAGGTCAACGGCACTCACTACGGCGCCCGACTTTATCTGCGGGAACTGCTCCATCAGCGTCTGCATGGCAGGACGATAGCCACCGCTCCAAGGCCAGATAATGTTTGCAAGGTCGGCACCTTTCTTCTTTCTCTCGATATTAAGTGGCGCGTTAGCTAAAACGTCCACCGATTTAAGAATAAGGTCGTTCAGCAAATCGGCAGTCACTTGCGGAGTCATCCTGCCTTCTTCTTTCAAGTCTTCCTTACCTTCTTCCGGCTTAACCAGCAGGGGGCACCATTGCTCATTGGGGTGGTCATGTGGCGGAGCGCATACTATGTGTTTCGAGCCGCCTTTTATTATGAGCAGATGACGGTACTGTATTCCGCACACCCATTTCACCTTGTCCGAACCCAGTTTCTCGTTCAGCAGGTCTATGAGCGGCCTTGCCTCCTCCGTCTGCAGGTTGCCGCCGTTGTGCGTCTTTATCGTACCGTCCTCGCGTACACATATTATATTACATCTCAGCGCAAGGTCCTTGCTGTCCATGTCATAGCCTATGCTTGCAGCCTCCAGCGGTCCCCTACCCTCATACACCTTGTCGAGGTCGTAGCCCAGTATGGCGGTGTTGGCAACCTCCGAGCCTGGCATATAGCCTTCGGGCACCGTCACCAACCTTCCTGTCCTGCCCTTCTTGGCAAGCAGGTCCATATATGGTGTCTTGGCGTATTGCAGCGGTGTCTTGCCGCCCAGTCTCTCTATCGGATTATCGGCCATGCCGTCACCCAGTATTATTATTGTCTTCATCGTCTAAACCTTTGAACATTATATGTTCGCAATACTCAGCACATTAGCAAACACACCTGCGGCAGTTACCGCCGCTCCTGCACCGAAGCCCTGTATGAGCATCGGGTCACGGTAGCGCTGCGTGGTGAGTGTCACTATGTTGTTGCTGCCCTCCAGTTCGTAGAACGAGTGGTTGAGCGGTATCTCCTGCAAGCCTACGCTCGCCTTAATCTTAACATTAGCGCTGTTCCCGTTTCCGTTAACCACTTCCATTTTAGCCACGAAGCGCTGGCGACAGTTCTTCTTCACCAGTTCCTTGCGGCGTGCCTCAAACTCAGCATCAAGCTGTGGCAGTTTCTTCCAGAACGACTCCACGTCGCCCTCGAAATAGTCGTCGGGGATAAAGAGGTTCTTCTCCACGTCGGCTTGCTCTATGCGATAGCCTGCCTCACGAGTCAATATCACGAGTTTTCTCACCACGTCCATACCGCTGAGGTCTATGCGTGGGTCTGGCTCCGCAAAGCCTTTCTCCTGCGCCTGCTTCACTGTCTCTGACAGCGGACAGTCCTCTGCCAGCGCATTGAATATATAGTTCAGCGTGCCACTGAGCACAGCCTCTATCTTCAGTATCTTGTCACCTGAGTTCTTCAGGTCGTTGATGGTGCCAATGATAGGCAGTCCAGCGCCCACGTTAGTCTCGAAGCGGAACTTCACGCCACTCTTCAGCGCCGTCTCCTTCAGGCGCTGGTATGACTCATAGTCGCCCGATGCCGCTATCTTGTTGGCAGCCACCACATTTACGTTATGCTCCAACAGGGGCTGGTAGAGCATCGCCACGTCCTTTGACGCCGTACAATCCACGAACACCGAGTTGAAGATGTTCATCTCCACGATGCTCTTCAGCAGTTTCCTTGAGTCGCTCGGCTCGCTATCTGCCAGCTGCTCCTTGTATGTGGCGAGGTCAAGTCCCTCGCGGCAGAATATCGCCTTCTTCGATGATGCTATGCCCACCACGTTGAGCAGCAGGCGTGAGTCGCTCTTCAACGTGTCATACTGGCTCCTTATCTGCTCTATCAGTTTGGCACCCACGGTGCCTACGCCACAGATGAAGAGGTTCAGCACCTTATATTCTGACAGGAAGAACGAGTCGTGGATTACGTTGAGCGACTTCCTCAGGTAGTCACTCTTCACCACGAACGATATGTTTGTCTCCGATGCACCCTGTGCACAGGCTATGATAGAGATACCCGACCTTCCCAGCGTGCCGAACAGTTTACCGGCTATGCCAGGTGTCTGCTTCATGTTCTCGCCCACTATGGCTACGGTGGCAAGCCCTTTCTCTGCCTTCATGGGGAACATGGCGCCCGTCTGTATCTCCTTGTCAAACTCCTTGTTGAGCACCTTCACGGCGATGTCGGCATCATCCTCCTTCACGCCTATTGACGTAGAGTTCTCTGAAGAAGCCTGTGACACCATGAACACCGAAATGCCTCTCTCGGCAAGCGTGGTGAATATGCGCTGGTTCACGCCTATCACACCCACCATCGACAGTCCTGTCACCGTTATCAGTGCCGTGCCGTTTATTGACGATATACCCTTGATGGGCTTGTGGTCGCCCTCTATCCTCTCCTTTATCTCCGTACCCTCAGCCTCGGGGTTGAAGGTATTCTTCACCTTTATAGGTATGTTCTTCACGCATACGGGGTATATTGTAGGCGGATAAATCACCTTGGCGCCGAAGTTGCACAGCTCCATCGCCTCCACGTATGACAGCTCCTTTATGGGGTATGCCGAACTGATAACCCTCGGGTCTGCCGTCATGAAGCCGTCCACGTCAGTCCATATCTCAAGCAGCGTAGCATCCAGCGCAGCAGCTATTATCGCCGCCGTATAGTCCGAGCCGCCACGTCCCAGGTTGGTCGTCTCGCCAGTCTTGGCATCCTTTGATATAAAGCCAGGCACGAGCGATATGCGCGGCAGGTCGCAGAAAGTTTCCTTCACCAACTTGTTCGTCAGATCCACGCTCAGCGTGTGTCTGCCCTGCTTATCCTCGGTCTTGATAAAGTCTCTTGAATCAAACCATTTAGCCCCCTTGATGAGTGTCGCCACAATGTTCGACGACAGTCTCTCGCCGTATGCCACGATGGCATCCTGCGTCTTCTCCGACAGGTCATGAATCAGGTACACTCCGAAATATATCGAGCGCAACTGTTCCAACAAAGCATCAACGGTTCTGAAAAGTTTTTCACGGTCTCTCGGTTCAGTAATGATGGTGTCTATCATCTTGTGATGCCTGTCAACGATGGCATCAAACTCCTCACGATAGCGCTCATCGCCAGCCAGAGCCAGCTTGCTCGTAGCAATAAGCTTATCCGTTATGCCCCCCAGGGCACTCACCACCACCACCAGTGGCTGTTCCTTTGCCTCACACTCTACAATCTTCTTGAGGCTTAGGATACTCTCTACGGAACCTACACTCGTTCCGCCAAATTTAAGTACCTTCATTCGTTCTCGCATGGAGATAAGCGCCATGCCGCCTTTTGATGATTAAAATTCCCCGTCACAAGTGGGGTTAACTTTGATCTTTATACAAAATCACCGACAAAGGTAATACAAAATTTTCATTCTGCCAAATTTTACGGAAAGAAATATGATGCTTCTGCGTTGAATTAACTGGTTAATTTGACGAATTAACTAGTAAATTTTAAAAATTAACTAGTTAATTTAAAACAATAGCTATGCTCTTATATGTGTTTCACTAAGAGAAACACTTTGTACTGCTTAGCGAAACTGGAGGAATAGAGCTATTAAAGGTGTGGCTTTACTACCCAAACGCCGAGCTGTGAGGGATGGTGTGACATATATTCCTTGAGCGTCATGGATTCGAGGACCACTTTCTTGTGTATCTGCGAGGCATTGAGCAGGTGCAGTTTGCCGTCATCTCCCCATACGGCGATGCCGATGTGGGTTGTGTCGAGCCCTTTCTTTCTGGTGCAGATGGCGAGGATGTCGCCGTTCTCCACCCACTTCATCTTCTGCTTCGACAGTCCGAGGTTGACCTGCGGGATGTACATCATCGACTTGCCCTGCGACTGTTTCTCATGACGTGCTATTTCCCTGATAAACTGAGCGTTATTCTTTAGCATAGGGTATGCCGAGGTGTGGGTGCTCATCCAGTTGATGTTGATTTTCTGCTGGCGGTAGATGCGCTGCTTCGACAGGTTGCCTCGCGAAAAGTCTTTGTCCATGGGTGTCTCCACGATGCCAAGCCTGCGGTTGCTCTCCACCCACCACAGGAAGTAGTGGTTGCGTGATGGGTAGCCACTTATCACTCCGTTGCGATAGCGTATCTTCATGAGATTGGCGCAGTAGTCGTCCCACTTACGGGAGCCCTGCGAGGTGGTCATGGCGAGGGCGAGGACGGTCTCGACGAACGTAGTGCAGTCGAGCTCACGAAGGTTGACGATAAGGCGCTCCGTCTTGTTCACCTCAAGGGTTGCGGCAACGTAAGGCACCCCCTTGAGCTTGTTGCCGTAGAAGGTCATCAGGTCTTTCTTCACGGCATATTTGTACTTGGCACCTGCCGCCAGCAACTCCACCACCTTGATGCTGTCCTGCCTTGTGTAAGTAACCTGCGCCTGAGCGCGTTCACCCCATAGCAAAACGGCAAGTGTGTTAAAAAACAATAAAAACAGGCATTTTCTCATTTCTTCATTCTATATTCTTAATAAATTTGAGTACCTTTGCACCCGATTTCAATAAAACATCGCGGAGTGGAGCAGTTGGTAGCTCGCCAGGCTCATAACCTGGAGGTCGTTCGTTCGAGTCGAGCCTCCGCAACCAATAACTCAGGGAAGCCAGTAATATCGGGGCTTTCCTTTTTTTATCCCCCAACCTTTATAGGCAACCTCACAACGATGGTGGGCTTCTCGTCCTGCATCACAGCGTGTATGCCGGCTCCGTAGGCGAGTGTGGCATTGACTATCTCACGGATTATCTGGCGCATCACGAGGTAATCGGTGTGGGGACTGTTGTGGCTGAACAGCTGAGGCAGGTCGGCGGCTGACAACGGCGACTGCGACATGTCGAAGGCTATGGTAAGGTAGCTTCCGTCATCATCTGACGATGGCTCCACCACAGTATAGGGAGGCATCACTCCCCCACTCTGCCTCTTCAGCAACACGACAAGATAGCGCAGCAGCTCCTCGTTGGCATAGACCACAAGTGAAGAATCGAAGACGGGCGACACATCGGAAAGGGCTATGGGACTGACAGGAAAAGCCCTGACACTCGATGCGGTAGAAAGCATCTGACTGCATAGACCAGAATAGAGCTGGGAGTAATAGCTGACGGTATCGAGAAGCTCGGCATCATCGGCACTGCCAGAGGTGAGCAACTGTTGCAGACGTGGCGGATAGTACATCGTCTCGTGCTTTATGGTGCTGAGCTGGTTGCTCAGTATGTTGTTGACCACATGGAGGCGGTCGTGCTCACTCTGCACCTTGGCGATG
>JAFVBX010000056.1 GCA_017479675.1 Prevotella sp.
AACAGCACACTTTGGCGATTTTGCGCAATTCTCGATATTTAAAAATTAAAATATGAAAAAATTAGAAGATGTGTTTTCATGCCGTCAAAGCATAGGGTTTATCGCCTCAAAGCATAGGGTTTATGCGGTCAAAGCATAACCTTTATACAAGGGGAGTTTAGCGATGGCACAAGGCAGGCTACCGAAGTGTCAAATTTAAACATTTCCTTGCAGAAATTAAGTTAATGTAGTACCTTTGCATATGAAAATAAGCCGTTACTCGTGATGATACGGTTCGCCCTTGATGATGGTACATGCCCTGTATATCTGCTCTGTGAAGACCAGCCTCACCATCTGATGCGAGAAAGTCATCCGCGAAAGGCTCACCTGCTCGTTCGCTCTTTGATATACTGCTTTTGAAAACCCGTAAGGTCCCCCGATGCAAAACACCAGCCTGCGCACCGTCTGCTGTCGCCGTTCCATCCACTGCGCAAACTCCACCGAGGTCCTTTCCGCACCGTGCTCGTCGAGCAGCACGAGGTGGTCGGAAGGCTGCAAGGACTTGAGTATCAGCTCCCCCTCACGTTCCTTCTGCTGTTCTTCGGAGAGCGACTTGGTGTTCTTCAGTTCGGGTATCACCGTGACGGAAAACGGCAGGTAGTGACCTATCCTACCGATGTAGTCGTCAATACCTGCCTGTAGATGTTTGTCTGTCGTCTTGCCTATGAGAATCAGTTCGGTCTTCACTGCAAGAAAGAAATCAGCACGCCGGCTGCCACTGCCGAGCCTATCACACCGGAGATGTTCGATGCCATGCAGTAGTTCAGGACGTGGTTCTTGGGGTCGTACTTGGTTGCTATCTCGTTAGCCACGCGCGATGCCATCGGCACTGCCGACAGTCCCGTAGCGCCCACGAGCGGATTGACCTTCTTCTTAGTGAAGAGGTTGAATATCTTCACCATGCAGATGCCTGCCGAGATAGACAGGGCGAAGGCGAGGAAGCCTCCCACCACGATGCCGATGGTCTGCAGGTTGAGGAATGCCTCGGCGGTCATCGTAGCGCCTACGGAGAGACCGAGGAAGATGGTGGCGGTGTTCATGATGGCGTTTGACGCCGTGTCGAAGAGGCGGCTGGTCATGGAGCCGAGCTCCTTCAGCAGGTTGCCGAACATGAGCATACCCACGAGGCTCACCGCCGTAGGCACGAGGAGCGCCACGATGATGGTCACCGTGATGGGGAAGAGTATCTTCAGCACGCGCAGGTTCTTTATCTCCGTCTTGTTGGGATAGAGCTTGTCCTGCTGCTTCATGTTGATCATCAGTTCCTTCTTGGTGCAGAGCAGCTTCACTACCAGCGGTATGATGACAGGCACGAGCGCCATGTAGCTGTAGGCAGCGATGGCGATAGGTCCGAGCAGTTCGGGTGCCAGCTTGATGGTGGTGAAGATTGCCGTAGGACCGTCAGCACCGCCTATGATGCCGAGCGAGGCAGCCTGCTGGGGGGTGAAGCCCATAGCAAGCGCACAGAGCAGCACGGCGAAGATGCCGAACTGGGCCCCTGCACCGAAGATGGACAGACGCAGGTTGCGCAGCATGGGACCGAAGTCGGTCAGTGCGCCGACACCCATAAATATAATAGGTGGGATGAAGCCCGTCTTGATGCACATGTAGTAGATGAAGTTCATCAGTCCCAGCTCATGGGCTATCTTGTGCAGAGGCATGTCCCAGATTATCTCCTGCGAGCCGTCGGGCAGGGTGACATAGCCCTCGGACGTAGCCTGCGCCACACCCATGCCGCCGCCGGGAAAGTTGGCAAGCAGCACGCCCATGCCGATAGGCACCAGCAGGAGCGGCTCATATTTCTTCACTATGCCGAGATAAAGCAGTATGCAGGCAATGACCAGCATGATGAGGAAAGACCAGTCGCCGTCAGTCTGCGCGAAGGCGGTCATGTCCCATATTTTCTGTAGTATTTCCACGAAACAAATTGAAAATTGAAAGTTGATAATTAAGCTATCGTCATCAGCACATCGTCCTCCTCCACGGAGTCGCCTGACGTGAAGGCTATGGACGTGATGGTGCCCGTCTTCTCTGCCTTGATGCGGTTGAACACCTTCATCGCCTCGATGTAGCATATCACCTCACCCTCCTCTACGTGGTCGCCCACCTTCTTAGGAGTCTCTGACGATGACTGCACGAGGTATGCCTTACCCTCCAGCGGAGCGAGTATCTCAAGGCCTTCACCCTGTGGTGCAGGAGCTGGCTCGGAAGGTATTATCTGCGTTGCTCCGTTTGTTGCCGGAATGGATGATGCAGGAGCTGTGCCGTCGTATGAAATGTTGACGAGGTATGCCTTGCCGTTGACGTTGACGGTAACCTGGTTAGGCAACTGCTTCTTCACGTTGCCGCTGCCGTGGTGAGCCTGCACCTGTGACTTCTTCTCCTTGCGCTCTGCAAGGTCTTTCTCGAACGCAGCCTTGGCAGCGCCACTCTTGTAAGCCTCGTACTGCTGTGGGTGCATGGCATACTCGAAGAGTTCCTCATCGTCCTCGCCGAGTTCCCATCCAGCCTGCGCCATCTTGAGACGGTAGGTCTCGAGGTCGTCAGGGTAGTTGTCCTGCGGGTCGGTGTCAAGGAACTTGCGTCCCTCAGCCTTTGCCATCTCCTTGAACAGCGGGTCCACCTCACCAGGCAGTTTGCCGCTCTTGCCCAGTATCATGTCCCAGATATTCTCAGCTATCATAGACCAGCGCTCCTTGCCCTTCTCCATCTGTATGACGTTCATCAGGGCGAGGTTCTTCACGTACTGTGAGAACGGCGTCACGAGGCATGGATAGCCCACCTTAGGCCATACGTAAGCCACCTCGTCAAAGAGCTTGATGAGCAACTCGTCGGTGGTGAGCTCCGGCTGGTTGTTCTTCACCTTCCACTTGTTGAGCGAGCGGAGGTTGTCCTCAAGGTCGGTCATCAGCGAGCCCATCATGCCGCCAGGCAGTCCTGGCTTGATGAGCAGCGAGTTGTTGAGGTGGTTGAGCTTCGGAATGTAGAAGCCAAGGAAATCGTCCATCATCTCCCTTATCTGGGTGCGCACCTCCATGTAAGCCGCCATATCGATGTCCTTCACCTTGAAGCCAGCGTCCTTGAGCATCTCCTGCACGGCGATGATGTCAGCGTGGCCAGTGCCCCATGAGAGGGGAGAGATGCCGGTGTCGATGTAGTCGCATCCGCCACGTGCCACCTCAAGGATTGACGCCATGTTGAAGCCTGGACCTGCGTGGGAGTGATACTGTATGATGATGTCCTTCTTGTAAGCCTTGATGCCAGCCACGATCTTGCCGAGTGACTCTGGTCTGCCTATGCCAGCCATGTCCTTCAGGCAGATTTCGTCGGCACCTGCGTCAATAAATGTCTTGGCAAGCTCAACGTAGTATTCCACCGTGTGGATGGGCGAATGGGTGATGCACAGCGCAGCCTGGGCTATCATGCCAGCCTCCTTGGAGTACTTGATGGAGGGAATGACGTTGCGAGGGTCGTTGAGACCGCAGAAGATACGCGTGATGTCAGTGCCCTGTGCCTTCTTCACCTTGTAGAACAGCTGGCGAAGGTCCTTGGGACATGGGCTCATGCGCAGTCCGTTCAAGGCACGGTCGAGCATGTGCGTCTGGATGCCTGCCTCATGGAACGGCTTGGTCCACTGGCGCACAGCCTTGTTGGGGTTCTCGCCATAGAGCAGGTTGACCTGCTCGAAGCCGCCGCCGTTAGTTTCTACACGGTCGAAACACCCCATCTTAATGATGGCGGGTGCCACCTTTACCAATTGGTCAACGCGTGGCTGGTACTTGCCTGCACTCTGCCACATATCTCTGAAGACCAAACTGAATTTAATCTCTTTTGCCATTTATCTTGAATTTTATCTTTTTACGACTTTAAGGTCTTTAAGGACTGCTTAGATTGCCTTGACCTCGGCAACGGTTCCCTTGCCCTCCGTAATTTTAGCCACAGCGAGGCGGATAGCCTCCATCACGTCGGGGGCTATGGCACTGACAGCTTTTGCCGCCTTGGCAGGCTTGGCAGCCGTCTCCTCCTCTGGAGCTATCTTATTGACTATGCCGATAAGCAGATTGCTAAGATTGATGATGATAAGCAACACGGCAAAAACCGTCACCATGCCTACAATCATCAGCGTAATACCTATGTTCATAAATATACAATCTTTTTTTAGAAAAACAAATTTGTGCAAAGGTAGTAAAAATTTTTTATTCATGAAAGTTTTCACCGAAAAAGTTTTATACACGAAAAAAAAATAGTACCTTTGCCCTGAAATGAAAAGGATGATAACGGTACTGGGACCTACGGCGAGCGGCAAGACAATGATTGCCACGCACTTGGCGGCACGAATCGACGGTGAGATAATATCGGCTGACTCGCGCCAGGTATATAGACGCATGGACATAGGTACGGGAAAAGACCTCGCCGACTACCACGTGGACGGCAAGGACATACCCTATCACCTCATAGACATAGTAGAGCCGGGCACGAAGTACAACCTGTTTCAGTATCAGGAGGACTTCCACAAGGCGTACGACGACATACAGCGCAGGGGCAAACAGCCCATACTGTGCGGAGGGACGGGACTGTACATAGAGGCGGTGCTGAAAGGCTACCAGCTGTCGCCAGTGCCGCAGAACCCAGCCTTGCGCGAGGCTCTCAAGGACAAGTCGCTCGGCGAACTGACCGCAATGCTGACAGAGCTGAAACGGCAGACAGGCTCGACGATGCACAACAAGACGGACGTCGATTCGGTGCAGAGGGCAATTCGTGCCATAGAGATAGAGCAGCACAACATAGACCACCCCACCCCGCTGCGCGGGGCAAAGCCCATAGACTCGCTAATAATAGGTGTGAGCATAGACCGCGAGCTGCGCAGGGAGAAGATAAGCCGACGGCTAAGGGCACGACTTGACGAGGGAATGGCGGACGAGATAAGGGGACTGCTTGGCGAGGGCATTCCGCCAGAGAACCTGACATACTACGGACTGGAATACAAATACGTGACACAGTATGTTACAGGCATACTGACCTACGACGAGATGGTACGCCAACTGGAGATAGCCATTCACCAGTTTGCCAAGCGCCAGATGACATGGTTCAGAGGCATGGAGCGTAGGGGATTTCACATTAACTGGATAAGGAATGAAGACGACCTGTATAATTTACTGCCCTAACCACCGCCCGTTTACCAGCGTGAAGAAACGCTGGGAGAAGATTGCGGCACTGCTGGAGAAATACCACGTGGACTACGACATGGTGCAGAGCGAAGACCAACAGAGCGTGGAACGACTGGTGACAATGATGATAAACAACGGATACCGCGACATCATCATTGCAGGGGGCGACTCGGCACTCAACGACACAGTGAACTGCCTGATGGCGGTGGAGAAGTCGGCAAGGGACAACATCAACATCGGCATAATACCCAACGGAGTGATGAACGACTTCGCACGCTTCTGGGGATTCACATACAAGGACACGGAGGAGAGCATCAAGGCAATAGCAAGCCACAGGGTGAGACGCATAGACGTGGGGTGCATACGCTACACGGACAAGGCTGGCGAGAAGAAAAACCGATACTTCATCAACAGCATCAACATAGGACTGCTGGCAGGCATACAGAAAAGACGTATGCAGGTGAGGAAACGCTTCTGGTCAAGAGAGCTGTCGTTTGCCCTGTCGCTAATACTCATACTGTTCGAGAAGGTATTCTACAAGATGACGTACACCATCAATTATGTTACTGAAACCCACAGAGTTGTAACGATGTGCGTAGGTAACGCTTTAGGCTATGGACAGACACCCAACGCCGTGCCTTACAACGGACAGTTGGACATCACGCTGGTACGCCACTCGGCACTGCACCACGTGGTGGAGGCGATATACCTGTTCCTTCGCGGAGAGATACTGAACCACAAGCGCATACGTCCCTACCGTGCACGGTCGGTAGAAATAGAGACCTCAGCAAGTTGCCCCGTCAGCATAGACGGACACCCCTCGGAATCGCCCGTAGGGAAATATTCCATCAACGTGATGCAGGAAGAAATAAACTTCATCATCGAAGCAAAATAAAGATATGCTCGAACTACTCTCACCAGCCAAGAACCTCGAATGTGGTATCAGCGCCATAGACCATGGTGCCGATGCGGTGTATATCGGCGCAGAGAAGTTTGGGGCAAGGGCACAGGCAGGCAACAGCATTGAGGACATAGAGACACTTTGCAACTACGCCCACCAGTACGGAGCCAAGGTTTATGTCACCGTCAACACCGTAATATACGACGGCGAAATGGCAGAGACGCTGGAGCTGGTAAGGACGCTGGACAAGATAGGGGTTGACGCCATACTGATACAGGACATGGGACTGCTGAAAATGCTAACGGGCACGTTAAGGATGGCTATCCACGCATCAACCCAAACCGACAACAGAACCATAGAGAAGGTGAGATGGCTCAGAGACCTCGGCATAAAGCGTGTGGTGCTGGCACGCGAGCTGTCGATAAACGAGATACGCACCATACACGAAGCGGTGCCCGACGTGGAACTGGAAGTGTTCGTACACGGTGCCTTGTGTGTGAGCTACAGCGGACAATGCTATGCCTCACAACACTGTTTCGGCAGGAGCGCCAACCGTGGAGAGTGCGCACAGATATGCCGCATGCAGTTTGACATGAAGGATGCCGACGGCAACATGCTGGAGAGCAAGAAACACCTGCTGTCGCTAAAGGACATGGCGCAGATAGACAACCTCGAAAGGTTGGCAGAGGCAGGGGCTGTGTCATTCAAGATAGAGGGCAGGCTGAAGGATGTGGCATACGTGAAGAACGTGACGGCGGCATACAGCGAACAGCTGAACGAGATATGCGGAAGGAACCCCGAGAAATACCAACGTGCGGCGATGGGCAGATGTACCTACACATTCAAGACCGACATAAGGAAATCATTCAACCGTGGCTTCACGACATACTTCGCCAACGGCAGGAAACAGGGCATAGTGAACTTCCTGTCGCCGAAGTCGCTCGGCGAGGAGGTGGGAAAGGTGAAGAAGGTGGAGGGCATGCTGTCGTTCATCATAGCCACGACGACAGCATTCAACAACGGCGACGGACTGTGTTTCTACAACTCAAGGGGCGAACTGGAAGGACTGCGCATCAACCGTGCCGAGGGAAACAGGCTGTTTCCGCTACACATGCCAGAGGGGCTGAAGCCTGGCACCACGATGTATCGTAACCACGACCAGGCTTTCGAGGCATTGCTCGCCAAGAAATCGGCAGAACGGAGAATCGAAGTCACGATGACGATGCACGTATGCCGCGACACACTGACACTCACCATGACAGACGAGCGGGGCAACAGACATGAGGCAACCCTGCCATACGACTTTCAGCAGGCACAGAAACCGCAGGAAGAGAACATACGCCGACAACTGACAAAACTTGGCGGCACGCCATACGTCTGCAAGGAACTGGAGATAGAGTATGCAGAGGATGCACAACAGCCGTTCATACCTAACAGCGTGTTAGGAGAGCTGAGAAGATGCGCCATAAACTCCCATGCTAATCAGAGTACCCTGAATATTCAGAATACTCGGACTACTCAGATTACTCAGGACACTCCCCCAGCCTATCCTCTTCCCTACCTCTACAATGCCTCCAACGAAAAGGCGAAACAGTTCTACAGAGAGCTGGGCGTAGAGGCAGCATCATTCGAGACTGACGGAGGGGGAGGCATGCTGATGCAATGCCGCTACTGCCTGAGACACGAGTTGGGCTATTGTTCCAAATACACCAAAGACCTGCCGTGGAAAGAGCCACTATACATAAGCCTGAGTGACGGAAAGACGTTCCGACTGCGGTTTAACTGTGCGAAATGCCAGATGGAGGTGTGGGCTGATTAGTAGAATATGAGGAAAATATTATACATATTATATATTATAGGCGTGATGGCGATGACGGCATCATGCTATAGGGACAAGCCTGCCAAGAGCGGAAAAGGCACCACCACTGACAGCGTGACGACCGTAACAGATACCGTCACCTCCGACTCCCTGCGCCACTATGGCATAGGCTACAACTTCATAGTCCACGACGACTCGCTGCTACTCATAGAACAGCAACCCGAAGAACACGTGAGCCAACTGGAGATAGACACCATCGCCATAGACCACAACAAACAACTGGCAGTGATGGATATACGCATGGTGCCACAGGACAGCATAGACTCTGTTTGGGTACAGCTGATAAGCGAAGACGGCACGTCGGGATGGATTCATGAGAGCACTCTGCTACCCAACGTGGTGCCTACCGACCCCATTTCGCAGTTCATCATGTTCTTCAGCGACATACACATCATGGTGGCACTCATCATCGTAGGCTTGCTCTCCGTAGTGTATGTGATGCGACTGGCGAAAAAGAGGAATGCTCCGATAGTGCATTTCCGCGACATCCCGTCGTTCTATCCCACCCTGCTGTGTATCATAGTGGCATGCTCGGCGACGTTCTACGCATCGTTGCAGATGTTCGGTGCCGACACATGGCAGCATTTCTACTATCATCCGTCGCTGAATCCGTTCATCCTGCCGCCGATACTCGCCATCTTCATAGCCTCTGTGTGGGCAATGCTTATCGTGGGTGTTGCTACGGTGGAGGATGTGCGCCACCACCTCAGGTTTGAGGATGCCGTGATATATCTTGCCAACCTTGTCGGCATGTGCGGAATACTGTATATCGTGTTCTCTATAAGCACGTTGTACTACATAGGTTACCTGCTGCTCATAGCCTACATCTGGTTTGCGCTGAAGAAATACAAGCCGCTGCACACGGACCACTACCTGTGTGGAAACTGCGGCAAACGTCTATACAAAAAAGGTGAGTGCCCCCACTGCGGAGCGATTAACGAATAACGATGAACTACAGATTACTATACATACTACTGCTTCCACTGCTACTAATAGGATGTAGCGGTGACGATGATACTACCACTACGCATATACGCCGCACCATCATGGTGTACTTCAATGCGGAGAATAACCTGTACAGTGCAGCTACTACGGACCTCAACGAGTTGGTGACAGGGTCTGACAAACTCGCATCCGACTGTAACCTGTTGGTGTATTTTGACGTAATGAGCAATCCCGTAATCTACAAAATCGCAAAAGGGAAAAAAGAGGTACTTAAAACATTCGACCCAGACATCGACTCATCAGACCCAGACAATATGCTCTCTGTATTTCAAACAATGATAGCCCTAAGTCCGTCTGACGAGTATGCCACAGTATTCTGGGGACATGGCGACGGTCCCATCATTGCCAACGGCACAAACTCACTTGATCTCGACATAGCAGACAACGAAGCAAACTCTTATGGCGCTGACTACAACAGCAACAACGAAAATAAGAGTAGCAATGCCACTTGGATAGACATTCCGCAACTTGCCTCTGTGATGAAGCAATTACCCAAACAGGAGTTCATATTCTTTGATGCCTGCTGTATGCAGAGCGTAGAGGTGGCATACGAACTGCGCAACTGTACAAAGTATCTTATCGGTGCCACATGTGAGACGCCTTCTTTCGGAGCACCATATAGCACTACGACCAGACTCTTTGGAATTAGCGATGCAGAAACTGCCGCAAAAGCCATACTGGACGATTACCAGAACAACAGCACATGGAAAATCTGGCAAGAGGACTATAAAATAAATAATGTGTGCATGTCGGTTATAAAGACAGAAAACATTGAGGAACTGTTGACAGCAACATCCAATGCTCTGCAAACCATATCCGGCACAACGCCACTGGAACTCACCACGATATTCAACAGTGACGAGCACGATGCCACGTCATGTATATATTACTTCAAGACAAACGGCTACAGGTATGGATACCCTATACTTTACGACATGAACGACGTAATGCTCCATAACCTTACCGCCGAAAACTACTCCGTATGGCGCAACGCTTTCGACAAGGTCGTAATTTACCATCCTAATACAGGTGACATCCGCGACACTGGAAACTGTGACTGGTTTGGTGGAGACAGTTATTCTACCTTTGGCAAAAACCTTCCCACCATGTCAATAAAGAATTTCCGCAGTTTCTATCTCTCCGACGAAACCTATGGAGGTGTGTCTTTCTTTATGCCACGAAGCGAATATGCCTCCCAGACCTACCCCAATATGAACACACGAATGTACGATTACGAATGGTGTCAAAAGGTAGGATGGAAAGACTTGGGATGGTAAGAATACTGACAGAAATGTCATAATGCGCAAAAACCATGTGCCAACATTGGCAGAATATCAGTGTTGGCACATTTTTGGCTATCAGAAGGAACGAAAATATTTTTAACCAACAAAAAAACTAAATAACAATGAACATTCAACCATTAGCAGACCGCGTGCTCATCAAACCAGCAGCGGCAGAAGAGAAAATCGGCGGCATAATCATTCCTGATACAGCCAAAGAGAAACCCCTGAAGGGCGAGATTGTTGCAACAGGCAACGGAACCAAAGACGAGGAAATGATTCTTAAAGTGGGCGACCAGGTTCTCTACGGCAAGTATGCTGGGCAGGAACTGGAGTTCGACGGTGAGAAATATATGGTAATGCGCCAGTCTGACGTCATTGCTATCATCAAGTAATTAACCATTCGACATTTCGACATAACGACATTTCGACAAAAAACAATTAAAAAAATGGCAAAAGAAATAAAATTCAACACCGATGCCCGTGAATCACTAAAGAAGGGCGTTGATCAGCTTGCTGACGCTGTCAAGGTGACACTCGGTCCTAAGGGACGCAACGTAGTAATAGAAAAGAAGTTTGGCGCACCACAGATAACAAAGGATGGTGTGACAGTAGCAAAAGAGATAGAACTCGAAGACAAGTTTGAGAATACTGGCGCACAGCTCGTTAAGAGCGTTGCTTCAAAGACTGGTGACGATGCTGGTGACGGCACAACGACTGCGACCATCCTCACACAGGCTATCGTCAATGAGGGTTTGAAGAACGTTACCGCTGGTGCTAACCCAATGGACCTCAAGCGCGGTATCGACAAGGCTGTTACCGCCGTTGTTGACTATATCAAGGCTAATGCTGAGCTCGTAGGCGACAACTATGACAAGATTGAGCAGGTTGCTACAGTGTCAGCCAACAACGATCCAGAGATAGGTAAGCTTCTTGCTGACGCAATGCGCAAGGTGAGCAAGGATGGCGTTATCACCATCGAGGAAAGCAAGTCACGCGATACTTCTATCGGCATCGTTGAGGGTATGCAGTTCGACCGTGGCTATCTCTCTGGCTACTTCGTTACTGATGCTGAGAAGCTTGAGTGTGTGATGGAGAATCCTTACATTCTCATCTACGATAAGAAGATTAGCAACCTCAAGGAACTTCTTCCTGTCCTGCAGCCAGCAGCTGAGAGCGGACGTGGTTTGCTCATCATAGCTGAGGACGTTGACTCAGAGGCTCTTACCACTCTCGTAGTAAACCGTCTGCGTGGCGGTCTCAAGATTTGTGCTGTCAAGGCACCTGGTTTTGGCGACCGTCGCAAGGCTATGCTCGAAGACATCGCTATCCTGACAGGTGGCACAGTAATATCTGAGGAGAAGGGACTGAAGCTTGAGCAGGCAACACTCGACCTCTGCGGTTCTGCCGACAAGGTTACTATCTCTAAGGACAACACTATCATAGCTGGCGGAGCAGGCTCTAAGGATGCTATCGCTGATCGTGTTATCGCTATCAAGAAAGAGATTGAAAACACAACCTCCAACTACGACAAGGAGAAACTTCAGGAGCGTCTTGCTAAGCTTGCTGGCGGTGTAGCCGTTCTCTATATCGGTGCAAACTCCGAGGTTGAGATGAAGGAGAAGAAGGACCGTGTTGACGATGCCCTCTGCGCTACTCGTGCAGCCATCGAGGAAGGTGTTGTAGCAGGTGGTGGCACTACATACATCCGTGCTCTCTCTGCGCTTGAAGGCCTGAAGGGCGACAATGCTGATGAGCAGACTGGCATCAACATCATCAAGAGCGCTATCGAGGCTCCTCTTCGTCAGATTTGCTACAATGCAGGTGTTGAAGGTGCCGTTGTTGTCAACAAGGTTAGCGAGGGAACTGGCGACTTCGGTTACAATGCTCGCACCGAGACCTACGAAGACATGAAGAAGGCAGGCATCATCGACCCGGCAAAGGTTGCACGTGTGGCACTCGAGAATGCTGCTTCCGTAGCAGGACTCTTCCTCACCACAGAGTCTGTAGTATGTGACAAGCCTGCACCAGAACCAGCAATGCCAATGGGCGGTGCACCAGGCATGGGCGGCATGATGTAAACATCGTCCACCACACAGACAACATACTTACAAAATATACTTATTGTGACACTCTGCATCTTGCAGAGTGTCTTTTTTATTTACCCTCTAACTTCCCCAAAAAGTAAAACAAAAAAGAGAGCCCCAGTCTGTATGACCGGGGCTCTCTCGTCGCATTTCTGCTTTCTGTTATCTGAAAAGAAGGCGGCCTCCTACTCTCCCGCATTGCATTGCAGTACCATCGGCGCAGGCGGGCTTAACTTCTCTGTTCGGAATGGGAAGAGGTGGAACCCCGCCGCAATAACCACCTGATGTAAGGCTATTGACAGATTGGACAAGACAAACCGTGAGCCGCAGGGAAAAAACTTCCTAAATGCAGCGGAAACTGTGAGCTTTATACTCTTTGTACTATATACAATAGCACACGGCGAAATTCTCGGGCTATTAGTAAGGCTCGGCTTTGACGTCGCCGTCTTTACACCTGCCTCCTATCAACGTCGTAGTCTGCGACGACCCTCAAGGGAAATCTAATCTTGCGGCTGGCTTCGCACTTAGATGCTTTCAGCGCTTATCCAATCCAGACTCAGATACCCGGCGGTGCACCTGGCGGCACAACCGGTAAACCGGAGGTCTGTCCATCACGGTCCTCTCGTACTAGTGACGGCACCACGCAAATTTCCTGCGCCCACGATAGATAGAGACCGAACTGTCTCACGACGTTCTGAACC
>JAFVBX010000057.1 GCA_017479675.1 Prevotella sp.
ACGGTATATCGGACGAGCAAGAAGGTCACGGCTCAGGCAGGAAAGACGGAAGCCGTAACCTTTGCCTACAACGTGAAGGAGAAGGGTGACCTGATATGTGGGTTTACCGCTGAGGTTCCAGGATTCTCTGACGGAGAGCAATACCTGTTGCCCGTACTTACGGAAGAGGAGTTGAAGGAAGATACAGCGACGATAGTGGTGAACCCCAAGGAGATGATGATGGAGGCACTGCCGGAGTTGCGTGTGCCAAAGAGCTACAATGCGATAAACCTCGCAAACGCCATATATGCCAACGTCATGACGGCGAAGCTGAAAGGCACCGACGTGTCCGCTGCCAATGACAACGTACTGGTGCAGTTGATAAACCTGCAGAACGGCGACGGCGGTTTCTCTTGGTATGGCGGCATGAGAAGCAGCAAATATATTACCATAGAGGTGTTGAAGACGCTTGCAAGGCTTAATCTGTTGTGCGGCAAGCAAGGCAATACGGAGTACATGATGGACAAGGCGTTCGTCTATGCAGCCAAGCAGATGGAGCAGGAGATGAGGGACTTGAAGAAGTATAACGTTAAATACTTGAGTTCCACAGCCCTCGACTGGCTCTATACCCTTGCCATTAGCAACAAAAGCGGTGGTGCGGCAGAGAGTTTCTTCCGCAAGATGATATACGAAGAGACCAAGCACGACGATATGCAGACGAAGGCTGTGGCTGCCATAACCCTGAACGAAAACGGCAAGCAAAAGAAGGCAGAGGAGTTTGCCGAGTCAATAAAGCAACACACGGTATATCGTGCCGACATGGGACGCTACTTCGACTCCTACAGGGCTGCATACTCATGGTGCGACTACAGGATACCTACCCACACCATGTGTGTTGAGGCTCTGGAGAACGTGACACCGCAGGATGAGCAGACGATAAGCGAAATGCTACGTTGGCTGGTATCGGCAAAACGTACACAGAGGTGGGATAACCCGATAAACGCGGTGAACGCTATATATGCGCTGTATAATGCCAAGGACACAACGGTAATGTCAACCTACACCGTAAACCATGCCGACCTGAAAGGTGCCTTGAAGGTTAAACGCGAGGTAATAGGCGAGATGAAGATTGGCGATAAGGTGAAGGTGAAACTGACCATTGAGGCAGACAGAGACTACGACTTCGTGACGGTGACGGATAACCGTCCTGCATGTTTTGAACCAGTCAACCAACTGTCAGGCTACAGATGGGGAAATCGTTGGGGGTATTATGCAGAGATGCGTGACAGCAAGTCTATATACCACTTTGACCAGATGGCGAAGGGTACCCACGTGGTGGAGACGGAATACTACGTAAACAGAAGCGGCGAATACCAGACAGGCAATGCCACAGTAGTATGTGAGTATGCGCCGGAGTTCCGTGGCTCTGTTGATGCTATGACGATAAGAACAAAATAAACATATAATAGACATGACAAAAGTAAGAATAGTCCTAGTGGGCATATTGGCAGGAGTAGTCGGGGCAAAGGCTCTGGCGCAAGACCTTACGCCTATATATAAAGAGGTGGATTGCGGCGAGATGCTGTTTAACAGACCTGCCACCTATGTGGTGGAGTTTAAGAATACGTCGGCACAGAACATAGAGATAAAGGATGTTGATACGGGATGCGGATGTACTACGGCAAACTTTACGCAGGGCATGATACAACCCAATGCGACGGCGCAGGTGGCGCTGACGTTTGATGCAAAGCAATTGGGACACTTTGACCGTGTAGTAAGGATATATACCAAGGACAACAGGGAAGGAGTGCCGTCAGAAGTGCTTGTAAAAGGTGTGGTAGTGACCAAGATAGTTAACTACTCGGGCGAATATCCATGCAAGATGGGAAGCCTGCTTGCTGACAATGACAACATAGAGTTTGATGACGTAAACAAGGGACAGAAACTGACGCAGGAGATACACATCATGAATCCGTCGGCACAAAACGCTACGCCAGTGGTGCTGCGTCTGCCTGCATACCTCACCGCAGAGATTACGCCAAAGGTGCTGGGACCAAAGCAAAAGGGTACGGTGAAGTTGACGCTGCACTCAAACAAGCTACGTGACTACGGACTTAACCAGACTACGGTATATCTTGGCAAGAACAGCAGTGACAAGGTGACACCAGAGAAGGCGATAACCGTTTCGGCGGTATTGTTGCCACAGGCTGTTTCAAAGGATGACGTGAACCGTCCATATGCTCCCCGTTTGGAGATGTCAAGAAATCATATTGATATGACTCCGTTGGCAAAGAAGTCGAAGTATAAGGACGAGGTGACATTGACAAACAAGGGGCGCACAACGCTCGACATCCAGAAGCTACAGCTCTTCACCACAGGAGTGCAGGTGTCATTGGACAAACAAAAGATAGAGCCAGGCGAAACGGCAAAGTTGCTTGTCACCTGCAAGGCAAAAGACCTGAAGAAGCTACGCGTGCGTCCACGTCTTCTCATGATTACCAACGACCCGAACAACCAGAAGGTGATACTGGAGATTAAGAAATAAAGATGGAACATCCGGAAAACAGTGAAGAATTTCAGGGCTTACAGGTAAACAAGGGAATAGTACAGCCCAGCAGCATAAATCCGTATCTTAACCCGCACCGCTTCAAGCGCAGGGAATATACGGTTGAGGAAATCGTCAATGGTCTCCTCAAAGGCGATGTCACCATGCTTTCGCAAGCTATAACGTTGGTGGAGAGCATGATACCTGAACATCAGGAGAAGGCTCAGCAGGTAATAGAGAAATGTCTGCCGTATGCATGCAGTTCGGTAAGGATAGGTATCAGCGGTGTGCCTGGTGCAGGCAAGTCAACGTCTATAGACCAGTTTGGGCTTCATGTGCTCGAAAGATATGGCGGCAAACTCGCTGTGTTGGCTATAGACCCATCATCGGAACGTAGCAAAGGCAGCATACTTGGTGACAAGACGAGGATGGAGAAACTTGCTGTCCATCCCAAAGCATTCATACGTCCCAGCCCGTCAGCAGGCAGCCTTGGAGGTGTGGCACGAAAGACACGTGAGACGATAATACTCTGTGAGGCAGCAGGATACGACAAGATATTCGTGGAGACGGTAGGCGTGGGACAGAGCGAGACAGCCTGTCATTCTATGGTTGACTTCTTCTTGCTGCTACAAGTGGCAGGTACGGGCGATGAGTTGCAAGGCATCAAGCGTGGCATAATGGAGATAAGCGATGCCATAGTGATAAATAAGTGCGACGGCGACAATGTGAAGCGTTGTGAGATGGCAGCGCAGAATTTCCGCAATGCCCTGCACTTTTTCCCTATGCCAGAGAGCGGATGGCAGCGTAAGGTGCTGACCTATTCAGGCTTCTACGGTTATGGCGTAAAGGAGATATGGGAAATGATATTCGGGTATTTCGACTTCGTAAAGAAGAACGGCTACTTTGACTATCGTCGTCATGAGCAGAACAAATACTGGATGTATGAGACTATCGACAATGCCATACGCAACAGCTTCTACAATGATCCTGTAATAGGAAATTTGCTTAAGACTATGGAGGAAAGTGTGCAGAACGGCGAGAAGACAAGTTTTGTGGCGGCTCACAGACTCCTTGATGTATATTTTGATAATTTGAAATCAGGCTTTTAAGCAAGCATGATAGTAGAGATAGATAACGGTTCGGGCTTCTGTTTCGGAGTGACTACCGCCATACAGAAGGCGGAGGAAACACTCGAAAACGGCAAGAAACTATATTGCCTCGGCGATATAGTGCATAACGGCATGGAGTGTGACCGCCTGCGTGATATGGGCTTGATAACCATAGAACATGAGGAGTTTGCAAGCCTGCACGATGCTACCGTTTTGCTGCGTGCTCACGGCGAACCGCCTACTACATACGAACTTGCACGCAAGAACAACATCACCATCATCGATGCTACGTGTCCTGTGGTGCTTGCCTTGCAAAAGCGCATAAAGAAAAAATACTCTACCATTGACAACGGAGAGAAACCTACTGACATCGTGATATTCGGCAAGAACGGTCATGCCGAGGTTCTCGGACTGGTGGGACAGACGGAGGGAAAGGCGATAGTGATAGAACATGCTGAAGATGCAGAGAAACTCGACTTCTCGCATAACATATACCTCTATTCGCAGACCACCAAGTCGCTCGACGAGTTTCATCGCATTATAGACTATTGCCAACAGCACATAGAGGACGGTGCGACATTCCAGAGCTTCGACACTATATGCCGTCAAGTTGCCAATCGTATGCCAAACATCTGCGAGTTTGCCACCAAACACGACCTTATCCTTTTTGTGTGCGGCAGGAAGAGCAGCAACGGCAAGGTACTGTTTAATGCCTGTCTGGAGAAGAATGCCAACTCCCACCTTATAGAAGGACCTGACGAGATACGGCAGGAATGGCTCAAGGACGTCAAGAGCGTAGGTATCTGTGGAGCAACCTCCACCCCTAAATGGTTGATGGAACGATGTAGGGAGAGGATAGTTGAGTATGGAGTATAAAGTATAAGGAAGAAGGAATAAGGAATAAAGTATAAAGTATAATGAATTATATGAAAAAGATAACGATAGCAATCGACGGCCACTCCTCTTGTGGCAAGAGTACAATGGCGAAGGACCTTGCAAAGGAACTGGGTTACATCTATGTAGATACTGGTGCGATGTATCGGACTGTCACCCTTTATGCCATGCGTAACGGTCTCTTCGATGCAGACGGAGAGGTGAAGACAGATGCCCTCAATGCAAAGATGGCAGACATCAACGTCAGTTTCATGTTTAATGCAGAGACTGGTCGCCCTGATGCCTACCTCAACGGTGAACTTGTGGAGAATGTCATCCGCAGCATAGAGGTGTCAAACCATGTTAGCAAGATTGCCGCTATACCTTTTGTCCGTGAGGCAATGGTGGAGCAGCAGCGTGAGATGGGCAAGGACAAGGGTGTAGTGATGGACGGACGAGACATAGGCACTACCGTTTTCCCCGATGCAGAACTGAAGGTGTTTGTTACGGCTTCTGCCGAGGTGCGTGCCCAGCGCCGCTTCGATGAACTGAAGGCTAAAGGTATGCCTGCCGACTATGACGAGATACTGAAGAATGTACAGGAACGTGACTACATAGACTCACATCGTGAGGTGTCGCCACTCCGTCAGGCTGACGATGCCATCTTGCTCGACAACTCCAACATGACTATACCAGAACAGAAGGCTTGGTTGCTTAATCAAGTTAACAAATTAGCAAATCAGAACTAATGATTGTTTGCATAGCAGAGAAACCCAGTGTGGCACGTGAGATTGCCAATGTGTTAGGTGCCAAGTCATCGCATGAGGGATACATAGAGGGCAACGGATATCAGGTGACGTGGACATACGGACATCTGTGTACGCTCAAGGAACCTAATGACTACCAGGAAATGTGGAAACACTGGTCGTTAGGCTCCCTGCCTATGATACCCCAGCGCTTCGGCATCAAGCTGATAGAGCAAGACCATATCAAGAAGCAGTTTGCCATTGTTGAGAAACTCTTTCAGCAGGCTGACGAGATAGTAAACTGCGGAGATGCTGGACAGGAGGGAGAACTGATACAGCGATGGGTTATGCAGAAGGCAGGAGCAAAGTGTCCTGTCAAGCGTCTGTGGATTTCTTCACTTACGGAAGAGGCTATACGTGAGGGCTTCACCTCGCTGAAAGACCAGAAAGACTATGAGCCGCTGTATCTGGCAGGTCTTTCACGTGCCATAGGCGACTGGCTTCTCGGCATGAATGCTACTCGTCTTTACACTATCAAGTATGGCGACAACAGCCGAAGCCGCAAGGGTGGGGCAGGAGTTCTCTCTATCGGCAGGGTGCAGACGCCAACGCTTGCCATGATAGTAAACCGTCAGAAGGAGATAGACAACTTCAAGCCAGAGCCTTACTGGGTGTTGTCAACGCTTTATCGTGATACACTCTTTACTGCCACCAAAGGCAAGTTTACTACCAAGGAAGAAGGCGAGGAGGCTTTCAAGGAGATACAGGACAAAGAGTTCGAGATTACTAATGTGAGCAAGAAGAGTGGTACGGAACGTCCACCACAGCTCTTCGACCTCACCACGCTTCAGGTGGAGTGCAACAAGAAATTCTCATATACCGCTGAGATGACTCTTTCGCTCATACAGAGCCTATACGAGAAGAAGGTGACTACCTATCCGCGTGTAGATACCCAATACCTTACGGACGACATATACAAGAAGTGTCCCCAGACACTCAACGGTGTCTATCAGGTGAAGTTCAACGGTGTTGCCCCATACGCAGACCTAATACGTGCCATAGGCGGCAGGCCGTTGAAGAAGAGCAAGAAGGTGTTCGACAAATCCAAGGTGACAGACCACCATGCCATCATACCTACAGGAGTAGTGCCAGCTGGTCTGTCAGATATGGAGCGAAATGTCTATGACCTCGTGGCACGTAGGTTTATAGCTGTCTTCTATCCTGACTGTAAATTCTCCACTACTACGGTAGAGGGCAAGGCTGGCGATGTGGCTTTCAAGACTTCAGGCAAGGAGATACTTGAACCAGGTTTCCGCCTCTGCTTTGTTCAGAACAAGGAACCGCAAGAGCCTGCTGATGACGACAAGAAGAAAGAAGAGGTGGAGGAAAAGCTTCTTCCCACCTTCGTCAAAGGCGAGACAGGTCCCCATAAGCCCACGCTTACGGAGAAGATGACCACCCCTCCACCTTATTATACTGAGGCAACGCTGTTGAGGGCTATGGAGACGGCAGGCAAATTCGTTGACAACGAGGAGCTCCGTGCCGCTATGAAGGAGAACGGCATTGGTCGTCCTTCTTCGCGCGCGAACATTATAGAAACATTGTTCAAGCGTCACTATATCCGTAGGGAGCGCAAGCGAATAGTGGCAACACCTACAGGCATGGAGCTTATAGACCTCATACACGAGGAACTCCTCAAGTCGCCAGAACTTACAGGCATTTGGGAAAAGAAACTGCGCGACATAGAGCACAAGACATACGATGCAGGAACCTTTATCAACGAACTCAAACAACAGATAACAGACATTGTGAACCAGGTTCTTGCAGACAATACTAACCGCCGACTTACTTTAACCGATAAGTAAGTCGGCTTTTCTTTTGTCGTTTTGTTGATTTCCTTGTTTTATTTTACACTTCTATACGCTCTATATTGCAAACAAAGGTTAAAATTAACGCAAAAACAAGTCTTTTTATTAAAAATGTATTAAAAAGTTTTGTTGGTTTTAGAAAAACTTCATACATTTGCAAGCAGAAAACAACAAAAAGGGAAACCCGAAAACCTATAATCGAGTAGGGACTATAAAAACATTGAAATTATGAAGAAATTTTTTGTAATGGCAGTTATGGCTGTAGCAGCTCTTAACGCAAACGCTCAGTGGTGGGCAGGTGGTTCATTCGGACTGAACTTCGACAATGGTGGCAACAGAAATGGTGACCAGAACACTACTTCTTTCCAGATTTCTCCAGAGGTAGGTTATAACCTTGACGACAAGTGGTCTGTAGCTATCGCTCTCGGCTTTGGAACTTCTAACAACGCAACTTCTACTGCTGATGCTATGGGTAATTACTATGGTGCTAAGTTGGAAGAGTCTAACAACTTCTTCAAGGTTGCTCCATACGTTCGTTACACATTCTGCAAGACAGCTCCAGTATCATTCTTCGTTGATGGCGGCTTCGGCTTCCGCTTCTACAACCATGACGGTGGTAGTCAGTTCAACGTAGGTATTCGCCCAGGTGTTGCTTTTGCTGCAACAAAGAAGCTTTCTCTCGTAGCTACAACAGGTTATCTTGGCTATCAGAAGGATAGCGAGAAGGCTGGTGACGGCTCAAGATTCGGTCTCGGACTTGACAACACCATCATCTTTGGTGCTTACTATAACTTCTAAAGAGAGCAAGTTTAGGAAAATTAAAGTATAACTATCAATTTCAATTCGGTACCGAATTCGCTGGATTCGGTACCGAATTTGTTTAATTCGGTACCGAATTGGAGGCAGAAGCTTAGCTACTGCATCAGGAAAGCAAAGCTTCAATCGTGGAAAGGCAGTGCCTCAGCCTTGTTCTGGCAATCTGCTTTTTGTATAAAAGAAGTTTAATTTTTTGTTTTTCTTTGGTAGGTTGAAAAATTATTTATAATTTTGCACTTTAGAGCATATTGCAAGATTATTAACAATTAAAACAGCATAACAACAATGGCAGATTTAGATTGGGGTAACCTTGGTTTTGGTTACCGTAAGACAAATTACAACGTTCGTTGCTACTATCGCGACGGCAAGTGGGGTGAGATAGAAATATCTTCCGAGGAGACTATAACGATGCACATGGCGGCTACCTGTCTGCACTACGGTCAGGAGGCTTTCGAGGGCATGAAGGCTTATCGTTGCCCGGACGGCAAGGTAAGGGTGTTCCGCACTGACGAGAATGCTGCACGTCTGCAATCTACTTGTCGCGGCATATTGATGCCAGAGCTTCCTACGGAGCGCTTTAATGAGATGGTTGACAAGGTTATCCGCCTCAACCAGGAGTTCATTCCGCCATACGAGAGTGGTGCTACGCTCTATGTGCGCCCTCTGCTCATCGGCACATCCGCTCAGGTAGGCGTTCACCCAGCCAAGGAGTATCTGTTTATCATCTTCGTAACTCCGGTAGGTCCTTACTTCAAGGGCGGTTTCTCTACCAATCCTTACGTTATCATTCGCGACCACGACCGCTCTGCTCCTCTCGGCACTGGTATTTACAAGGTGGGCGGCAACTATGCTGCTTCCCTGCAGGCTAACAACAAGGCGCACGAGTTGGGCTACGCTTGCGAGTTCTACCTGGATGCGAAGGAGAAGAAGTATATTGACGAGTGTGGCGCTGCCAACTTCTTCGGCATAAAGAACAACACCTACGTAACTCCGAAGTCAACCTCTATCCTTCCTTCCATCACCAACAAGTCGCTCATGCAGCTTGCCGAAGACTTAGGCTTGAAGGTAGAGCGCAGGCAGATACCAGAGGAGGAGCTTGAGACCTTCGAGGAGGCAGGTGCTTGCGGAACGGCTGCCGTTATCTCACCAATCTCAAAGATTGACGACCTTGAGACAGGCAAGTCATACGTGTTTGGCGACAAGCCAGGCCCTGTGTCTGAGAAGCTTTACAACAAGTTGCGCAACATACAGTATGGTATCGAACCTGACATTCACGGTTGGACGAGAGTCGTTATTGAATAAATTTTCTAAAAAAGACTTATGAAAAAAGCTGATCTTGACGTAGTTGGCTCCATCATAGAGGGGCTTAACATAGGTTTGAAGAACTTACCGTCATTGGTGGTTGCATCCATTTGTTACATATTGACGATATGGATACCATACATAAATGTTGGAACTACAATAGCAATGAACTCCATACCAGGACGTTTAGCTAAGGGAGATGTCATCTCTCCACTGTTTATTTTCGATGAGAAATATCGTCGTGATTTCAGTGCATTCTTCCTGCTTTATGCCTTTGTGTACATGGTAACTTGGGTAGGCTATTGTTTTGTTGTTATACCAGGAATCATCATTTCTATCGCCATGTCTTTGGCGGTATATATATTGGTTGATTTCGACAAATCGCCCACAGATGCTATGAAGCTAAGTAATCAAGCTACTTATGGATATAAGTGGAAGATATTCTTCATAGGTGTTGTTGAGATGATAGTGATAATACTTGGCGGAGCTATTGTGTTTGCAATAGGTGATGCAATCTCTGCTTCGGTATGTGCAATACTGCTTATTGCTTATATCGCATGTATCATGCCTATCTCTTTGGGAGTAAAGACTGTAATATACAAAAAACTGTATCTTGATTTGTTGGAGGAATATCAATCAATAGAGGTTGAGAGTGCTCCTTCAGAAACAGAAGTGAATGGGTAAGGGAAAGCTTGCAAAGTTTGCTGATATGGAACGCTATGAGAATGTGTTCCAATATCCATATAGTGTTGTCGACAATGTGCCTTTCGAAATGAAGGGCCGTTGGCGACAACAATACTTTAATAACGACAACCCGATAGTGCTGGAACTGGGGTGCGGCAAGGGCGAATATACCGTAGAGCTTGCCAAACTACATCCAGACATGAACTTCATAGGTGTTGACATCAAGGGGGCAAGGATGTGGACTGGTGCCACGCTGGCTCTGCAAGAAGGACTGAAGAACGTTGCCTTCCTGAGAACAAACATAGAGGTGATAGACCGCTTCTTCTCGGAAGACGAGGTGCAGGAGATATGGCTGACGTTCAGCGACCCGCAGATGAAGAACCCGCGTAAGCGTCTGACTTCCACCTATTTCCTTGAGCGTTACAGAAGGTTTCTTGTAGATGGAGGTGTGATACACCTCAAGACAGACTCCAACTTCCTCTTCACCTACACCTCATGTGTGGTGGATGAAAACAGCTTGCCTGTGATACAGAAGACTAATGACCTGTACAGGGAGGAGAACAAAGGCAAGGAGGAACTGAGCGAGGCGACAGCCATACAGACGTACTACGAGTCGATGTGGATAGAGCGCGGACTGAACATAAAATACCTGAAGTTTCAGTTGCCTCGCAAGGTGGAACTGAGAGAACCTGAGGTTGAGATAGAATTTGATGAATATCGCTCATACCACAGGGATAAGCGGACACCAAAGACATCAGGCGTGTAATGGAAGTAAAGAAGAGCTATAAGGCAGACCTGGAACATAGGCGACCTATGTTTTTCGTGGCATCATTGGTGGGTGTCACTCTGTTTTTCATAGCTGTACTTTTCATTCCCTACAAGAGCATAGGCGAGTTGCTTGACGAGGCATTCGACGACTACACTATGGACCTCGACCTGAAGCAGGAGAAAGACGACATGATATCGGCTGCCCTGCCGCAACAGAAGGAAGAGCCCAAGATTGCAGAGAAACTGAACAAGGTGGAGGAGGCGGCGGAGCCTGTGATGGAGGAACTGACTCCTGCCCCAAAGGAAGAGAAGCATGAGGATGTGGAGGAGACCAAGGAGGAACCGCCAATCAACCTCAACGAGGACGATGAGGAGGTGATGAAGGTGGTGGAGGAACTGCCACAGTATCCTGGTGGAATGGTGGAGTTTATGAAGTGGCTCACTGCTACGCTGAAATATCCGGAACAGGCACTGAAGCGGAAGATAGAAGGCAAGGTGATAGTGAGTTTCATTGTCAACAAAGACGGCACACTGTCAGACATAAAACTCACCAAGCGAGTGAACAAGCTGCTCGATGACGAAGCTCTGCGTGTGGCACGCATGATGCCAAACTGGAAACCTGGCATCGACAAAGGCAAGCCCTGCCGCTCAATGATAGCCATACCTATTGTGTTTGAAATATAATAATTTGCTCCAGAGTGCGTTAGTTTTATAGTGTCTATAGTGTCTATAGTGTCTATAGTATCTATAGTCACTATAGTAAAAAGGATGAAGAGATTATTTGCCATATTACTGATAGTCGTCTCAGCGATGACGGGGTGGGCAGAGGACAGCCAGAAGGTGATGACCTTCTTGAAGATTCCTGTCAGCGCCCATGCTGCCGCTTTGGGTGGTGACAACATATCCATCATAGAGGACGATGCTTCATTGGCTTTATCCAATCCCGCCTTGCTTGCCTCGGTGTCGCATAAGACCGTTTCGCTTGGTTATATGAACTATATGAGCGGAGTGAATACGGGAACTGCCGGCTATACTCACGTGGTGAACGAGAAGACTACCGTTGGCGGCTCAATACAGTATGCCAACTATGGTTCGCTGAAACAGCGTGATGCCAACAACAACGACTTGGGTACTTTCTCTCCTATGGACATAGTCTTTGAGCCGATGCTTGCCTATACCCTTGCCAAAAACCTTGTCGGCGGAGTAGGGGGTAAGTTCATCTATTCCAAGATAGGCAGCTACACCAGTACGGCGGCGGCGATAGACCTCGGACTGAACTACTATAATCCCGACCTTGACTTCTCGGCCTCCATAACGCTGAAGAACCTTGGCGGACAGCTTTCGGCTTATAATGATGAGTATGAGAGTCTGCCGACAGACGTTATGGTGGGTGTGACGAAGAGTCTGGGAGAGACGATGCCTTTCCGTGTGTCGCTGACTATGAGCGACTTAGGTCATTGGAACTATTCTTTCCTGCAACATGCCTGCATAGGTGTTGACCTGATACTCACCCCACAGTTCTACATAGCTGGGGGCTATAACCTGCGCAGGGCTCACGAGATGAAGGTGAGTGACGGCACAGACGGCGAGTCGTCACATGGCGCAGGATTGAGCGTGGGTGCAGGTCTCAACCTTGAGCGCTTCACCCTCAGCGTGGCATACGGAAAGTATCATGTGTCATCATCAAGCCTCATGGTAAACATGGGATTTACACTGTAATCGGATTGCTCAGATTATTCAGAATACTCAGAAAGAAATGTTAGAGAAAATCAACAAATACATAGACCTGTTGCCCTTGGATGTAGAGCCCAAGGGGTTGTATGAGCCGATACGTTATGTGCTCTCACTTGGCGGCAAGAGGATACGTCCAGCCTTGATGATGATGGCATACGAGATGTGGCAGGAGAACGGCGAAGACATTTTGCCTCAGGCTGTTGCCCTTGAGACATACCACAACTTCACGTTATTGCATGACGACGTGATGGACAATGCCGACGTGCGCAGGGGAAAGCCTACTGTGCACAAGAAGTGGAACGAGAACACGGCGATACTCTCTGGCGACAATATGCTGGTGCTTGCCTTTAAGTGGATGCAGGAACTGACTCCTGCTCTCAAGGCTCGTCACGGGGTGAAGTCGAAGGTGCTGGCAACGTTCACGCAGACGGCGATAGAGATAAACGAGGGACAGCAGTACGACGTGGACTTTGAGACACGTAATGACGTCACGGAGGCAGAGTACATAGAGATGATACGTCTGAAGACCAGCGTCCTGCTGGCTTGTGCCGTAAAGATTGGTGCCCTGCTTGCTGGTGCTCCAGAGGAAGATGTTGAGAACCTCTATAAGTTTGGCGAGGCTATGGGACTTGCCTTTCAGTTGCAGGACGACTACCTCGACGTTTATGGCGACCCGAAGGTATTCGGCAAGGAGATAGGAGGCGACATAGCATCAAACAAGAAGACATATATGCTCATCAACGCCTTGCAGAAGGCTGAGGGTGAGGACAAGGCAGAACTGCAAGGGTGGATAGACAAGGCAGACTGCAATCGTGCCGATAAGGTGGCAGCCGTGACTGCGCTATACAACAAACTCGGCATAGACAAGATGGCAAAGGTAAAGATGGAGAGCTACTATCAGCAGGCTTTGCAAGCTTTGGCAAAGGTAAACGTGCCAGAAGAGAAAAAGGCTCCTCTGCTTGCATACGCTGCCAAGATGATGAAGAGAGAGAAGTAACTGTGAACTATATTGATACCCATACTCACATTGACGGCGAGGAATTTAAGGATGACCTTGACCTCGTCATACAGCGTGCCAAAGATGCAGGTGCGCTGAAACTCTTTGTACCAGGTATCAATGTGGGTTCGATAGAGACAATAAAGGCAGTCTGCACAGAATATTTAGACTTCTGTTATCCCATGTTGGGACTACATCCTGAGGATGTCAAGGAAGATTGGCAGGAGCAGTTAGCAACCCTTCAACCTTCAACCTTCAACCTTCAACCCTCCCCAATAGCCATCGGCGAGATAGGCTTGGACTTCTACTGGTCGCGAGAGTTTGAGAAGGAACAGCTGCTTGCCTTCGAACAACAGGTGGAGTGGGCGATAGAGGCAGGATTGCCACTCATGATACATTGCCGTAAGGCGCAAAACGAGATGGTGAAGATACTGCGCAAGTACGAAGGACGGTTGCATGGTGGAGTGTTCCATTGCTTTACGGGAAACGAACATGAGGCAGAGGAACTGCTTGCCTTTGACGGTTTCTGTCTTGGCATAGGCGGTGTGCTGACCTTCAAGAAGAGCAATTTGCCACAGACACTTGCCAATGCTGTGCCGCTGGAGCGCATAGTGCTTGAGACCGATGCACCATATATGGCGCCAGTGCCTCATCGCGGTGAGAGAAACGAGAGCAGTCTTATACCTTATATAATATATAGGCTGGCAGAGGTGTATGGCAAGACTCCAGACGAGATAGCCGACATTACGACAGAAAACGTAAAACGTACCTTTCCACTTGCATTCAGCAAATAGACAAAGAAATATTGAAGCACATAGCATACATAGTAACATTCGCTGCGTTAATACTCCTTGCAGCATGCAATGCCGACACCTATGAGAAAAAAGGTGACAAGGCATTGGCACTTGGTGAGTATTATCTTGCTGCAGATTACTACAAACGTGCCTATTCGCAAACAAGGAGTGTGGAGCGCAACAAACGTGGCGAACGGGCATTGAAGATGGCACAATGCTATGAGCGCTTCAACAATGCACAGAAAGCTGTAGGAGCATATCGTAATGCCGTTAGATACAAGGTGGCAGACAGTGAGGCGATGCTACACTTCGGACGCCAGCTACTTAAAACGGGCGACTACAAATCTGCACAGAAAGTGTTTGCAGAGTTAAAGGATTCTATGCCTGGTAATGTGTTGGTAAAAAACGGATTAGAGTCTGCTGATAAAGCACAGCTTTGGAAGAAGCAAGGGTCTAATTATACGGTTAAGAAGATGGACATCTTCAATTCACGACGTGATGATTACTCCCCTTGTTTTGGTGGTGAAGATAACGACTACCTGTATTTCTCCTCCACCCGCAACGATGCAGAGGGTGACGACCTCAACGGTATAACAGGAACAAAGAGTGCAGACATCTTTTACTCTCAAAAAGACGATAAAGGAAAATGGAGCCGTCCGGAAAGTGTTGGGACGGGGCTAAATACGGAATACGATGAGGGAGCCTGTTATATCACTCCTGACGGTAGCGAGATGTATCTTACGCTTTGCGAGGAGGATGGCGACTATCCACGCTTTGCAAAGATAGTCAAATCAAGTCGTAGTGATGCCTCATGGGGCAAACCTCAGGACGTGGTTATATCGCGAGACTCTCTCTCTACCTTTGCCCATCCTGCCGTTTCACCTGATGGCGCATGGCTCTATTTCGTCAGCGATATGCCTGGAGGCAAGGGGGGGATGGATATATGGCGCTCACGTATCACCTCTGCAGGACTGATGGGTGTGGAGAATCTTGGCGAACCTGTCAATACACCAGGCAACGAGATGTTTCCTACCTTCCGCCAGAATGGTGACTTCTATTTCTCTTCCGACGGTCATCCTGGCATGGGTGGACTTGACATCTTTGTGGCAAAGATTGGGGAAGATCACAAATACCACATAGAGAATCTGGGTTATCCGATGAACTCCAATGCCGATGATTTCGGTATGACCTTCGAGGGAGCACACAATCGTGGCTTCTTCTCTTCCAGCCGTAATGACGGCAGGGGCTATGACCATATCTACTCATTCGATAATCCAGAGATAGTGCAGCTGATAAAAGGCTGGGTGTATGAGGTTGACGGCTACGAGCTGAATGCTGCAGAGATACGCCTTGTAGGTAGTGACGGCACGAACAAGAGGCTTAGCGTGAAGAGTGACGGTTCGTTTGAACAAGTAGTAAAGCCAGGCGTTGACTACATCATGCTTGCCACATGCAACGGTTTCCTAAACAAGAAAGAGGAACTTACCGTACCAAAGACAGACAAGTCAGAGACCTATACCTTACAGTTCCCTCTTTCGAGCATATCTGCCCCAGTGCTTATCGACAACATATTCTATGAATTCAACAAGGCGACGCTCTTGAAGTCAAGCCAGGCGGCTCTCGACTCTCTTGTCATGTTGCTCAACGAAAATCCTAACATAACCATAGAACTTGGAGCACACACAGACTTCAAGGGACCAGATGCCTATAACAAGGCACTTTCACAACGACGTGCCGAAGAAGTGGTGAAGTATCTTGTAAGCAAGGGTATTTCCTCCGATCGCCTCACCCCTGTTGGCTATGGTGAGGAGAAACCGAAGAAGATACGACGCAAGGTGGCAGAACGCTATACTTGGCTCAAGGAAGGCGATGTGCTTACCGAGGAGTTTATATCAACATTGAAACCCAACGAGCAGGAAACCGCTAATGCCCTCAACCGTCGTACGGAGTTCACCGTGCTACGCACCACCTACGACATGTTTGATGAGAATGGTAATATAAAGAATCCACCGAAACCACGCAAGCCAAAGTTGGAAGAGGAGACAGGTGACGGCGATACCTTTTATTTCGATTTCTGATGTCAGTCAGTTTACCAAATGATTTCATAGAATACACCAGATCATTGTTTGGTGAAGAGCGTTGGCAGCGTTATCTCAATGCTTTCGACGAACCGACTCCTGTAAGCATAAGGCTCAATCCGTATAAGACCTCAGTTCACGTTGACGCTATTCGCCTGCAGCTCATCTCTTCGAGTCCCGTTGACACCCCTGTCCCTTGGTGTCGAGGTGGTTATTATCTTTCTGAACGTCCCAACTTTACACTCGACCCGTTGTTTCATGCCGGAGCCTATTACGTTCAGGAGGCATCAAGCATGTTCCTCGACCATGTAGTAAGACAACTGTCAACAAATAGTATTCAACCTTCAACAGTTCTCGACCTCTGTGCTGCTCCAGGCGGCAAATCTACATTGCTGAGGTCAGCAATACCTGACGACGCTGTGCTCTATTCCAACGAGCCCGACCGCAGACGTGCCAACATACTGATGGAGAACATACAGAAACAGGGACACCCTAATGTCATAGTGACAAACAACTACCCGCGTGACTACAGAAAGTCGGGCATGCAGTTTGACATGATACTTGCCGACGTACCCTGTTCGGGCGAGGGTATGTTCCGTAAGGACGAGGGTGCCATCAAGGAATGGTCTGTGGGAAACGTGATGAAATGTCAGGCTCTGCAACGCTCGATAATAGAGGATATATGGCAATGTCTTCGAAGCGGTGGCATAATGGTCTATTCCACATGCACCTTCAACACAAGGGAAGATGAGGAAAACGTGCGATGGATAATAGAAAACTATGATGCAGAAATAGTGCCCATAGAAACAAATCCCGACTGGAATATAACGGGTTCACTTTTAGAAGGCTTCGATGCACCAGTCTATCGCTTTATCCCTGGCATCACCAAGGGTGAGGGGCTTTTTATGGCAGTGTTGAGAAAGAAACAAGGGGATGGTGGCAAGCATGTTAACAAAGGAAAGGCGGTATTAAAATGTTTACAGTCTCCGGAGCATACAGAGGCTTTGCTCGTCAATACCCCAAAGGATAACTATGCAAGGGTGGAACTAAGCAAGGATGATGCCTTGCGGTATCTGCATCGTGAAGCACTCGTCTTGCCTCATGATACTCCGAGAGGTTTGGTCATTGTTACCTATATGGGACTGCCACTGGGCTTTGTCAAGAATATAGGCAACCGTGCCAACAACCTATATCCAAAGGAATGGAAGATACGCAATCTGTAGGCGGTATTACGATAAAAAGCCTTATTCTTCAATATCCGTAATTTTGGATATTGTCTTCACAAAATTGTAGGAAAGAGTCTCAGTCATAGCAATGTTGAGACGTGTGGCGGTGCTGAAGCTGCTTGTGCCGTCGAGCGACTTGCACAGTGCCTTGTGGTACAGTTTGCCTGCCTTCGGATACGGTTTGTTGTAGAATGGTATTTCTTCGGCGGTGAAGCCCCAGTAGTCTATGAGTATGTTTGCTTCAAGGTTTGCCACCTGTACAAGTCCTATGGTGGAGAGCCATGAAGCCAGTTTCGTAAAGTCCGTTTTCTCCCTGTTCTGCCTCAGCATACGTCCGAGAGATATTATGCCCTCGATGCTTACGTCTTTGGTTATCATGGCATGGGCATTTGCAACAATCATGTCGAGCAACAGCAGTGTCTCCTCTGATGTGTCTGGAGCATTCATCTCCTCCTCACGCACCTCCATGAGGTGTTTGTCCGACCAATGGTTGAAGAGTGAGGCATTTACCAGAGGATATTCCCTCTGAAAGGGTACGATGTTGAGTTCGCTATTACCCAGCAGTGGTGCTCCCATTCCCACATAGCCGGTAACATTGAGTTTTTCTGCCGCCTTATAGAGCATACGCCACTTATAGGGTGACATAGGTTCAAGGTGTGCTTCTGCCGGAAGGGTGTTTCTGCCGAAGGCACCGGCTTTTAGCAACATTACAAGGTTATTTGTTATTGATGAGTGCATTAGCTTTTTCGAGGTCTTGTGGTGTGTCTATTCCTATCGTTTCGATTGTTGTCTCGCCCACCTTTATGCGATAGCCGTTTTGTAGCCATCGCAACTGTTCGAGTGACTCGGCGAGTTCGAGTGGTGACTGTGGCAGACGTGTCACCTCACGCAGTACGTCTCTGCGGTAGGCATACATGCCGATATGTTTCAGGTAGGGGAACTGTGTGCCCCATGTTTCTTTCTCTTTCCCTCTGCAGTAGGGTATTACGCTGCGACTGAAATACATGGCGAAGCCGCGACAGTCAACGACTATTTTTGGCGAGTTGGGATTTTCTATCGCCCCCATGTCTTCCCTAAACCTGATGCCGAGCGTGGCAATCTGTGTGCCAGCATCGTCAAAACAGCGGCAGATACTGCTTATCTGTTCTGGCTGTATGAAGGGTTCGTCACCCTGCACATTGACTACTACGTCATAATGCTTGCCCTCAGCCTCTATCTTTTCCATAGCTTCCTCTATGCGGTCTGTGCCCGACTGGTGGTCGCTGCGAGTCATCACGGCTTTGCCGCCCCATGATGTCACGTGGTCAAAGATACGTTGGTCGTCAGTTGCCACATAGGCATCGGCAATCTGTTTTGTCACTTGTTCATAGACTCTCTGTATTACGGTCTTACCTCCCAGCATAGCCAGAGGTTTGCCGGGGAAACGCGTTGATGCGTAGCGTGCAGGTATTATAGCGATGAAATTCATGTCTGCAAAGATAGTGAAAATAGTTGAAAGAATGAGGTTGAAGGTTGAAAGATGTAGTTAAAATAACAAAAAAAGAGGAAATCTTTCGTCAGTCTCAAAAAATAGTTGTAATTTTGAAGCAAAATATAACTTTGATTTGTCGTAGTTTTGAGATATTTTTTTACATATATATTCGCATTCTTAGCATTATCGGTGTCAGCCCAGAAGATTTCGCTGGGCTCGTGTCACACCCACGATAATGGAGTATATCAAGGAGAAATGATGGGTGGAAAGCCTCATGGCAAGGGTGCAACGCAGTTTGCCAATGGCGACACCTATGAGGGTGAATATGAGAAAGGAAAGCGTCAGGGATATGGTGTTTACAGCTTCACTGATGGCGAGCGCTATGAAGGACAATGGTTTCAGGACCAGCAGCACGGCAAGGGAATTTCTTACTTTGCCAACAACAACCGCTATGACGGCTTGTGGTTCAGGGACTATCAGCAGGGACATGGTGTGATGTACTATCACAATGGTGACAAGTACGACGGCAACTGGTATCAGGATAAGCGTTCCGGCAAGGGCATATATACCTATAAGGAGGGTGCTTACTACGATGGCGAATGGAAAAACGACATGAAGAACGGTAAGGGCACCTTCGTATGGGGTGACGGCTCAAGCTATGAAGGCATGTGGGAGGACAACAACCGCTCTGGCAAAGGCACATTCAAATACTCCAGCGGCGACCAGTATGTAGGTCATTGGCTAAACGATATACAGGACGGCAAGGGCATCTACAGGTTTAAGAACGGTGATGTCTATGAAGGCGACTATAAGGATGGTGAACGCACAGGAGAAGGAGTGTTCAAATATGCCAACGGCGACAAATATACGGGACACTTCACCAATGGCGAGAAAGACGGTCAGGGCATCTTCGTATGGAGCAACGGCGACCAATATACTGGTCAGTGGAAGGCCGACAAGCAGAACGGTAAGGGTACGCTGGTGAAGAAGATCGGCGACCGCTATGACGGTACTTTCAAGAACGGACAGCTCAACGGCGAGGTGATAATCCACTATTCTGACGGCAGCAAGTATAAGGGAACATACAGGAACGGCAAGCGTGAGGGCAAGGCGATAGAGGAAACCCGTGAAGGCACCCGTTTCGAAGGCACATACCATGACGATGAGCGTGACGGAGAGTTCATAGAGAAAGACAAGACAGGACAAATCATCGACAAAGGAACGTACGAGATGGGAGTCAGGGCGAAATGACCTGATATCTCGACATTCCTAAATAACGACATTCCGATATATCGAAATAACGAAAAAATTATTAACCAATAAAAAAACTAAAGCATTATGATCGTTGACACATTAGACAACCTGAAGTATTATGCAGGCGTTAATCCACTTTTCGCTGACGTAGTGAAGTTCCTCGAGGAGAACGACCTCGCAAGTCTTGAACCAGGCAAGCATGAGATTAAGGGTAAAGACCTCTTTGTAAACATCATCAACCAGAAGGGTAAGTTGCCTGATGAGGCTGTGATGGAGACACACAAGAACATGCTCGACATCCAGATACCTATCGACGGCGAGGAGACCTACGGCTACCTGCCACTTGAGGATATCACCATCGAGGCTGAGTACAATGCTGAGAAGGACGTAACGAAGTATCCTGGCCAGCCAAGTTCTACATACGTTACCTGTCGTCCGGGCATGATGGCTATCTTCTTCCCACAGGACGGTCACACCCCTTGTATCTCTAACGACGAGATGTTCAAGAAGGCTGTATTTAAGATTAAGTGCTAAGATAAATCGAGAGGGAGTACTACCTTATAATAAAACAGAATACTATGGCTGAGACTAATAAAACTACCAAGAAGGCTGCTAAGCCTGCTACCAAGAAAGTACCTGCAAAGAAAGCCGTTGCCAAGAAGACTGCAGCTGCTCCTGTGGCACCACAGCATATAGGCATAGTGGCTCGCGACCCTTGGCTCGAACCGTTCGAGAATGCTATCCGCGGTCGTCATGATCATGCTATGTGGATGGCAGACCACCTTACCAGCGGAGGCAAGCAGAAACTATCGGAGTTTGCTACGGGCTACCTCTACTACGGTCTGCACAAGACCGACAAGGGCTGGGTGCTCAGAGAGTGGGCTCCCAATGCTACGGAGATATACCTCATAGGCGACTTCAACGGTTGGAAGGAAAACAAGAAGTACGCCATGAAGAAGCTCAAGAACGGTCAGGACTGGGAGATAAAGCTTCCTGCTGCTGCCCTGAAGCATGGCGACCTGTTCAAGTTCCTCGTAAAGTGGAACGGCGGACAGGGTGAACGCATACCTGCATGGATTCGCCGTGTGGTACAGGACGACGAGACAAAGATATTCTCTGCACAGGTATGGGCACCAGAAAAGGAGTACAAGTGGAAGAAGAAAGCCTTCAAGCCAACCACTACTCCGCTGCTCATCTATGAGTGCCACATAGGTATGGCGCAGGACGCAGAGAAGGTAGGCACCTACAAGGAGTTCAAGGACAACGTGCTTCCACGTGTCATCAAGGAGGGCTACAACTGCATCCAGATAATGGCTATACAGGAGCACCCTTACTACGGCTCTTTCGGCTATCATGTGAGCAATTTCTTTGCTGCCTCCAGCCGTTTCGGCACTCCCGAAGACCTCAAGGAGCTCATTGATGCAGCCCACCAGGCAGGGCTTGCCGTCATCATGGACCTTGTGCACTCTCATGCCGTAAAGAACGAGATAGAAGGTCTGGGTAACTTCTGCGGAGACCCCGACCAGTACTTCTATCCGGGCGACCGTAGGGAGCATAACCAGTGGGACTCTCTCTGCTTCGACTATGGCAAGGACCAGGTGATGCACTTCCTCCTGAGCAACTGTAAGTTCTGGCTCGACGAATACCGCTTCGACGGCTTCCGTTTCGACGGTGTTACGTCCATGCTTTACTACAACCACGGACTTGGCGTTGACTTCGGCGGCTATGGCGACTACTACAACGGTGGTCAGGACGACAATGCCATCTGTTACCTCACCCTTGCCAACAAGGTCATCCACGAGGTCAACAAGAATGCCATCACCATTGCCGAGGAAATGTCGGGTATGCCGGGACTTGCTGCCAAGATAGAAGACGGCGGCTTGGGCTTCGACTATCGTCTCGCTATGGGCTTGCCCGACTATTGGATAAAGATGATTAAGGAGAAGAGTGACGAGCAGTGGAATCCTCGTGACATATTCTGGGAGATGACCAACCGTCGTGCCGATGAGAAGACCATCTCGTATGCCGAGAGCCACGACCAGGCTCTCGTGGGCGACAAGACCATCATCTTCCGCCTCATCGATGCCGATATGTACTGGCACTTCAAGAAGGGTGACGAGAACGAGACGGTTCGCCGAGGTATTGCCCTCCACAAGATGATACGCCTCGTGGTGTCAAGCACCATCAACGGCGGCTATCTCAACTTCATGGGCAACGAGGGGGGACATCCCGAGTGGATAGACTTCCCTCGCGAGGGCAACGGATGGAGCTGTAAGTATGCCCGCCGTCAGTGGAACCTTGGCGATAACAAGGAACTGTGCTACCACTGGCTGGGTGACTTCGACCGCAAGATGCTTGAGGTGATGAAGACGGTGAAGAAGTTCAACGAGACTCCCGTGCAGGAGATATGGGTCAACGAGGGCGACCAGATTATGGCGTTCATGCGTGGCGACCTCATCTACGTCTTCAATTTCTCTCCCACACGCTCTTATACCGACTACGGTTTCCTCGTACCTACAGGCTCCTACAATGTGGTGCTCAATACTGACGCCAAGGAGTTTGGTGGCAACGGTTTCGCTGACGACAGCATAACCCACCTCACCAACTACGATGAAATGTACGTCAAGGACAAGAAGGAGTGGTTGAAACTCTATATCCCGGCGCGTTCGGCAGTTGTGTTGAAGAAAAACTAAGACATCTGTCATAGGCTTGCAGTAAACAAACAAGATGAAGAATAATAACAACAGTGGTAACCCAGCTGTGAGTGCTGTGTGTACTGTTCTCTTTGTTTTAATTACATTCCTCTATTTCTATTCATTCCAAGGTGACGTCATTGGAATGACGCAGTATTCGTGGTCTGACCATGAGACATCATACGACAGACTGACAGGAGGTGTCATCTTTACTGCCATAGCCATACTGATATCATTCGTTACGTCGCTCGTGCTGTCTTTTCCTCAGCGCATCAAGACGTTGGTGTTCCTGCCAGCTATGATGCTCAGCGGACTGGTGACAAGCGGCACGGTTGATGACATGGGTAATGTGAGCATCTCATGGGGGCTTGTAGGCTTCTCCGTGGTGGTGCTCACATTGTTTCCTTTTGCCATAAGGCTGATAAACCACTACGTCAGCTATTTCAATAGTTCTCGCGACGGCTCTACGCCTGTCACCCCGTGGTGTACCAACATCTTGGTGCTGTTGCTTTCTACCATGCTGATGTACGGCATGGGCAATACTGACAGGACTCTCCACACGCGGCTTGCCGTAGAGAGGCTATGCCACGAGGGACGTTTCGGCGAAGCCCTTGCCCTTGGCATACCCCAGCACGACAATGACAAGGCACTGACAATGTGGCGTGCCTATGCCCTGTCACGTCAGTCTATGGGCGAGCGCCTGTTCTGTTACAACTTCAGCAGCAGCCAGTCCACCCTCCTGCCTCGCACGGACGGCGAGCCTCATGCCCTGTTGCGTGACTGCTATCCTATATGGCAGTCCATAGGCTTCGTTCCGAGGACTATAGACGAGAGGTCGGAGGTGTACCTGCAACGTGAGTTGCGCAGGGGTACGGCACGCAAGGCGGCTATCGACTATCTGCTGTGTACCAATCTGATAAACAAGGACTTGCGTTCTTTCGGCAAGAATGTGGCACGTTACTACACGTCTGCCGACGAGCTCCCCCAGCACTATGCGGAGGCACTGATGCTGGTGCATAACGACACCCTGCGTGTCAGCAATGCCGTGAGGGCTGACTATGCCGATTTCCTCGCCATGATGCGTAGCAAGAAACCCAAGAAAGAGAAGCAGGCTGACCTGCGTGACAACTATTTCGGCACCTACTGGTACTACTACTATAGAAATTAAAAGATTGTTTGGCACACATTTTGTAAGGACGGATAAACGAAAACATTATAACTCTCATAATATAACAATGAAAAAGGAAGAAATAAATACGGTGGATAACGAGAACGAAAACGTTAACGGGACTCGAAGAGATGAGCCGCAGGCGAATAGCGAGAACGGGAACGAAAACAAGCAGGCTACTGCCGAAGCTGTTGAGGCTCCTGAAGCAAAGGAAGCAAAGGAGGAGGCGGCAGAGCAGAAAGACCCTCTCGACATTGCGCTGACCGAGATTGAGGAACTCAAGAAGCAGGCACTCTATAAGCAGGCTGAGTTTGAGAACTATCGCAAGCGCACCCTCAAGGAGAAGGCTGACCTCATCTTTGCTGGCGGCGAGAAGGCTATCACTGCCATTTTGCCAGTGCTCGACGACTTCGAGCGCGCCCTTGCCGACAAGAGTGACGATGCCGATGCCATCCGTGAGGGCATGCAGCTCATCTTCCAGAAGTTCCAGAAGACGCTTGAAGGTCTCGGCGTGAAGAAGATAGAGACCGAGGGGGCTGACTTCAACGTGGACTACCACGAGTCTGTGGCTCTCGTTCCTGGCATGGGCGAGGACAAGAAGGGCAAGGTGATAGACTGTGTGCAGACGGGCTATACGCTCAATGACAAGGTGATACGCTTTGCCAAGGTTGCAGTAGGACAGTAGGTATTAAGATATTAAAAGATTAAGAGATTAAGATATTAAAAGATTAAAGGATTAAGATATTAAAAGATTAGGGAGAGGAGATAATCTATATGGCAAAAAGAGATTACTACGAGGTGCTGGGTGTCGATAAGAAAGCCAGCGCAGCAGACATAAAGAAGGCTTACCGCAAGATAGCCATCAAGTATCACCCTGACCGTCAGGGCGACAAGAGCGATGCCGAGAAGAAGGAAGCTGAGGAGAAGTTCAAGGAGGCGGCAGAGGCTTATGCCGTGCTGTCTGACGAACAGAAGCGTCAGCAGTATGACCAGTTCGGCTTCGACGGTCCCAACTTCGGCGGTGGCGGCGGCTTCGGCGGTGGCGGCGGTTTCGGCGGCTTTGGCGGTGCCGGCGGCTTCTCCATGGACGACATCTTCGACATGTTTGGCGATGTCTTCGGTGGCAGGGGCGGCTTCGGCGGTTTCGGCGGCGGTGCGCGCCAGCAGATACATCGTGGCAGTGACCTCAAGCTCCGCGTGCGCCTCAACCTCAAGGAGGTGGCAACGGGTGTCACCAAGAAGTTCAAGGTGCGCAAGGACGTCAGGTGCTCCAGCTGTCACGGCACTGGCGGCGAGGGCGTCGAGACGTGTAAGACGTGCCGAGGCAGTGGCGTAGTGGTAAAGCAGCAGCAGAGCATTTTCGGCATGATGCAGACGCAGAGCGTCTGTCCTACGTGCGGCGGTGAAGGTAAGACCATCAAGAACAAGTGTCCCAAGTGTAACGGCGAGGGCGTAGAGCGTGGCGAGGAGGTTGTGGAAATCAACATCCCTGCGGGCGTTCAGGACGGCATGGTGGTCAACGCTCCTGGCAAGGGTAATGCCGGCAGGCGCAACGGTCAGCCTGGCGACATCAAGGTGTTCATCGAGGAAGAGCCTAACGATACTTTCGTGCGCGACGGCAAGGACTTGATATACAATCTGTTGCTCGACTTCCCGACGGCGGCACTCGGTGGCGATGTCAACATTCCTACCATAGAGGGCGGTCAGCTGAAGCTCAAGATAGAGCCTGGCACCCAGCCTGGCAAGACGCTTCGTCTGAGGGGCAAGGGACTGCCTGCCGTACAGGGCTATGGCTACGGCAACGGCGACATACTGGTCAACATTTCGGTCTATGTGCCTCGCACCCTGTCAAAGGACGAGAAGTCTGCCCTCGAGAAGATGAAGGACTCCGAGAACTTCAAGGCTGACTCTGCCACCAAGAGCAACCTCTTCAACCGTTTCCGTAGCATGTTCTCTTGAGATATTAAAAGATTGAGATATTAAAAGATTAAAAGATTGAGGTATTAAAAGATTGAACTATTCCGAAACGTTAGAATATCTATACAACGCTGCGCCTGCCTTTGAAAAGGTGGGCGCTGGTGCTTATAAGGAGGGGCTGAGCAACACCCTCGCCCTCGACGAGCATTTCCACCATCCTCACCGCCAGTTCCGTACTGTCCACGTGGCAGGCACCAACGGCAAGGGCAGCACCTCCCACATGCTTGCCGCCATACTCCAGAGGCAGGGCTACAGGGTGGGGCTCTACACCTCGCCCCATCTGGTGGATTTCAATGAGAGGATAAGGGTTGACGGCGAGCCCATAAGCCACGAATATGTAGTGAGATTTGTGGAGGAGGAGCGTAGTTTCTTTGAACCTCTGCAACCCTCGTTCTTCGAGCTCACCACGGCGCTGGCGTTCAAATACTTTGCCGAGCAGCAGGCCGATATAGCCGTCGTGGAGGTGGGGCTTGGCGGCAGGCTCGACTGCACCAACATCATAACCCCCGAGGTGAGCATCGTCACCAACATTTCCTTCGACCACACCGAGTTCCTTGGCGACACGCTGGCAAAGATAGCAGGCGAGAAGGCTGGCATCATAAAGGAAGGGGTGCCTGTGGTGGTGGGTGAATACCTGACTGAGACGCGTCCCGTCTTCGAGGCTGTTGCCCGCGAGAAGCATGCCCCCATACGCTTTGCCCAGGACGAGCAGTTTGACGATGTGCCAGAGTGCCAGCTCACGGGCTACTGTCAGGAGCACAACGTGAGAACCGTACTGTCCGCCTGCCGTGTGCTGAGGGAGAAGGGCATCATCACTGACGAGGACTGCATAGGCTACGGCATAGGCAATGTGGTGGAGCTGACACACTTGCGCGGCAGGTGGGAGACCGTTAGGCAGCGTCCGCTCGTGGTGTGCGACACGGGGCACAACCTTGCAGGCTGGCAACTGCTGGCGGAGCAGATTAGGGCTCAGTATGGCGAGATACGCCAGCGATACGGCGAGGGAGCAACGTTGCGTATCGTCTTCGGCATGGTGAGCGACAAGGATGTTGACCATGTGCTGAGGCTCTTGCCCAGCGATGCCACTTACTATTTCACCCAGGCGAGCACCCACCGTGCCATTCCTGTCGATGAACTCGTGGCGAAGGCTTCTGCCGCAGGGCTGTGTGGTGAGGCTTTCCGCACAGTCGGCGAGGCTTACGAGGCGGCTCTGTCGCAGTCATCGCCCGATGACTTCATCTTTGTCGGCGGCAGCAGTTATGTCGTTGCCGACCTGCTGACCTGTTATTAAACTTTAGCTACTGCAAAGGTACTGCTTTGTGCCTGTCCCTGCAAGGATATGCCACAATTTAACACTTCCGTACCGCTCCCCAAATATAGCTTTGCCAGAGGGTACATCTAAGGCTGCCAGAAGGTACTTCTAACAATGCCAGAGGGTACATCTAACACTGCCAGAAGTACTGGCGAAAAACCCCCTTGGAGATTAAAAGATTAAGAGATTGAAATATTAAAAGATTGTGCGCATTAACGAGCTTATTATTAGCAAGTTAGCAATGATATACCGAGGATGTCCCCCTAATATTCTAATTTTTTCATATTTTCATCATTAAATATCGAAAATTGCACAAAATCGCCAAAGTGTGCTGCCACAATTTAACATTTCAGTAAGATTTCCGCAAAACGTTACAAATGTTATTTTTGTTACTTTTGTTACTTTTGTTACTTTTGTTAACCGACAGCTCACGTACACGCATATATATAAATACCCCAGTTCGGGATAAGAAAGTCGCATAAAAAGTTGGTAATCTGAGATATTTTTTGTACCTTTATATCTGAATTCCAATCACTTATAAAGTTAAACAAAAGAATAAACTCATGATTACCGACTACAAAATTACAGAAA